>JBCCYI010000060.1:0-21498 GCA_039189975.1 Pseudomonadota bacterium
ACGATATCGGGGATCACACCGCCCCCGGCGGCGGGATTGTCGATCCGCCAGCCCTGCAGATGCGGCGGCAGGTGAACCGCATGGGCGACGCGGATGGCCTGCACCTCGCCCACCCGTCCTGCGGCGATCAGCTCGCGGATCTTCAGATGCGATCCGGCATTCCGCAGGTGGTGATTGGTCGCGAACACAACACCGGCGTCCGCGGCGGCACGGACCATTCCGCACGCCTCGGCCAAGGTCATCGCGAGCGGCTTTTCGCACAGAACGTGCTTGCCAGCGGCAATCGCGGCCATGGCCTGCGCAAAGTGTTTTTCGTTCGTCGTGGAGATGTAGACAGCCCCGAGGGACTCATCAGCGAGCAGGGTGTCGAGATCTGTTTCCGCCCGGCCAATCCCATGGCGCTCAGCATAGGCCGCACCCCGTGCGGCGTCACTGCTCAGCACAGCACTGACAGTGTTACCGGTCGAGGCCCGGATCGCACCAATCATATGCTCTGCCGCAATCGTGCTGGCGCCGATCAATCCCCAGTTCAAAACCACATCCTCCCAAGCATGATTTGGAACGATCTAAGCGCTATATGGAACGTTCCAAAGATGCAATAGCAATCTGTTACCAAGCCCTCCAAGTCGGTCTGCCCTAGAGCTTGAGTCGGGTGCAGCGTGTTGATTCGCGTGGGATTCCCGTGCGACGAAAACGCCGCTCCGAGACGCGAGCTACTATTGCTCAGGCACGAGCTCTGCGACGGTCGCCGCAAACGCCTCCGGATGCTCCCACATCACGAGCTGACCGCTCTTGGCAACGATGCGTGCGGAGCGACGGTCCGGCCGTTCGCGGCAGAACCGCTCAATCGCCGCGGGATCCATCATACGGTTCTCGGCACCGTGGAAGAAATGCAGCGGTGCAATGGCCTCCGCCGCATGAAAAAACGGCGTCGTATCCTTGCTCCAGGCAGACACGTCGGCCACCAATTGGCGCGCGTTCTCAAAGGCATAGTTGAGATTGTCGATCGTGATGCGGTGCAGGTCAGGACGCTTGGCAACCACGGCCTCATCGACCGGGGAATCCGTGTAAAAGTATTGCACCGCGCGCGCCGCGCCTTCCGGCGAACGGCGCATGTCTGTCGCAATCGCGTTGATCGGGGCAAGCGTCATCATCGGGCAGAAGCGAGAGGCGAGATGGTGCCGCCGCGGGCTGGGCGGCATCGCCTGGATCATGCCGACGTCGACCAGAGGCGCCCCGACGTCTACCAGCACGCAGCCGGTTACCCTGTCCAGCGCGGCCGCCGTGAGCGCCAGCGCATAGACCCCGCCGGAGCATTGCCCGCCCACCCCGAAACACGACAGTTCCAGCCGGTCGGCCAACGACAGATAGGCCCGCGCCCACTCCGCATGACGCATCGAGACAGGCTTGCGACTCGTCTTTCCCGCACCGCTTTTGACGAGTGATATCAGGCGTATGTTGTACTTCGCCAGCGCATCGACGATAGCGGAGCTCAGCGTCGGCGCCGTCGTCGTTTGCGTGAAGAGAACCGGAAAACCATCGGGCTTTCCAGACATCACCGTCTCGATCGTGAGCCCGTCGGACAGGTGGTGCGTCTCATGGATCTGCACACCGTCCCGCACGGCCCGGAGGGCGGGAGCGCTCGTCCGTTCTCCCAGCAGACCGGCGACAGAGGTCGCCATGCGCAACAGCTCAACCTGATTCGGCACGCCGCTCTTGGACAGGATCGACGATAGCTGCGTGCGCACCGTCGCCTGTCGCCGCCCCGTGCGTACGGCATATTCGCGCACTGATTCCCCCTGAAACAGAGCCGCCATCAGCTCCCGCTCCGCAGGCGTCAGCGCAAATGCATCGCCCAGCGCGTCGTCCAATGCCGCGGACCACAATTGACGCACGGAGCGAAGCAGCAACAGCGCGCCGCTGTCCTGGTTTCGCACCGGATCGACGATCAAGTACTCCGTCTCCAAATCATCCCGCGGCGTGCAGCGCAGCAGGGTCGATGGCGGCGGCACGCGGCTGCGCAGGGCCTTGCGCAGGGCGGTCTCGGCCTTGGGCTCGAATTCCAGCGCAAAGACCTCCATGCCCTCGCGCAGCCCCAGCGTATCCGAAGCCGCTGCATTCGCCGCCAGCACGCGACCCGCGGCGCTGACGTAGGCCGCCGGGCACGACAGCGCGTCCAGCCGGGCCTGCGGCGTGTCCGTGACCGGGTGGTGCGAGCGAACGACGGCCTCGGCGGCCCTGTCGAAATGCGCGACCACGGGGTCGAAGACACGGGCATCCTCGGCAACGCTCGGGCAGGTGAAAAACGAATCCCATGCCCGCAAGAGCGCCCCAAACCGTTCCGGCGCGATGACCGCGTCATAGAGCGCCGCAATCACGGCATGCTGAGCGTCAACACCTTCGTCCCGCACCAGCGGCTGTATCGCGTCGTGGGACGCAGGACCCTCAGGCCCGACCCGCTCGGGTTCCTCCCCTCGGCTCCTGTCTAGACCTTCCATGGGTCGGCTCCCGGGTTTTGCGCAGCGTGCATCCACTTCCCTTGACCTAACGTTAGCGGATTGTCGCCTGCATTCAACTTCTTCGGGTCGATTGAACCCCTCCAATGCACTGCACGTGTGAGCCGTTTGGAGACAATGCACCCGAATTGAGCACCAGGATTGCGGCGCGGCCGGGGCACAACCGGGGGACAAGGCGTGTGCCGCTCCGTAGCTCGACCTCCCGCACCCGGCCCAGCAGCAGCGTCGTCGAACGACGCTTGACACCTCGGGCACGTGCGCCTTTTTCTCGCGCGGCGGGGCAGCCGGGTTTGAGACGGGGATGGACAAGGCGACAACGGGATCAAAAGCGGAGGCGATTCTGCACGGAGCGATGGACGTCCTCCTCTCCGAAGGGTTGCCCCATGTGTCGTACGATCGGGTCGCGCAGGCGGCGGGGGTCACACGTCAGCTCGTCCGTTACCATTACCCGAGCCATGAGGCGCTGATGCTCGCCGTCTGTGAGCATCTCGCGGCCACATACCGCGAAGTCCTCATCGCCTCAGTCTCCGGCAAGAGCGGGACAGAACGCCTCGGCATTTTCTTCGATTTCTACTTCGATCTGCTCGAGGGCGCCGCCAAACCGCGCGATGACCAGATCTACGACGCGCTTCTGAGCCTCTCCGCTCGCTCGGACCAGATCCGCACCGCGCTGCGCGACCAGTACCAGCTCCTTGGGACCGTGCTCAGCCACGAGATCCGGCAGGTCCATCTGTCGTTGCCGATGGAGGCCTGCGAGGAATTGGCCTACCTGCTCATCACCATCATGTACGGTCATTGGAAAATGGTTGCGACGCTTGGCATGGGCGAGTCGCACAAGCACATCGCGCGGCGCGCGATGGACCGGCTATTGCAGTCCTACCTGGAGGATCCGACACCCCAGCCGGGCGGCTCTGTCCTCAAACCATAGATCATACGCCGCTTTCGAAACGGAAATTCTCAGGATTTTTTTGACGATCCTACAAGGGATCACTGCTCAAGACGGCGCCGATGGGGCTTGTCAAAACGGAAAACACTTAAAATTCTGTTGCTTGAGGCGTCTGCCCGCGCTTCTCTAACCTAGGGTTAACGCGTGCGGGAGCTCCTGCATTGGGGCCCCACGGGGATGGGGAAGAGTATGTCCAGTATGAAGATCAAGGGCCCCGTTGGGGACCCCAATGCAAAGCGCGACGGCGGCAAGCCACCCGCAACCAACAAACCCGCCGACGTGGTCGTGTTGCGCGAGCTGCTGTCCGTGAATGGCTACGGCAAGCCCTCCAAAAGTGGCAAGGTGGACGCAACGCTCCTCAAGTGCATCAAACTGGCGGAGATTCATATGGGGGGCGGCCGCGACAAGGATGTCGTGATCGACCCAGACGACATGGTCTTCAAATCACTCGTGAAGACCTACAATCGAAAGAAGAAAGAGGAAAAGGCCAAGATCTACAAGGTCACCGTCGGCGGAAAGGACTGCTTCGTCGACGAAAAGCAATACGCCAAGGTCAAGGCCTCGCTGCTCAACAACCTTGGCCGCCTCGCGCGCACCTTCCGTGAGCAGCACAAGCACAACCACGCCGTTTGGAAGGAATACAACGACATCGCCCGCATGGAGAAGGGCATGTTGCAGCAGTCGATCTTTGTGACGTCCAGCATCCTGGGCGGCGTCACCAGCATCGACCCCAAGAAGATCGGCGCGCAGAGCACGGCCGTCTCGGCGTTTGAAGCCGCGGTAAAGGCAAAGGATCTCAAAAAGGTCGAGAAAACGCTGCCCCCCGCCGAGAAGGCCACGCGCGAAGCCTATGCCGAAGTGCAGCGCTTCCTGTCGGAATTCATCAAGGGCGCCGGCCGCGGCGCCACGGCCATGACGATCACCTCCTCGACGGGGTTCATCATCGTCGGCGCCATGGCCGCGCCGATGCTCGTGACGGGCGCGGCGCTCTCCACGGCGCAGGCGGCCGTTGCGACAGGCACCGGCGTCGCGTTCCTGGAGAGCAGCGCGACGACCTTTGGCCGTTACACGTCGGGCGAAAAGGTGACGGCCTGGGGCGCGGCGTCGACGATCCTGATCGACACGGTCGTCGGCGGGCTGACGGCGGGCATCGGCGCCAAGCTGCCCACGAAGTACATCGACGACGTCGCGGGCGTGATGCTCAAGAAGGTGACGGCCAAGTTCCCCTCGCTCTCGCCCAAGATCGCCGAGAGCCTGATCAAGAACTATCTCGCCACGGGTGTCGCGGAATCCTACAAGGAAGCCGCCGCCCAGGCGACGAAGATGTGCGGGGACATGCTGAAATCCGGCAAAACGCCGAAAAAGCAGGACTTCCTGAATGCGCTGACCGAGGTGCTCTTCAAGGGCCTCACCGCCGGGATGCTCAAGAATGTCGCCAAATACGAGGCCAAGGTCGCCTACAAGACCAAGGAAACGCTCACCGAGCAGATGATCCCCGCCGCGCTGGCGAAATATGCCAAGAGCGACACGCTCGGGAAGACGATGCGCGCCAAGGTCATCAAGGGGGTCCTGTCGAAGTTTTCCGAGAACATGTCGAAGATCGCGTTCAACAAGGTGGTCGCCGAGGCCGAGCCCGGCACGACCGTCGCCACCATGCTGAGCCAGGCCGAGGCCTATCTCAAGCGCGACCCGTCGCTGCAGAAAAAGGTCGACGCTGCGGTGCTGGAGATCCTGAAGAAGGAAAACGCACTGGCCTGATGCGCGCGCGCCAACACCCGCGAAACACCGCTTGGACCTGCGCAGCCGGACGGGTCTGATCGGTCCGCAGTGACCGACCGGAGAACCTTGTTCGGCGGCCGTCCACAGGTCCGGCGCGTCGGGTGCGCTAGCGCGCCCACATCAGCGTCTGGTTTCCGCCGAGTTTGGAGAACGAAAGGGGGCGACGGGGGGCGGCAACACGCTCCGCCCGCGGGTCTCTTGTGAGGCTGATGTAGGCCTCCAGCCACGCGAGCTGGAAGTCTTCCACCTGCTCCCCCGGTTCGAAGAGGCTCTGCGCTTCGCCAGTGATCGCTCGCGTGGCGGCGCCCGTCTCGAGGTCGCCCAGCGTGAAGGCCACGATCCGATCCAGCGCCGCACCACATGTGTGCTGAAGGGACACACCCTGCGCTGCAAGCAGCCGCGCGGAAGTGGCCAGAGGCGCCACGGCGTGGAGCTGGTAGTGCAGCGCGCGCCGCCCACGTGACATCTCCTGCGGGAGGCTCCCGTCCGGTGCGGCGGAACAGAGCACATAGGCCGTGGACCACGTCGCCCATCCCCGCATAGCGGGATCGTCGGCAAGTTCCGCCGTTGCCGCCCCCGCAAGCGCCGCCCAGGCGCGCAAGTTGCCACGCGCGGCACCGGGCGGGGCTTGCTCCCAAAAGACCATCTGCTCCCTGACACGGCGGGCGAGCCAGTCCGTGACGTCGGCCGCTGTCTGCTGGTCCTGCGCATAGGGGAGCGCCGCACGCGTTACCAAGGCCAGAGCAGCCAGCCGGGAGCCAATCGTCAGCGCAACGGTCTCCGTCCCCAGGGCGCGCAGCGCGTCGGCCCGGGCCCAAACGCCGATCTGTGCGACCACGCAATCGGCAAGGGCGGCACGGTCGCCCGGCGCAGCCTTCAGCATGGCGCCGACCTGCCCGGCAAGCGAGCGCAGGAAGCCCTCAAGCGGCTCCAAAGCCGCCTCCATGCGCCCCTCCTGCTCGGGGTCGAGCGCGCTCCGCGTCGCGTCCCCGTCCAAGTAGCGGCTGTCGTAGGTCAGGTTTACAAGGGGCGTCGGTGCCGGAGGGCAGGCCCCCTCCGCCCGCACCGGGACAGGGGCCAGAACGCAGGTCAGGACAACCGCAGCGGCCAGGCTCGTTCCAAGCAAAGCATCGGCCAAACCGCGCCCCATTCGCCGCTAGGGCTGTCCGGCCCGGCGGATCAGGGCAGCCAGCCCCGCCGCATTCGCCGCGCCGTAGTCCGACGCACGGTCGAGCCAGGCCAGCGCGCCCTCGACATCCTGCGCCGTTCCCAGCCCGAGGCCCAGCGCCACCGCAAGCTCCGTCATCGCCGGATGGTGGCCTGCGTCCGCCGCTTGTTCGAGGAAGGCCAAAGACTCGCGCAACGTGTTCGGCGCGTCGCCCCTGTCGCGCAAGAGGAGGGCATACTGATAAGCCGCGTCGGCATCCCCGCCTTCGGCGGCGCGTCGGTAGATCGATGCGATGTCGACCTCGGCCGACACGCGTGTCTGGATCTCGCGCGGCGCTTCCCGAAAGGCGCGCAGGAGCCATGGCAGGGCGCGCTCGCCGTCTTGCGCGGCGACCTCCAGAAGATGCCGGGCGGCGGCCTCCGGATCGTACCCCGGCAGGCCAGGATCGGACGACAACAAGTAGAGCCGACGCTGCGCCGCCTGATCGCCCAGCGCTGCGGCACGGGTTGCGGCCTGCCGTGCCGATGGGGCGGCGCCCGCATCGAAGCGGGCCATTTGCGCATCCGTCAGACTGAGCTTCGACAACACGCTGCCGCCATCAAGGGACAGCCCAACCCGCTGCCAGTGCAGCGCCATCGCGGCCTCCCCCCGCATCGCATGGGCATCCGCGAGCTCCTGCACATCCTTGGTGCCGCACGTCATCAGGGACACCGCGCGGTCGACATAATCGTCGAAGGTTCGCGGCGGCACGAACGGGAGCGCGAACATCAGCGCCAGAAAATCGCCTCTCTCCTCAATGATGTCCGCATAGTCGGAATAGACATCCGCCGCGCGCCCCGCATAGCCCTCTGGCGAGAGATCAGCGGCCTGAAGGCGCGACAGCAGGCGGATCGCGGCGCCTTCGCCGCGCTGTGCCGCCATGCGCAGCAGATCGAGCGTCTCCTCGGCGATGACCGGATCGCGGCCGTTGTGCTCGGCCAGAGCCACCGCGAGGTCGAGCGCCGTCGTAACGCCATTGTTGAGCTGCACCCGGCGAAAAAAGTCGACGGCCGCGTCGCGGGCTTGCGCCGTCGCCGACAGCTCGAAACCAAGCTCGGCAAAGGCCTCCAGCGCCTGCGGCGAGCGCTCCATCCGCTCCGCCCAAAAGCGCAGGGCGGCCTGAGTGACATGCGCGTCGCGTTCAGTGCGCGCAGCCAGCCCGGCAAGCGCCTGCGGCCGCGACAGCATTGCTTGCGTCTGGAGTGTGGCGATAATCTCGGGGTGGGTGCTCGGATCGAGAGTCAGAACGTCGTTTGCGCGAAGGCCGAGGCCAGGTGCCCGGGTCGCGGCATAGCGTGCCGCCCAGCGATTGGCTGCGTTGCGCCGCGGCGCGTCGGGAACCTGACAGCGGTAGAGCCCGTCCAACTGCTGCATCGAAGCGGCATTCCCGTGGCGGGACACCGTCTCCATCAGCAGCGTCTCGGCAAGCGCAATGCTCTGCGGCTCAGTCCGATAACGGGTCAGGATCTGGGCAAGCCGTTGCATACCCTCGGGGTCGCCCCGCCGGGCAGCCTCCTCAAGCAGAATGCGCGCCTCGGCCTCTCCGGCCCAACGCCCGCGCTCCTCTAGCTCCAGCCGCGCAAGCTCGGTGAAAACGCGGCCCGGCGCCTCCGGCCAATGCGCGATTTCCTTGAGATAGAGCCGCCGCGGGTCATCGCTGCCTGCGCGCGTGCTCTCCTGAGTCACGTCGAGCGCGAGATGCGGGATCAGCGAGGTTGGGCCGACCGCGGTGTCCGCCCCCCGCATCCACGCGATCTCCGAGCGGGTGACGGCACCGCTCGTCAGCACGCGCTCGGCCCGCGCGCCATCAAGCTCCAGTCCAAGCTCCACCGCCCGCGCCAGGTAGATCTTCAGCTCATCCCGATTGCGTGTGGCCGGTGGCGTGTTGAGGTGATGCTCGACCACCCGCCATGCGGCCTCGGCGCTTCCCAGGTCGGCGGCAAAGCGGCGCCAGGCCAGCGCCACCCCGGGGTTGCGCACCACCACCTCGCCCTTGAGATACTCCTGTGCGATTTGCTCCGCGCGATTACAGACCCCAGGCGAGAGCTCACCCAGAATGCCGCCGAACGCCATCGTCACCGTCAGATCGAGCGGCGCGTCCCACGCGATATCGAGCGCGCCACGGACCTGCAGCCGCGCGATCTCCAGCAGGGCGAGCGCATGCCCGCCATAGGCAGCCTCAAGGAGGAGCGCGTGGGCCTGCGCCCGATCCGCGTCGATCCCGATGCCGTCACGCACGAAGATCGCGAGCCGCGCGAGCTGATGGTTGTTGAGCCCCTCGGCCTGCCCCAGAAGCTGTGGCACCAGACCGGCGTCGCGCAGAGCGTCGAGTCGTCCGGCTCTGAGGTACAGAGAGATCCGCGCGAGCGCGGCCTCGACAGCATCAAACCTGGGATCAAGCCGCTCCCGCTCCGCGATCATGCGTTCGATGAACGTGAACTGCGTCTCTGCCGCGTCCCGCAGGGCGCGGCGTGTGTCCGAGATCAGGTATTGGACGCGAAGCGCATCCGTCAGCGTACCGTCTGCCTGCGCTGTCCCGCCCGCGGATTCCGTCTCAAGAAGCGGAAGGCGTTGGCACACATCACCGACCGCGATTGGCGGTGGCACGAAGTCTAGTGCGAGCGGAGCAGCGCTGACACTGCCGGGCAGCAGGGCCGCCGCGAGGACCGTTGCGAGTTTATCGCGGATCATCAGCTCTCTCCCTCGTCCGAACACACGGCAAGACGCGCCGACGCGCCCATCGGCACATCGAGCGCGACCGACACCCGTGTCACGCCAGTCGCCAGCACGTCCGCCACGGGCAAAAAGAAGCGGGAGGTGGGCCGCTGTCCGGGATGTCGATAGATCGACTGGATGAGGGTTGTGCCGTCCGCCCGCGCGAAAGAGACCCGCGCGGAGCGGGCGTCGGCGCCCCCGGTGTCGATCAGGAGAGACTGGGCGCGGCCCAGATCAATCCCGGCCAGCGTGGCCTCGATGGAATGCGGCGCGAGCCCGGCGACGGTCCTGAGCGGCGTCTGACACTCCGCTCCGGCGGCCGCAACAAGCTCGGCGACGGGTTGGTCGCCGTGCCGGGCGAGATCCTCCCAAACGGGGATCTCCCAGACCAGAACGCTCGGGCGGGCGGCGGCGAACGCAGCGGAGGTCAGGTAGGACGAGATCGCCGCGAAAGGCCCACCGTCGAAGACCGTGTATTGCGCCACCGGGAGCGCAGTGGCTTCGGCGAGAAATCCTGCGAAGTTGCTCAGACGCGCGCCCGTCATCTCCGTTCCGACCAGGGCGATGGTGCCCTGCCCGGCTGCCCCGTCGAAGAGCGACGCCCCGGGCGCCGGTGTGTTGGGCGACGCGCTGGCCGTCTGGTGCAGCGCAGCCTCGATCGCGGGCAGTTCGAGCGCGCAATGCTGCTGCAACCGTTGCGCCATCAGGGAAGGCATACCCTCCCGCGCGCCCACACCCGTCTGAAAGCGGCGCGTTTGCAACGTCTCATAACGGGGGCTGGCCTTGATTTGGACCCCAACAGCGTCGGCGACGGCCCGCGCCCCCGCAGGGGTCATGCGGTGGTCGGCGCCGAAGAAGGTCTCCGCTCCTGCCAGGCGCGCCGCACGCAACGCGCCGCGCGCGTCGGCCGCCGCAACGTTCGCTGCAGCGAACTTGAGCAGATCGGAGTCATAGAGCGTGGCCGCAAGATCGGGCTGGTACCCCGCGAGGGCGGCCGACGGGGGCAGCGCCTCGGGCAGCGCCAGCCCCTTGGTCGGCATGGGGAGCACCACAAGCTCTGTTCCACGTTGCGCCAACCCTTGGGACAATGCCGCGATCTGGGCAATGCTGCGCTCTGAAAAGCGGTGGTCCATGTGCAGGTCTGGCGCCAGGCGGAAGAACTGGCCCTCCACCCCTTCGACGCTTGGGAGCAGATCCGACGTCATCAGGCCGAAACAGCCAAAGGCGCTCTCGGCCTGCGCGGGCAAAGCCCCCCCGAAAGCCGCGCCGCACGCGGCCGCCGCGATAAGGGCGCGCGCGGTCCGCAGCTTGGTCCGCTGTTCGTTCTGCTCGGTCTCTCTTGCCATCGGATCGGCCCCCGCCCTCCTGCTGGCGCGGCTCAGATCAGCCGCCGCCGGTATCGTTTCGGTCCAGTCGTGCAATCAGGTTCTGCGCGGCGGTGCGAATACCCAGATGGGTCGACGCCTCGGCCCGCTCGAGCAGGGCGCGCACCTCGGCGCGCGCCTGCGCTGTCTCGACACCCGCCTCAAGGCGGGCCACCGCGAGCCGCAGCTCCGCGCGCCCTTCCCCATCGCGGGCGGACCGTTCGAGGATGCGCTCGCGCGTGCGGTCACTCAGCGCGCCAAAGAGCCGCCCCTCACCGTTGAAGGCAACCACGGCATCGAGCGCCAGGGTGTTGCCCTCCCAAGCATGGGGATAGAGCGCGCGTATGTAGGCGCGGACCCGGTCGGAGGGCTCCTGCCCGGGTGTCAGCTGCCGCATGGCGCGCACCATTTGGGGCAGTGTCCAGACACGGCCGGTCATAACCGCGAGCGCACTGTAATACGCAACGTCGGACGGATCCGCCTCGGGCTGTGCCACCAGTCGACGCGCAAGGGTCTGGGCAGCGAGCCCGTCCCCGGCTTCAGCGAGCCGAGCGAGATCCTGATCGGCGATCGTCTCGCCCGCGTGCATCGCCGCCCGCGCCGTGCGAAGCGACGGGGACAGGCCGCGCATGCTACGACGATCCGGCGTGACGGTTACGGAAAGCTGCCGCGCCTCCCGATCAGGCTCGAAGGGAAACGGCACGGTCTGGGCCGTGGCCATGCTCCCTCCGGGCGCGAGCCCGACCCCGAGCGCAAGTGCAAGAGCGACACCCAAACGGCGCATCAAAAGCCCTCCCCCGGATTGCATTGCGGGACCGGCGCCTCCGACAGGACCTGTGGCCCGGCAGGCGCGAGCAACACCGGCTCCGGCTTGTGCAACTGCCCCAGCAGCGGCAGCGCCAGATGCGCGATGTCCCCCTCGAAAAGGCGCGGGGATTGAGCCGAAAAATCATTGTTGCGCAAGAGAATCGCAGCGCCGGTCGCCGTCGAGAGGCCCGAGCGGTTGCCTTGCACGATGTTGCCGACGAGATAGCTGCGAGCGTCCTCGGCCTGGGCCGAGACCCAGAGCGCGGCGCTGCCATTGCCGACGATCAGATTGTCGCGCACCAGCGTTTCCTGGCTGGCACGCACCTGGATGCCCTTCTGGCGGCTGTCGAGCACGATGTTGTGCGCCGCGATCCCGCAAGAGATCCTGTCAAACTTGATCGCCCCGCCGCTGCGCTCGGAGACAAGATTGCCCGCCACGGTGGCGTAATCGGCCCCCCGTTCGACCAAAATGCCGAGCCGGTCTCCCCCGATCATCGTATTGCCGAGGAGCGCGGCATGGTGGGAGCCGTTGAAGACCCGGATCGAGTTGGTCGGCGCCACCCCGTCGAACGTGTTGCCGCGCACCTCCGTGTAGGGCGAAGCGCCGATGGCAAGCCCGACGCGGCGCATGTCGTGGAACCGGTTGCCAACGATCTCGGCCCCGAACGCACCAGCGAGGACGACCGTCGTCACTCCGTCAAACACTGACGCCTCGATCCGCGTCCGCCCCACGCGCGGCATCAGCGGGTGCGCCGCGACGCCGACCCCGGAGAACTTCTCGGTCTGGCCGAAGCCAAGCCCCGTGGCGTAGACCCCGGCAAGGCGAAGTGCCCCACCGCCACCCACGGTGAGAAATGGCATGAACTCCGCATTATGCGGGTTCTCCCCGCCAGCCACGGAGATCGTGCTACCTTGGGCGTCGACCTGGCCGAAGCTGATCACGAACGCCCCGTCCGGGCGGCTCAAGGCCAGGTGGTCCTCCGGGCCGAGGCGCAGGATCGTGTCCTCCCAGAGCACGATCGGGCGACGGATGGCACCGCCGTCGGCCAAGGGTCGGTCGAGCACGCCCAGCGCGCGCATTTCCGCCTCGATGTCGGCAAGCGTGACGATCCCGCCGCGAAACGACACCGCCTCCGGTGCGCGGCCGCCCTGCGCGGCGAGCACGTCGAAATCGTCCTTCGCGCCGTAGGTCTGCGACAGGATCGCAAGCGCAAGGCGGAAGTTGACGCGATCCGCGCGCGCCGCTCTCTCCGTGACGGGCGTCCACGGCGGGGTCAGCCCCCCCGGCGGCGGCAATGCACGCTCGGGCGCCGTGACGCTTTTGTGCACGCGTTCGGCCCACTCAGACATTCCTGCTCGCGACACCAGGCTGGAAACAGGCGCGCCGACAAAGCGGCTCTCCGCGTCAAGCCGCGCCGCGGTCTCTGAGATCGCGATCTTCAGCGCGTTGATATCCGCGATGGATGGCCCGTTTCCCGACGCTCCGGCGGGCAGCACGGAGAGCCCGCACGCCAAAAGCGCTGCGAGCCCCAATGCACCCCCACCCCAAGAGCGTCTACCCATTCGCGGCCCTCGCAATGGGGACGGGCTCGGCGTCCATCTTTTCGAGGGTCACGAAGAGGAGCTCGGCCTTGGTGTCTCCGCAATTGACGATGTGAACGGGCCCGGTGTCATCCGCGTAAATGCGCCCGCCCTCGGGCTTCATCTTGCCCCAGCCGGGGCCAGAGGCGTGGACGGTGCCCTGCACCACAAGCACCTGGCGCGAGCGGGGTCCGGCCTCCAGCACCATCGCGCGGCCGATCTCCAGATCGGCGGTGCCGATGTCGAACCGGTCGGCTTCGACCACCTTCTCGAGCTCGCGCGAGGCCTGGTAGGACAGCATCGACGGGGTGGCATCCGCATGGATCTCCACCTCGGTGCGGTCGTCGGACTTGAGTTGCTCCACCACCTTCTTGACGCTCTGCGTCTCGTCGAGCTTGGCCACCAGAAGCGCGTCGGGCGTGTCCACCACGATCACGTCGCTCAGGCCCACGACGCTGACGAGCCGGCTGTCGGCCCGCACCATCGTGTTGGCGGTGTCGCGGGCAATCACGTCGCCCTGCAGCACGTTGCCGTTCCCGTCGGACGGCAGGATCTTGTACATCGCAAGCCAGCTTCCGACGTCGTCCCACGAGACCTGCAGCTCCGCCATCGCGATCCGGTCGGTCTTTTCAAAGACGACCTGCTCGGTCGGCGCGGCATGGGCCTGCGCGAAGGTATCCGTTTCGAGGTAGAGCGCGTCGGGCGTCTGCTGCGCGGCCGCGACGGAGGCAGCGACGGTCGCGGCGGTGTCGGGATCGAACCTGGCGTATTCCTCGATGATCGTCGCGGCGCGGAACATCGACAGGCCCGACGCCCAGAAGGCCGTGCCGGTGTCGATCAGCGCCTGCGCGGCGTCCGCCGGGGGCTTCTCGACGAAGCCCTGTACGCGCCGCACGGGCCCCATGTCCTCCATCGGGCCATCGTCGACGATGTAGCCAAAGCCGGTCTCGGGGTAGCGCGGCGCGATGCCAAAGGAGATGATGTGCCCCGCCTCGGCCGCAGGCAGGCATGCGGCCATCGTGCGCGCGAGGTCGCCCTCGATCACGTGGTCGGCGGGGACGACGACGAGGATCGCCTCCGGGTCGGTCTGGCGAATGGCGTGGGCGGCGGCGAGCACCGCGGGTCCGGTGTTGCGGCCCATCGGCTCGCAGATCACGGTCGCCTGCACCTGGATGTCGCGCAGCTGCTGCACCACGGTGCCGCGATGGGTGACGCCCGTGACCACGATCGGGTCGTGGAAAAGATCCCCCTGGTGCCGCCGCAGCGCCATCTGGAAGAACGTGAGCGAGCCCGCCCCGCCGATCTTCTGGAACTGCTTGGGACTCTGGGTCCGCGACAGCGGCCAGAGCCGCGTGCCTTTGCCGCCGCAAACGATCAGGGGGTAGATCCGTTTCATCGGGATGCCTCTCGCCTCGCTCAGAACACCCCCAGAAGGCGATGGGACAGCCGCACCCGTGCGGTCTTGCCGACGTCCTCCTGGGTCAGAGCGCCCTCGATCGGAACCAGTTCCACCGGTACGAAGAGATCCCCGCGCATGCTGGCCGATGTCGTCGCACTGTCCGCCAGAACCGTGACAGCCATCCGCCGGCCGTCCGAAAGGTCCATATGAACAAGGTCGCCAGACATGGCCCGCGAGAGTCCCTCGATACTCATCAGAGTTTGCGCTCTGACACCTTCGCTATTGTTGAAAATTGTCATTATTTTGTCTGTGGGAAGGACTGTTGTGCCCTCGCGCATCCCGGCCGCCACCTCCACATCGCAGTCGCACGGCATGCGAAAGTTCAGCACGTCGCCCGCGTTGGAGTTGATCGCGTAGAGCACCTCGCCTTGGCGCGCGGAGGGATCGAGGTAGACCATCTGGCCCGCGACCGTGGCCCGCATCTGCTGGCCCGCCCGCTCGACGAACACCGGATGCATCTCTGTCCCGGTGGTGTAGCGCACGGCCACGACGGCGGCGGCAGCCGCGAGCAGACAGATCGAGAGGAGCGCCACCATCAGCGACCGGACGCGCTGCAGGACGGAGCGTTTGGCCGCCGCCTTAGCCTTGGCGGGCTCGGTCGGGCCGGAATAGGTGACGAGGCCGTCGACGGAGACAAAGTCCCCGGCGATCACCGTATTGAGGATGTAGCGCAGCTGCGGCAGGTGCGGGCCGGTGGGGTCGGCAAACTGAAACGCCGCCATCCCGCCTCCCTGCCCGGTCAAGATCACATCGGTTTGCAGCGTCACCGAGAAGCTGTCGAAGGGGACGGTGAGCGTCGCGAGGTGGCGGCTCCCGTCGGCAAGCGCGCGCGCGCCGCCCTCGTCTGCGGTGTGCAGATGGGTGACCGAGAGGCGCTGCCCGTGGAAGCTGTGGCTGCCCACCCGCAGCGTGAAGGGGACGGCGATCTGCGGGTGCTCGCTGTCATGCCCGAAATCGGGGGCGAGCTTGAGACGCGACCCCTCGCGGGCCGTGTCGACCGAAAAGCGCGGGACCTGCGGATCCGCGGCGACCGGGGCAACGAAAGGGGCCGGGTCGGGCGCAGGCTCTGGCATCGGCTCCGGCGCGAGCTGGGCCGCTGTGGCCGTGTTGCGCACCGGCGCCGTGGACGCCGCGGACGGGATACCGCCGGACCAGGTGGGCTGCCAGCGGCTGGCTTCCGCCGGGACCGCGCCTGCCATGGTCTCGTCGCGCAAGCCTGTGCTGCCAGCGGGTTGCGGTGTGTTCAGCGGTTCGGGGTGGTTCCCATCATGTGGCATGGTCTCTCCTCGCACCTGCTATTCGAGCGTATTGAGAAAAAGGATGGCGACGGTCAGCCATCCGACAGCGAGCGCATGGTGCGCCGTGGATTCAAAGGCCTTGATCCGGTCGTAGAACGCGACGGGCGCGCGCGCGGCACCGCTGCCCTGTCGGGTCCACTTCTGCTTGTCGAGCCGGAAGAGGACGAAGGTCTTGATGATCGCGCCCACAACCTGGCCGAAGTAGAGGATCGGCGGGTGGGTGACGGGGAACCAACGACCGTTGAAGATGGCGATGATCGCGCAGAAGATGTAGCGCGTGCCCATGACCCACGCGATGTAGAGCGGGATCACGTAGGGCGTGTATATGATCGCCGTCGCAAAGACGGAGATCGGGCCTACGAGCGTCGTCCACATCGAGACGCGCTGGTCGAGGATCGACCACCACGTGAAGAACCCGATGTCGCGGGTGGGCAGACGCAGGGCCCGGCCGTTCGTGCGCATCATGTTGCCAAACCAGCGGACCATCAGCGTCTTGGCGCTATCGTAGAAGGTCGGGCGCGGTTGCGTCTCGTAGGATTGCGACTGCACGTCGGGCAGGTAGTGCATCTCGTAGCCGTTGCGCAGCAGCCAGAACCAGGTGGACTTGTCGTCGCCGGTAAGGAACTGCACGTGGCCGAGGCGCCAATGCTCAAGAGAGTCGTTGCCGACGCCCTCGATGAAGCCGGGATCGATGGCGAGCGTCGCGCGGAAGACGGACATGCGGCCCGTCAGCGTCAGCACATGCTTGGCGAGCCCCATCGAGCACATCATCACCTGCCGCTGGTGAAAGCGCAGGGTGAACCAGTCGCGAAAGAGCCCTTCCTTGTCGATCAGCGCGGCCTCGTCCGTGGTCAGCGCGCCCACCTTGGGGTCGGAGAAGAAGGGCGCGGATTGCGCCCAGATGTCGATCGGCACAATCGTGTCGCCATCGACGAAAACCGTTATGTCGTGCCGCGTCGGCGCCATACGCGCGAGAATGCGCAACGCCTTTTCCATGGCATCGCGCTTCCCCTTGGACTTGATCCGGTCGATCACCAGCGTGACGTTAGACATGTCGTGGGGCGAGGCGTCGTAGAGCTGGCGGATCAGCCGCACGTCCTGCCCGTCCACCACCGAGGCGACAACCGTCGCGCCATCGCGGGCGTTGGCAGCGGCGGCAAAGAGGTTGCGGTAGACGTCGATCGTGACGTCCACATCCACCATGTACGTCGTGACCATGAAGTAGCAGTGCGAGCGCTGCCCCCCCGCCGCGAACCGCTTCATCATGCGCGCCTTGCGCTTGGGGTAGACGATGCCGCGGTAGATGAACGCGCGGGTGAAGTTCAGCGCCGCCCAGCTGTAGCGCCACGCGCCGAGGAACCCGATGATGAAGATCGCGTTGCCGGCAGTGGAGAGATCCCCCAAGAACCCCTGGGGGAGGACCGACCATAACAGAATGATCGTGGCGAAATACGCCAGGTGTGTCAGCCCCATGACCAAGGCGGGGCCTACCAGCAGATCCCGTCGTATCCTGCGCTCGACACCATGTCGCGATGCACGCGGGCCAGGTCGACGATCTTGCGGCGTGCCGCGGCCGACCGCAGCTGGTCGACCGCATCGTCGTAGTAGTTGCCCACCACGACCGCACCGGCATCGTTGATCATCGCATCGAGGTCGCCCACGAGGCGCTGCTCCAGATCCGGCACGCTCTCGTTGCCGCGGCCAGCGCCCGGGGTGCCGCTGTCGAACGCCTCTTTGACGAACGGGTCGTAGATCTTGACGTCGATCCCCTTGCCGATGAGCCGTGCTGCGAGCGAGACGAGCGGGCTCTCGCGCAGGTCATCGGTGCCGGGCTTGAACGAGATCCCGACGAAGCCGACCTTCTCGGCGCCCATCTTCTCCACCAGCTTCTCGGCGCGGGCGATCTGGGCCTCGTTGGCCGTCAGCACCGCATCGAGGATGTGGGAGGGCGTGTCGTTCGACCGCGCGAAATGGCGCAACGCCCGCACGTCCTTCGGCAGGCAGGAGCCGCCAAACGCAAAGCCCGGGCGCATGAAGTAGGGCGACATCGCCGCCTTGGTGTCCGAACAGAGGATCTCCATCACCGTCTGTCCGTCGATCCCGGCAGACTTGGCGATGTTGCCGATCTCGTTGGCGAAGGTGACCTTCACCGCGCGCCAGGTGTTGGAGGTGTACTTCACCATCTCGGCCGTGCGGATGTCGACCTTGTGCAAGTCCCACATCATGTTGGCGTTGAGCTCTTCGATGGCCGCGCCCGTACGCGCGTCCATGAAACCAAAGACGATCAGTCCAGGATCGTAATAGTCCGAGATCGCCGTGCTTTCGCGCAGGAACTCCGGGTAGTAGCCGACGCCGAAGCCCTCGCCCGCTGCCTTGCCGGAGGTCTCCTCCAGCACCGGGATGCAGGCCGCCTCCGTGCTGCCGGGCACGATCGTCGAGCGGATGACGACCGAGTGGAACGCGTCCTTGTCCTTCAGCGCCGTGCCGATGGTGCGGCACACGTCTGTGACGTAGCTCAGCCCCACCGACCCGTCGTCGCCCGACGGCGTTCCGACGCAGACGAACGACAGGTCCGTCGCGCCAATCGCCTCGGCGACATCGGACGTGGCGCGCAGGCGGCCCTCGGCCACCATGTCCCGCACCAACTCGTCGATGCCGACCTCCACGATGGGCGATTGCCCCGCGTTGATCGCGTCGATTTTCCCTGAATCTACGTCGACGGCGACGACGTCATGCCCGTCGCGCGCCAAACACGCCGCCGAAACGACCCCGACATATCCTATGCCGAATATACTTATGCTCGCCATGTCTCTGCCTCATGGAAGTGCGCCATCTTCCGCAGCGCATCTTTTCCCCCACATGATGCACATACCGAGTTTTCCACAATTATTAACGTTTAGAGACGCGCGGAGCCGGGCTTTGGCCGCCGCTGTGCCTTGAGAGTCACATGACCCCTTGCGGGACCGGGTGCGATACACCCCGATGGTGGCCAAGCGCCTCTGGGAAAAATAACTATATTTCTTAGTGCCTTACGATTGCTCTCCTCGACACCCGACCGGCCAAATTCCGCGCCAAGCGCGCGCGCGGCGGATCACGGCTGCACGACAGGCGTCACGAAACAGCGCGATTTGCGGTTGAGACCGGGCGCGGCTACGCTAGCGTGCAGCGAAAAACCAAGAGTAGTGGCAGAGGCGTTGGGCATCAGAGCAGCGGCAGTCTGTGCGGTCGTGACGGCGTGCGCCCTGGCGGCATGCGTCCCGCTCGACGTGTCGCGCAGCGCCCCGGACGCCATCCTCTTTGAGCCCGAGGGCGCCTACGCCCGGCTCTTCAGCCCGGCCCGCCACAACTTCCGCTACACGCTCGAAACCTCCCGCGAGCCGGTCCGGCGTGGCGCCCGCGCCGAGCGGTTCGAGCTGCGCAACGGCGATTGCGGCGGCACCGATTGCGGCAACGACCGCGCCCGCGCCGAGATCCACCAGACCTCCCCCCGCGAGAAGGCCCAGATCGGGCAGGAGCGCTGGTACGGATGGAGTTTCTACAACGGTACGGTGCCCGCGCTGCCCGAGAACGAGTCGCTCCGGCTCGTCTTCGGACAATGGACGGTGGGCGGCGGCGTGCCTCCCGCCATCCGCCTCATCGCGCTCTCTGACGGCGAGGGCGACTGGGAAGCCTGTGACCCGCGCATCTGCGCCGGCCCGAGCCGCGGCAGTGGCGGCGTCGTGGCCCCGCTGATGGATGTCAGCCGCGCGCGCGACGCCGGCCCCGCCGCCAACGAAGGCTACATCTGCAATGTGTTCGACCTTGACGCGACGCGGCGCCAGTGGCTCGACTTGGTGCTGCACACGAACTTCTCCGCCGGCCCTGACGGGTTCCTGCGGATCTGGGTCGATGGCGAGCTGCGCTGCGCCTACCAGGGCCCGATCGTCTCCGAGCGCAGCGTGGCGGAGGGCAGCGCCGTCGAGGTGCGCCGCGGCGTCTTTGCCAGCTACACCAAACGATGGGAGGCCCGCCGAGGCGATACCCCCTGGCCGACCATGGTCGTCTACTACGATGAGTTCAGCACCGGCGCCCGACGCTCCGATGTTGACGTGGCGATGCGGGAGGCAAACGGCCGCCGCCCGCTGGATTGATCCTACGTCCGGCAGACCGCAGATCCGAAAGTGCCGGAGGTCCCGTCGGCCGCAACCTCATCGCCAATTCCCGGACTTAGGGCACCGGCCTCAGCCCTGCAGCCCAGCCACCCGGATTGCGGATCCATCGGCGTAGCGCAACATCAGGTCATTGCCGACCCGGTGCACGTAGATTTGCCCGGCAAAGCCCGGACCCGTCTTGGCAATGGCACCGAATCCGTCAGACTTGGAGAGGTCCAGGACGGCCATGGAACACACCGAGGTCTCGTGGGTCACATCGGCCATTCTGCATCTCCCGTTCGCTTGCCGCCCGGCGACACTTCGGGGCAGACGTCGCTTGCGCCATTCCGGGCAGGCACCCTAGGCGTCACATCCGTGTGTCATACCACTTGTGGTCAAAATGTGAAGCTATCCGCGCTATTTAGGCCAAATTTAGCCTAACCCCTCCGGATCCTCGAAACGATCCACGCTGGAATAGGAGATTGTCCCGCAAGCATCTCCAGCGCCGGTGTAAGCTCCAATGTTCGGCGCCTCACGCGCCGGCAGAGGCGACGGCGTCGCGCGCCTTGGCGGCGCGATCGTGCAGCGCGTCGCGGATATGGGCGGGCAGATCGGGCCAAAGACGGTCAGACAGGGCCAAAAACGCCGCGCCAAGCCCCGCCATCGCCGACATAAACTCCGCCGCCGGAAAGGTCACGATCTCATCGTCGTAATCGTCGAGCATGACCTCCACCCGGTCACCCGCGCGGCGTAGCGTGATCGTCGAGTCATCGCTGTACTTCTCGCGCAATGCGGTGCCGGTCGCCGCAAGATCGGCGAGGGCGTCGAAGCACAGGAGGGGCACGATGTAGAACACCGGATCGAAGATCTCGACCATCTCGTCCCCACACGTGAGCTTCAGCATTCCCTCCTGCGCATTGAACGCGCCGAGCTGGGACGGATCGTCTGCGAAAAGGGCCTCCGCCGCGGCAGCCGGCAACATCTCGTTGCTCGGGACCCAGAACAGAATGTCGGCGGTAGTGGGAGCGTCCGTCATACGCACACCTTTCGATTAGAGCACGCGGATCGATCAGGGCTGCAGCGCGCCCTTGACCCGCGCCAGGTCAGAGTTCCGGATCGTGACGAGGTTCGGCCCGGCTTGCGGAAAGAACTGCGTGATCCGCGCCTTATTCTGCGGCGGGCCGAGCCATGTAAAGCCGATCCGGCTCTGATCGCCACCGTGGGTCGCATCCGTCTTGAGGAAACCCGTCGAGGGGATATCGTCGGCATCCTGCGGCGGTACACGCTTCGGCGTCGTGGTGCCCGGTCGCATCTCCAACGCGACCCCGTTCGCCGGTGAATACGCCGGGCCCGCCTCGATCGAGTCCTTTGCGAGGTCCTTCAGCGCTTGCTTGCTGTTCATCTGGCGCGGGTAGAGCGTTGTGCGCGAGCTACCGCCGAGCTGGAAATCGTTGAACTCCCGCGTGTGGCGGCATTGCACATGGCCAATGCGAAGCTCCGGTGCCGCCCCCATATTCGACGGTGCGATGGTCTCGAAGATGTTGTGCTGCGCATTGCCGAGGGCTGCGGTCGGATCGACCCTCTGGTGTTCGAACGACGCGGCATGCTGCAAGAGCTCCTTGTCGGTCATGCCCGCCGTGCTCGGCGCGGTGCCAATGATGATATCGTAGACATCGGCGCACATCCGGCTGGGATC
>JBCCYI010000061.1:0-21072 GCA_039189975.1 Pseudomonadota bacterium
CACATGGTGGGTCTCAAGAAACTCCGAGCCGAACAAAATGCGTGCCATATCAATGACATCCTCGGCATTCTTCGGGCTCGTCGTCATGCCCATGAACGTCTTGTCGGAATGCTTCATCGAGGAATAGGTGATCCTGAGGTGCCGGTGCGAAATCGGGTGATCCATAGGCTCCACAATGTGATGGGCCGAGGAGTGGATCGCAGGGAGCATGTGGCTCAGCTTGTGGAAATTCGCGAGATCGTCGAGCGTCGGGTTGCGGCGCTTGTCCTCCAGGTCGCGCAGGTAGGGCGCGCCGGTCATCGGAACGAAGATCGCGTGCGGCCCGCCGAGGCGGACGTTGTTGGCCGGGTTGCGCGCGGCATAGGTGAAGTCAGAAGGGATGGTGGCGATGAGATCACGCACGAGGCCACGGTCGAGATAAACCATTTCGCCGTCGACCTTCGCGCCCACCGCCTTCCAGTCGGCCAGGGCGATGGGGTCGCGAAACTGGACGCCGACGTTTTCCAGGATATCCATCGAAGCGGCGTCGATCCGCTCGACCTGAGCGCCGTCCAGAACCTCACAGAGCGGGAGCTGACGGGTCAGTCCGGGGAGCATCGCGATGTCGGGGGTCGTCCGGAGGGCGCGGCGGGCGGAGCGACCGCCGCTACGGGCGCGGGGCTTTGTCGGGGCATCGGACATGCGGCAACTCCTTTTGCAGAACCGCGCGCAGCTTGTGCCGCTGAGCGACTTTGCACCTGCAGGATTGCGAAGCGGGTGTGCTGGAAAGCGACACAGGCGGACATGGCGCTCCCCGGCGCGCGCGGCATGGCGCACAAAAAGGGCCCCGTGGCTTGATCCCCGGATCGTGTGCCGCGCATCGGGAGAAGTGCGGGTCCGTTTACGGCCGTGACGCTGTCAGAGAGACGGTCGAGTGCTTGTCGCGGGCCAGTGTGCGGGCTTCTGCGCGCGACAGTGACAGCAGCGTCTCTTCTGCCGTCAGGCCCTTTGCGCGCGACGCCGTCCACACACGTCGTACCGAGGCGGGCGACCAGGGCAGCGCCGCCTCTGACAACCAGTGGCGCAGGGGCTGCGGCAGGCCATCGAAGGTGGTCATCGGATCGGCAGTGCGCCGTTTACGGCGCAAACTGCTCTGGCCGAGGTTCTTTGTCATGCGGCGTCCTCGATCCGGCACCAGATTGGGAACGGGCCGGGCAGGTCGGGCGGGGCGTCTGGGCCCGAGGCCGCGACGGCGTCCATCAGGCAGGCGTCCTGACGGGCCCGCGCGGCTGGCCAGTCAATGTCCGTGCCGATAGACACGAGCTCCTTGCGCCGATCTCCCCGAGGCTCCTGCCAATGGGCGGGCATGTCGGCGGTGGCGGCCTCATGCGTCGGGCGCCGTTCTTTCGGACCGGCCGCCCACCACGTGCCCAGCGGTTTGACGCTGGAGAGCGTCCCGGCCCGCGCGCACTCCGCGACCCGGTTGGGCGGTGTTGAGATCCATAAGTAACACTTGGCGCGAAGGACCCCGGGCAGGGCAGCGGTGAGCCCCTCCGGGATGCGTTCCGGGATAAAGGGGCGCCGCGCCCGATGAACATAAGAGGCCACGCCACATTCCTTGCTTACGGGCACGTGATCGGCAAAGCCGTAGAGCGCCTTGGCCCACATCGGATGCTCGTGCGCCTGCTCAATGTCGAAGAGGCCGGTGTCGAGGATCCTGTCGGCGGCGACGGCAGACTGATTGGTCTCGAGTATGTCGGTGTCCGCATTGAAGCTGCGAGTGCTTTTGCGCGCGGCATTGACCCGATCCGGCCCAGCATCCGCGACCGTGTTGAGGATCACGACATCGGCAAACTCGACCTGATCCGTGAGCAGGTGCAGCAGCGTGCGGTCGTCCTCTGCGCCAAGCGTTTCGCCGCGATCGCGCAGACACTCATGTGAGGTATAGTCGCCCAGCAGAGTCACCGCATCAACGACCGTCACCATCGTGTCGAGCCCTGCGACATCAAACAGGCTTTCGCCATACGCGTCGGGAAAATGGAACGTTGCGGCGACAGGGCGTGGCTCGGAATTGCCTGTGAATTCAATCAAGAGATAGTCGAAGCGTCCCTCCTCCGCGAGCCGGCGCACTTCTTCGAACAGGTCCTCCCGCAGCGTGCAGCAGATGCAGCCGTTCGAAACTGCCACCAGCGTCTCGTCGGCCCGGCTCTGTGCTGTATCGGCGTGCACAAGGTCCGCGTCGATGTTCCCTTCGGACACTTCGTTGCCGATGACCGCGACGCAACGGCCCTCACTGTTGTTCAGCACATGGTCCAAAAGGGTCGTCTTGCCGGCGCCGAGCAAACCGGAAAGCACCGTGACGGGAAGTCTCGGATCTGACATGGAGGGACTCCAAAGGCGACCTAGATCGAAGCGTAACCTAAGAAGTTACGAGATGAATGCAACACGCAATGAAACGAGAACGTATCATTGAGGGGGATGCCGCCCATGAAGCGCAATAGCCGGCTCGCGCTTGCCCTGCATACGCTGAGCCATATGGCGGGAGATCCAAATCGTCTGCAGACGTCGGCGGAGATTGCGGCGCATGCGGGAACGAATCCGGTCGTGGTGCGCCGGGTGCTGGGGCGTCTGCGCGAGGCGGGGTTGCTGATCTCCGAGAAGGGGCATTCCGGCGGGTGGCGCCTTGCACGGTCGCCGCAGCACATCACCCTCGCGGATGTCTATGTCGCGCTGGAGGAAAGTCTCGTCGCGTCAGAGGAGGCGGAGGCGCCATCCTGTTCGGTGGAGCATGCGCTTTTCGAGCGCGTGACACACGTGATGAAAGACGTCGAGAAGAGCTTGGTCCAGCGGTTAGGCGAAACCACGATCGCTGACGTGCGTGAGCGCTGAGAGGAGACGGATCGCGGGGGCAACCGACGCGAAAGCCGTGCCCTTTTGAGTGACCTCAGGCAAAGGGTATCAATGTCTTGTGCGATGTCTCACGCGTACCGAGCTGCACCAAGAGCCGCGCCGCGCTAGCCGCCGGGCCGCACGGTCTTGAGGAAGTCGGGCAGCTTCTTCTCCATCAGGGTATGGGCTTCCGCCAGCGCCTTTGACAGCGCATCTTCATGGGTCGCATCCCGGCTCAGCTTGACGATGGTGTCCTGCTTGAAGCCGATCTTCTTAAGCGCATCGCCTTGGGCGGTGTCGGCAATCTCGACCGTCTTGCGCATGTAGACCATGAAATAGAAGTCAAAGAGCAGCTTGCCGCCAGGCTGCGTTGCGAGCCAGTCGCTCAGAGCGTCCGACGCGCGCGAGTTGTTCAGCACGTCCTCGATGCTGGGCGTTCCCTCGTACATCTGTGCGGCGGCGGCCGCGTTCTTGTCCATCGCCTTCTGAACCAAGTCGGAGAACGCAGGCTTTCGGCTCAGGGCGTTCACTGCATCGTCGATAAAGAGCTTGCGGATGGCGGTTGCGACAGGTGTGGTCGCCGATTTGGCCAGCCAGCCGTCCAGGGTGAGAAGCTGCACCTGCACCTGCGCATATTGATTGGCGGCGTCCTGCAACGTGCTCTCGGAATCGATGAGCTCCAAGGCGGATTTGATATGGGTGTCAAAGGTCTTGAACGGAGCGAGCGCCTTGAACGCCGTGAGCGATTGCGCCGCCTTGTCCCGTTCGACGAGTGACATCGCGGCGATTTGCAGCCCGCCGCGCGCCAACTCTGCATCGCTGTCTTTGAGCGCGTCGCTCTTCCCTTTCAGGAACTCGATCCGCTTGTCGGTCGTGGCCTCGCCAGCATAGCTGAAGTGGGTGAGCGCATCGTCCGCAAAGAGCGGTCCGGCCTTGTCGGGCTCCTTGCCGGAGAGCACATGGGCGAAGATCTGCGCGATGCGGGTCAGCTTCGTTGCAAGCGGATCACTCGTGGCCACCTTGCGGGTGGGGTCCACCTCGTCTTTGACGAAGGGCACGCCCTTGATCATCGCATTGAGGCGCGCGTCCGCGGAGGTCAGCCCACGCAGATTGGCGCGCCAGTCGGTTGTGTTCCAGCTTCCAAGGTCCGTGCCCGTCGCGGTCTTGAAGGCGGCGAACCCGTCGATCGCGGCCTTGGAGCCGAGCGCCTTGTACTGGCGGCCTTGCTTGGAGCGCGGGTGGTGGACCCGGCCGCGCACGATCTCCTTGAGCGATTCTGGAAAGTCCATCTCGCCCACCGGACCGCCGGAATAGGGAAGGTTGTAGGCTGTCCAGCCGAGCATCTTCATGCGGAAGGGGAGGCCGTCCGTCACGATCTGCTTGATCTTCGCGGCGGTCAGGCGTGCGGGATCCCACCCTGCGGGCAGGGGGCCCTTCACCGTCTTGTCCTTGATGATCTCGAGCTTGATCGGGTCGGGCATCATGTCGACCTGCCCCTTGGCAAACCCGCGCTCCTCCTCCAGCACTTTTTCGATGTCGATGCCGGCGGTATCGTCGGTGCCGGCGCGTAGATCAGCAAGCGCCTTGGCGTCTTCGACGGCCTTGATGGACTTATTCGCCGCGTCGGGCTTCGGCTCCTGCGAAATATGTCCGAAGCGCATGGCGGAGAGGCCGTAATCCTGCCGGAAGGTCTGTTCGGACAGCTCGCCCTTGTGGATGGTCCAGTATTCCTCGCTATTGTTCCAGTTGCCATCGAGCCCGCCGAGAGGGATCTTTTCGCGGTTGGTCCCTTCCATGTTGTGCAGCGCATGGACCATCTCGTGGCCCAGCGTGATCGGCGTCGGAGCAAAGAGGAAATTGCCATCGTCCATGTTGTAGGCGCGAAAGCTGTCCTTGCCGCCCAGCTTGTAGCCGACCACCGTGTCTGAGCCCACGCCGCGTTTGCCAGCCTCCGGGTTGTCGACATCGGCATCCGGCTGCGCCATGCCATCGTCTGAGGCGGTGCACGCCGGGGTGTCGCGGGGGACGAACTGCAGGCGCTTGTCCTTGTCCTTGCCGACGGCGTTGATCTCGTCGATGAGCTTGCGCCCGGACGGCGTGCCCATCAGGCGCGCCATCGCCGACAGCATCTCGACACGGAACTGTTGCGATTCCTCCGCTGTGGGGGGGCCTTCGCTGCGCTTGGTGATAACGTAATCGTAGATCGGCTGGTCGCGCGCATTCGCGGGACGGCCGACCGGAAACTTGATCGGGCCGGTGCCCGCAACCAGCTCGTCCCAGACCTCCTTCACATGCGCCTGCTCGTCGTCCGTCATATCCGAGAGATCTGCGAGCGGCGGCGGGCTCCAGCCTTTGTCCAGGTACTCCTTGATGAGGGTCTGGTGCTCCTTCTGCACGATGTCGCTCATTGCGACCGCTTCGCGGGGCGGAGGCTGGCCCTGTTCGGTGCGCCGGTTCACCCACTCTGCCAGGTCACGCGACATCTGGTTGAGCAGATCGCCCTTCTCCTTGGCGAACTCCTGCTGTTTCTTGAGCTTCTCCGCCGGGTCCATGTCGTCCGGGAATGGCTTGGCCATCTCGGTCTTGAGCGCCTCGAACGCGCTCAGAAGCGTGTCGATCTTGGCCCGTTCGGGGTTGTTCTCCGGGGCATCGAGCACGGGCAGACACGCAGCCATCTTTTCCTGCGGAGATTTGCCGGGATCCTTCACCTCGACGATCTTGGCCGCGTAATCGTCCATGAAAGTCTTGCGCTCGCCCGCAAGCTCCGTGCCGACCTCGCCCCACTCCATGGCGGTGAGCACGCGCTCCTCGGTCAGCTTGCCGGGCGCGGCGCGGGGATCGAATGACGCATAGGCGACGCCGTATTCGTCGACATGCATGCCATCGTCGCTGTCGTCATGGATGAGGCCGGGGACACCGGCGGCCTTGGCGAGGGCATTGGCCCAGGTGATCTGCTCGGGCGTCAGCTCCGGCATCTCAGGCGCCCTGGCGACGGTCGATCATGGCCACGACGCTGTCGGTGATGTCGAACCAGAGCTCGGGCCCCTCTGCGCATTCCAGAACGTCATATGCGCGTCCGCTGCGGTCCTCTCTGCGCTGGCTGATCACCTTCCGGTCGAGCAGATCCGCAAGGTCGTATTCATCCGATGGCAACACGGGCTCGAAGGGTGCTTCGGGTGTTCCGTCGCCGGTGGCCCTGAGGCCGATCATGCAGGCTTCCGCCATGCGCTGCTCGTTGCGCGCGCGGTCGGCCTCGCCGCGGGCTTCTGCCGATTGGCTGAGCAGGAAGTGCACCCGCGCCGAAAGCAGCCATGTCGGCATCAGCTCGGGCACGAGCGCAGGCACCGCGGCATGCGCCCCCTCGGTCACCAGCGTCTCCAGTTTGCTCAGCCCGTCGGAGAACATGTCGTAATCCGGTGCTGTGATAATCGCGGAGCGCAACGCACGAAAGCTATCTGCGTTTGGCATCTCGAGGAAGTCGGAGAACGGGTCTGCCACTGAATACTCTCCCTGGTGCGTGCCGCGTCCCGCTAGCCGGACACTACGTTTTCGATTTTGTCGAGCGCTTGCGTCATTGGCTCGGTGATCGCGATTCGTACGCCAAACGGATTGTCCTCACATAGCTTCACCACCGCGCTTTGCGACAGCGACTGGCGGAAGGCACCAAGCTCGCTCAGGACACCCGCGGCAAGGCCCGGCTGGTCTTCGGGCGCGGCCTTGTTCCACGCGGCGACGGCACGGACGAGGGCGGAGGTTTCTGTCTTGAGCACGTCCCTGAGGGCGCTGTTGGCAATCCGGTTGAGGTCGTCATGGCCAAGGCCGGTGATGTTCGATCGAAGCCCCTCCAGGGACGTGGTCGTATCGCGCACGGCCGCGACGAGCGCGGACGTTGCGTCTTTGCTGCGCGGCGCGTCCGCCGTGAGGTCGAGGCTGCTCAGGGCCACGCCGAGGTACTTCTCGACGAACTCGATCTGTTGCGGCGTCAGTCCCACTCCGGCCCACCCGACGTTGCGTCACCCTCGGAGCGTATCAGACTTGGCCTGCAGGGGAAGAGCGCAGGATCCGTGCTCCGAAAACGTCGCAGCGTCGCACCTTTCGTGACCGGTAGTGCGCCACGTCCGTCCCTGGCGCGCGGTTCGGGCGCGTGGTGTCTGTGATCGCTAGATCAGCCGGGCGCCAGTTGTGGGGAGGAGGACGGTGTAGACACTGGTTGACGCGGTGATGAACAGCCGGTTGCCCTTTGGGCCCCCAAAACAGACATTCGAGACCTTCTCCGGCACGAAGACTTTGCCCAGTAGCGTTCCGTCGGCATGGAGACAATGCACGCCATCGCGCGCGCTGGTCCAGATCCGCCCTTGGGTGTCGAGACGAAAGCCATCGAACACCCCGGCGTCGCACACCGCAAACACCTCGCCGCCCGACAGCGTTCCATCGTCTTCGACCGAGAAGGCACGGATGTGGTGTTCGCCGCTCGCATAGCGCGTCCCGCCGCTGTCGGCGATGTAGAGCGTCCGCTCATCCAGCGAAAAGGCGAGGCCGTTGGGACAGGCGAAGTCCGTGGTGACCTGGCGGAGAGCGCCGGTCGCAGGGTCGAGCCGATAGACATGTTCGCCATCGAGCTCGGGCTCCGCCTGAAATCCCTCGTAGTCGGACTCGATGCCGTAGGCCGGATCGCTGAACCAGATCGTCCCGTCGGATCGGACGACGACATCATTGGGGCTGTTGAAACGCTTGCCCTGGAAATGGCTGGCCAGGGTTGTGACGGAGCCGTCATGCTCGATCCGGGTCACGCTGCGCGTGCCGTGCTCACAGGCGATGATGCGTCCCTGCCGGTCGAGGGTGGCGCCGTTGGTATAGCAGCCCAGGCCGCTGCGAATGTCGGCCACGGCGCCGCTCAGCTCATCCCATCGCAGGCGGCGGTCGTTCGGAATGTCGCTCCAGATCAGGGAGCGCCAGGCAGCTGCGTACACCGGGCCCTCCGTCCATTTGCCGCCGGTCCAGATGCGCTCGACGGGCTCACTCAGCTTGATGCTGCGCCGGAACCGATCATCGCGAATCTCATAGGTCTCCGTTTTGGTCATTGGACCTTGCTGCGCTCTGCTATAGAATGAATAGCATAGTAGGGTGCTATGGAGTTTGAAGCAAGTGGTAGAGTTCCCAAGGCCTGGCCGTCCGGTGCGGGGCTCACAGAGTGGCGCGCCGATTATGGCGCTGTTTGATCTGTTGGGCCGTCATTGGGCCATGGGAGTGGTCTGGACGCTGAGCGAAGCCGGCCCGTGTACTTTTCGCCAGCTCCAGAAGGAATGCGAAACGATCTCCCCCGCCGCTCTGAACACACGGCTCAAGGAGTTGCAGGCGGCCGGCTTCGTGCACCGTGTCGCCGGCGGCTACGCGGTCACCGACCTTGGGATGCAGCTTTACCAGGCGCTCAGACCACTCGGAGATCTGAGCAAGCGCTGGGCAGAGGTGCTCGACAAAGGCGGTGACGTCGGCACGGGTCCTGAGACCTAGGCGGAGCCAGAGGTCGGGGCAGGCCCGAGACCAGAGCATGGTGCGGACCGATGCAGTGCCGGAGAAGCAGACGCCCGCTGCGCAAGGCAGCGCGGGCCTTGCTTGACCGGCCAGGCCGGGCGGACCGGGGGGCTCCGACGCTGGGTTACAGCATTGTAAGGCTGCGGTCAGACCGATGCGAGCCTGAGTGGGCATGACGGGCGTGTCTGACCAGCGGAGAGCGCCATGCCCAGATCTTACCTCGTGACCGCCCTGTCCTTTGTCCTTGCCCACATTGCGTTTGTGGCGCCCTTCGTGCCGGCGGCCAACATCCTTCCCGCAGGGCTTGGCGCGTTGTCCATGACGTCCATGGCGCTCGCCCTGATACTCGCGGCGCGCTGGCGTATCGTCGACCGGTTGATGGGCGGGCCGGACAAGTCCTATTTCGCGCACCGCTGCCTTGGCTTCTTTGCTTTGGCCGGTGCTCTCGGCCATTGGGCGCTGGCCTCCTCGGTCGGCGCGGGTGTGCTCCCCGTTCTGGCCGAGAGCGGCGCGGACGTGGGCAACATCGCGGCAGTCGGCCTCATCGTGATGACGGCCGCAGCCATGGTGCGTGCGATCCCATACCACCTGTGGAAGCTCAGCCACATGTTGATGGGGCCGATCTTTCTTTTGGCCGCCTATCATACATTCTTTGTGGCAAGCCCTCTTGCCGTTGGCGCCGCGCCCTGGGCTCTGATGGCGGCTGTGTCTGTGCTGGGGCTCGTTGCGTGGGGGCAGACCCTCTTGCGAAAGATCTCTCCGACGCGGCTGATGACGGTAGAAACGGTGGCGGGCTTCGACGGCGGGGTCGACGTGACCTTTCGAGCCGCGGCACCGTTGCCACCATTCCGTCCCGGTCAATTCGCCACGATCGCCAACAATTACGCGGGGGCCGAGGCGCATCCCTTTACGATCGCGGGGGGCGATGACACGTCGCGCCGTTTTGTGATCCGGGCCGCGGGCGATTGGACGGATGACTTCGTGGCGAACGTCACCGTCGGAGATCGCTACAGGCTCGGACGCGGCGTGGGGCGGTTCTTGCCGCAGGTGGGGGCCGCACGGCCCGTGCAGTTCTGGGTGGCAGGAGGGGTGGGTATCACACCGTTTCTGGCTGCGCTCGAACGCATGCAGCCCGATGGCGGCGCCCGTGTCACGCTCATCTATTGCGTGCGCACGCGCGCCTCGGCCGGCGCGATCGCGGATGTCGAGCGGCACGCCGCACGCCTGCCGCAGGTGGATCTCGTGGTGCTCAACGAGGCAGACGGATCGGTGCCAACGCCCATCGGCCTGGCCAAGCTGATGCGCGGCAAGCCGGAAACGAGCCAGGTCTTCGTATGTGGTCCGGAGGGATTGAAGGCCGTGGTGACGCGGGCCTGGCACTCGGCGGGGATGAGTGGCCCCATCCACAGCGAGCGTTTCGACTTCCGGGGCGCCTATGGATTGACCGATCTGATCTACTTGGGAAAACCTGCACTGGACGCAGCACGCGCCTGGGTCGCAATAGAATCGGCTGGCTCCGCGGAGGCCGGCAGACATGAGGACGCGTCGCATGCGGCTTCTGGTACTTGAAGACGATCCCTCCCTCGGCCCCTGGACCGAGAAAGGGCTGCGCGAAGCCGGGCACGTGGTGGACCTGTTCACCGATGGCAAGGATGCGCTGGTGGCCGCCATGGGGCAGAGCTATGACGTGCTCGTCCTCGATCGCATGGTGCCCGGGCTCGATGGTCTCTCCCTGCTGAAGGCGCTGCGGCAAGCCAAGGTCACGGCCCCTGCCATCTTTCTGACGGCGCTGGGCGCGGTGGACGACAGGGTGGAGGGCCTGCGCGCGGGGGGCGACGACTATCTGGTCAAGCCTTTCGCGTTCAGCGAGTTGCTGGCCCGTGTCGAGGTTCTGTCCCGCCGACAGGGCACGACGGAGGAGCAGAGCTCCGTGCTCAGTGCGGGGGATATCGTGATCGACCTGCACAAGCGCACCTGCGTGCGGCAGGGGCAGCCGATCGACCTCAACCCAAAGGAGTTCGTGTTGCTGGAGGTGTTTCTGCGCTCGAAGGGGCGGGTTCAGACCCGCACGATGCTGCTCGAACGCGTATGGGACATGAATTTCGACCCCACGACGAGCGTCGTCGAAACCCATATCAGTCGCTTGCGCGCCAAGATCGAGAAGCCCTTTGGCGATACGCTGATCCGGACCATTCGCGGGACGGGCTACGTCTTTGAACCGGCTTAGCGGGTTCCTGCGCCTTTCGGCCGTCCGGCAGACGCTCTCGTTGCTGGCGCTCTTCTCGCTGATTTCGGTCGTTGCCTGGGGCGGGACCTATTGGCTGGTGCAGCGCGAGATGCTGCGTACTGTGGACTCGCGACTTGAGGGGCGTTTGCAGGCCGCTGTGGCTGCGCTGAGCGCCGGGGCGCCGATGCCGCCACCGGGCGACGGTCAAACCGCCGAGATCATCGGCCCCGAGGCGCGGTCGCAGGAGCCCTTTCGTGCGCGCGACGGCTTCTTTACGCGGGATCTGAGGCCCGGTGGGATCGAAATGCGATACCTGCTGCGAACGACCGAACAGGGCCGCATTCTGTTGGGAGAGAACACCGAGCGACAGGAAGAGCTGCGCGACATCCTTGCCGCGGGCATGCAGCTCAGTCTGCTGTCGACGCTTTTGGTCACTGCGCTGGCCGGGGCCTGGATGGCGCGGCGGGGGCAGACGCGGCTCAACACGATCAGTCAGGGGTTGGCCAATGTCGCACGCGGTCATTTCGACACGCGGATCTCTCTGGAGGGACAGGACGACCTGAGCCTTCTGGCGGACCGCATCAACGCCACAACGGAGCGCCTTGACGAGGCGATGACTCAGATGCGGGTGCAAGCTTCCAACATCGCACATGATCTGCGCACCCCGCTGGCGCGACTGCGGGCCGAGATTGAAAGCCGTCTTGGCGAAGCCGCCAATCTCGATCAGCCTGTCAGCCCCGAGATGCTCGCAGGGGCGCTCGATCAGATCGACCAGATCACGGGAACCTTCGACGCGCTCTTGCGCTTGGCCCGGATCGAGAGCGGCGCAGGGCGCGAAGCGTTCAGCCGTATCGAGCTGGGTGCCCTCGTCGGGGAGGTGCGCGACATCTTCGGGCCAGTGATCGAAGACGCCGGGCAGACCCTGGAGGTCGTCGTGCAACAGGCAGAGCCCGTCCATGGCGACCGGGATCTGCTCGTGCAGCTTCTGGCAAACCTGATTCAGAATGCGTTGCGCTATGGGGCCGAGGGGCAAACGGTGCGCCTGCAGGCCTTCGGTCGCCGTCTATCGGTCAGCGATGAAGGGCCCGGGATCCCGGTTGCGGAGCGCGAAATCGTGCTCCAGCCGCTCTACCAGGGAGAGGCGAGCCGGCAGGGGCTGGGCGCTGGCCTTGGGCTGTCTCTCGTGAATGCGATTGCCACGTTGCATGGGGCGGAATTGTCGTTGGCCGACGGCCCGCACGGGCGCGGGCTGACGGTCAAGGTGCACTTTCCGCCGCAGGCGGAGACCTGAGGATCCGGCCCGGCCTCGGTCATCAGATCCGCGCACAGGGACGCGTGCGGACCGTTGCAGCGTGCACGCGGCCACGCGGCCCGTGGGAGGCGCCTGTCTTTGCCGTGCTGCTCAGTTCGGCGTGCGGCGGCGCAGCAGGTAGCTGTCCATGATCCAGCCATGGCTGGCTCGCGCGTCTGCCCGACTGGAGACAATGCGCGGAGCGGCGTCGGCAAGCGGGCCGGAGTCGAGGATCTCTTGCGCCATCCCGAGAAATCCGCCCCACCAGATGTGCAGGCCCTCGGGCGGAAGCGTCTGAAAGCTGCACGCGCCATCGAGCATCACGGCAACCGTTTCGGCCCCGTTTGGCCAGCCATGATCCCGCAGACGCCGCCCGGTGGTGACAGTCACGGCGCCATTCACCGTGTTGAGCGGGATGGCATGGGCCGCCGTCAGCGCCTGGAGCGACGTGATGCCGGGCACGACCCGCAAGATGGGGCGTGGCGTCAGACGTTCGGCAATGCGCAACGTTGAATCGTAGAGACTGGGATCGCCCCACACGAGCAAGGCGACCGGCCCGCTGGGGCGGGCAGCCGCGAGGGTCTCTGCCCAGATCCGGGCAATCTCGTCGTGCCAGCGCGCAACACGTTCGGCGTAGGGCAGGCTTTCATCGCGTTCGGGCATGTCGAACTCGGCCACCGGTGCGGTGCTGCCGCTCTCCGACAGGATCGTGTGGCGCAGCTCGGTCAGGTCCGCTTTGTCTGGTCCTTTGCGTGGAACCACGACCAGGGCGGCCGCGCGCAGCGCAGCCCGCGCCTGGAGCGTGACATGGGCCGGATTGCCCGTTCCGATGCCAATGAGCCAGAGCTCAGTCACCGCGCGCCCCGTCCGCAAGGGGGCCAAAGAAGATCAAGGCGGGTTTGTCGCCAACGCTCTCCTCCAATTGCGCGGCGAGCGCGGAGACAGTGGCGCGCGTCGTTGCCGCCTCAGGTGTGCCGACCGCTTCGGCCAGCATCGCCGGCGTTTCAGCGGGCAACCCCCGTGCGAGGAGCGCCTGCGCCAGGGTGGGAAACGTCCGCTTGCCCATGAAGATCACTGTGCAGGCGGAGGGATCGGCCAACGCGTCGAGGTCGAGATCGCGCGGCAACTGGCCGGAGACATCATGTCCGGTGACGAATTGAACGCGGCGCGCGGACATCCTGCGCGTCAACGGGATTCCCTCTGCGGCGGCGGCGGCAAAAGGGGAAGCGACACCGGGAACGATCTCGAAGGGGATATCGGCCTCGCGCAGTGCGATCAGCTCCTCCTCCAGACGACCGAAGAGGCCGCCATCCCCCGACTTCAGCCGCACGATCCGCCCGCCGGCCTGGGCGTATTCCACAAGGAGGCGGCTGACATGGTGCTGACGCGGTGACGGGCGCCCGGCCCGCTTGCCCACACCCACGAGATCCGCGCCCGCGCGGGCATGGGTCAGCACTGGTCCGGACGAGAGGTCGTCGTAGAGAACGGCGTCGGCCCGCTTGAGCCGGTCGACGGCCTTGAGGGTCAGCAGCTCCGGATCGCCGGGCCCGGCACCGACAAAGCTGACAAAGCCTGTCACGTCGCCTCTCCTGCGATGAGATGAAAGAACGTGCCCGTCACGTGGCCCCGGCGGGAGCCCGTCTCGGGGACGGGGGTGCCATCGGCATCGAACACTTCCGCCAGCGGGTGGTCCGGTTGATCGAGGATCGTCGAATAGTGAAACTCGTGCCCACGCAGCGCCGCGCCTGCGGCATGGCCGGGCATTGGTTCCTGCAACACCGCGCGCCGATAGCCGAGGTGAAACTTGCGCTTCTCATAGGACGTGACGAGGCCAAGAAGCCCCGCCATCTCGTGCCGTGCGCCGGACTTGTCGATGAGCGCTGCCCCCAGCGCCATGTAGCCGCCGCATTCCCCATGGACGGGTTTCGTTTCGGCATGGCGGCGCAGCCCCGCGAGGAAGTGTGTCGCCGCAGCCAGCGTGCCGGCGTGCAGCTCCGGGTAGCCGCCTGGCAACCAGACGAGATCCGCCTCGGGATCGGGCCCCTCGTCGGCCAGCGGCGAGAACGGCAGGATCTGTGCCCCGGACCGGCGCCAGCCCTCGAGGAGGTGCGGATAGGCAAAGGAAAACGCGGCGTCCTGCGCGAGCGCGATCCGTCCCGCCGGTGCCTTTGGCAAGCCGCCCGCCGCGCCGGGGCCCGTTCCCCGCGCGGCGGCCTGGATGGCGGCCAGGTCGACATGGTCGCGCAGGAAAGTGGCATAGCCGGCAATGGCAGTCTCAAGGTCTGGGTGCTCGACCGCCTGGACGAGCCCGAGGTGACGTTCTGGCAGCGCGAGGTCGCCGCGCCGGGGCAGGGCGCCCAGAACCGTCAGCCCCGCCCGCTCCATCCCGAGCCGTGTCAGGCGCTCGTGGCGGGGGCTTGCCACACGGTTCAGGATCACCCCCGCGAAGGGAAGCTCGGGCGCGTAGCGGGCAAAGCCGAGGGCCGTTGCAGCGGCCGATTGCGCCTGCCCGCCGACGTCGATCACCAGCACGACCGGCCAGCCCAGGGCCTCGGCCGTCTCCGCGCTCGACCCGAACCCGCGGCGGCCCCGCGTTGCCACCCCGTCGTAAAGGCCCATCGACCCTTCGGCCACGCAAATGTCGGCGCCATGTGCCTCAGTCGCGATCGCGTCGAAAAGCCCGTCGCCCATCGCCCAGGTGTCGAGGTTGAACGACGCCCGCCCCGTGGCGGCGCGGTGAAACGCAGGATCGATGTAGTCCGGCCCCGACTTGAAGGGTTGGACCTGCAACCCTGCCTCTGAAAGTGCGCGCAGGAGGCCGAGCATCACCGTCGTCTTGCCGGTGCCCGAAGCGGGTGCGGAAACGAGGAGGCCGGGCGGAAATGCTTTATCCGTCATGGGGTTCGCTCCAGTCTGCCCACGGGCTGTCTGCCGATTGGGGGCGGTAACGACGGTCGTACTCCGGCGCGTAGAGGCGGCTTTCGGTGAAATCCGTGGCGCCGAGGGCGCGCCCCACGACGATCAGAGCCGTGCGCGCGATCCCGTCCGGCATCGCCGCCTCGATCGTCGCGAGCGTGGCGCGGATGATGAGCTCGTCGGGCCAGCTCGCGCGGAAGACCACGGCGACCGGACATTCTGGCCCATAGTGCGGAACGAGATCGGCTGTCACACGCGCCAGGTTCTGGATCGAGAGATGGATGGCCAGGGTCGCGCCTGTCGCGCCGAAGGCCGCCAGTGTCTCGCCATCGGGCATCGACGTCGCGCGTCCGGGCGTTCGTGTCAGGACCACCGACTGCGCGACCCCGGGCAGCGTCAGCTCCGAGCCGAGTGCCGCGGCAGCGGCAGCAAAAGAGGGAACGCCCGGCGTCACCGTGTAGGGGATGCCGAGCGCGTCCAGACGGCGCAGTTGCTCGCCCAGGGCCGACCAAACGGAGAGGTCGCCCGAGTGCAGCCGCGCGACGTCTTGACCGGCCGTGTGGGCCGCGCTGATCTCAGCGATGATCGCATCGAGATCAAGCGGGGCGGTGTTGACTTTCCGCGCGTTGGGCGGGCAATGGGCGAGCACAGCGTCCGGCACCAGCGAGCCGGCATAGAGGCAGACCGGGCAGCGCGCGATGATGTCGCGCCCCCTCAAGGTCAAGAGGTCTGCAGCGCCCGGCCCTGCTCCGATGAAATGCACGCTCATGGGGTCCTCCCTTCAGCCGGCCCTCTGGCCAGGGCGCAGGTGGCCATCCCGTCTTCCGAGACGATACGTGGCCCGATCAACCGAGCGCCCGGCCCTGCGGCGGCGAGTGCGGCGGCCTCCGCGACACTGCCCGTGCCGTGGGTTGCGAGAGCGGCGTCCGAACGTGTCAGCGTTTCCTGACGTGACAGGCCCTCCGCGTCAATCGGCTGAACCGGTAAGCTCAACCCGCCTGCGAAACGCACGAAAGCAGCCGTCTGCGCCTTGTCATGCGCTGTTGCAAGCACGGACACCTGCGCCTGCCCGCGGGCGCGCTCGAACACATCGGAAAGACTCTCCACGCATACCGCCCTGCGAAAGCCGAAGCCCGCCGCGATCATAGATCCACCTGCCATTGCACAACAGGGTAGGCGGCTTTCCAGCCGCGCTTTGATCCGAGGGGCGCGGCCTCCGCCAAGGCCACTTTCATGAGGGTGCCGCCCGCGCGCGCGGCCCAGGCCGTCAGGAGCGCTTCGGACTCCAGCGTCACGGCGTGGGCGACAAGGCGGGTGCCCGCCGCAGCGCGGGCCGTCAGATCTGCCAGGAGCGCCTCGCTGAGCCCGCCTCCGACAAAAATCGCCTGCGCCTGCGGCAGCCCGTCGAGTGCCTCCGGCGCGCGGCCCTCCACAAGCGTGAGCCGGTCAGCGCCCAACTGTTCGGCGTTGGCGCGCAGTCGGGAGGTGCGGTCGGAGCGGGGCTCGACGCTGATCGCTTGCGTCGTGGGATGGGCGAGCAGCCACTCAATCGCGATGGACCCTGAGCCGCCGCCGATATCCCAGAGCATCGCATGGGGCCGTGGGGCGAGCGCGGAAAGCGCCAGCGCTCGGATCGGGCGCTTGGTGATCTGGCCATCGGTCTCGAAGAAGGCGTCGTCGATGCCACTGGCGCGCGGGATCACGGGCCCGTCGCCCGCGATCTCAACGGCGGCGGCCACCGGGTGCGCATAGCCGATCTCCGGCAGCGCACGGGCGCAGGCAGGGGTACACCGCTCGCGCGGTCCTCCGAGCGCTTCCATCACCGTCAGAGCGCTGTCGCCAAAGCCCGTGTCCGTCAAGTAGCGGGCGAGGGCGTGTACCGCCGCCCCGTCGCGCAAGAGCACGATGGCCCGTATGCCAGGCGCGAGGTGCGGGCGCAGACGGGTCAGCGGAGCGGCGTGCAGGCCCAGACAGAGCGTTGCCTCAAGCGCCCAGCCGAGACGCGCCGCGGCCAGGGCAAAGGCCGAGGGGCCGGGCAGAGCCGTCCATTCGCCGGGCGCGAAGCGGCGTGCGATGACGGCGCCCGCGCCGCACCAGAAGGGATCGCCAGAGGCCAGAACAACGACACGTCGCCCGCGCAGACCCTCCAGCACGGGCAGACCGTCCGCGAAAGGAACCGGCCATTCGATTGCTTCGGCGTGGTGCGCGCCGAGGAGCGCCAGGTGCCGCGCCGCTCCCATGACGACCTCCGCTGCGTCGAGGGCGCGACGACTTGCGGGCGACAGCCCGTCCGGGCCATCTTCGCCCAGACCGATGATGGTCAGCCACGCCGCGTTCGACGGAGCCTCAGCCATGACACCGAACCTGCTGATCCTCGCCGGGACGACCGAAGCGACGGCACTTGCGCGGATCGTTGCCGCGCAGGGCATCGCGGGGACTGTTTCCTTCGCGGGCCGGGTGGCACGCCCGTTGCGGCAGCCGTTGCCGCAACGTGTCGGCGGTTTCGGCGGCGCCGCAGGTTTCGCGCGCTACCTGCGGGCCGAGGCGGTCAGCCATGTGATTGATGCTACGCATCCCTTCGCCGCTCAGATGAGCTGCAACGCTGTTGCGGGGGCGGCCGAGGCCGGTGTCCCGCTGGTGGCCCTGACCCGCTCGGCGTGGCAAGCGCAGGACGGGGACAGCTGGCAGCGCGTCGCCGACATCGCGGGTGCGGTCGCCGCGCTCGACTGTCCGCGCCAACGCGTAATGCTGGCCGTGGGGCGCATGCATCTGGCCGATTTCGCCCCCAACCCCCAGCATTACTACCTTCTGCGTCTGGTCGATCCGCCCGCGGGCCCTCTGCCTTTTCCGGACTCCGAAGTGGTGGTCGACCGTGGCCCGTTCGACGCCGAGGCCGACCGGCGCCTGATGCAGAACCATGGCATCGACCTCGTGGTCTCGAAGAACTCCGGCGGCACGGGCGCCTACGCCAAGATTTCCGCGGCGCGTGCCCTCGGGCTGCCGGTCGTGATGATCGACCGTCCGGTCCCGCCCAGGCGGCACGAACTGCATGACGTCAACGCTGTGCTGGACTGGATCGCTCACACCGGCACGTCCCTTGGCGTATAGACAAACGGCGTGTCCGCGCCCTCTCGCGTGATGCGCCGCGTGGCGGACGACCCGATGAGAACCACAGTGCGCATATCCGCCATGTCGGGCGTGGCCGCCTCCAGCTCCACGACGCGCATCTCTTCCTGAGGGGTAGAGACGGCCCGCGCGAAAACGAGGAGGCGCGAGGGTTCGCAGATCTCCCGCAAGAGCGCCAGTGCTTGGCCCATCCCGTCCGGGCGTGCTTTGGAGCGCGGGTTGTAAAGGGCGATGGCGAAATCGGCTTCGGCGGCGAGCGTCAGCCGCTTCTCGATGAGGCTCCAGGGCTTGAGGTTGTCGCTGAGGTTGATCGCACAGAAATCGTGCCCGAGCGGAGCACCGAGACGCGCCGCCGCGGCGAGCATCGCCGTCACGCCCGGAAGGACGCGAATGTCGATCCTGCGCCAGGCGGCCGGCCCGGCCTCGAGCGCTTCGAACACAGCGGCGGCCATGGCAAAGACGCCCGGATCCCCGGAACTGACGATGACGACTTGTCGTCCGTCGGCGGCCATCTCCAGCGCGTGCCGCGCGCGCGCGATCTCCTCGCGGTTATCTGTTTCGTGCCGTGCCTGGCCGTCCCGCTGGGGGACACGGCGCACATACGGGGCATAGCCGACGATATCGGTCGCCACCTCAAGCGCCTCGGTCACCTCGGGCGTGACAAGCGCTGCATCGCCCGGGCCGAGACCCGCGATAGAAAGGCGCCCGCTCACGGCCGCCGCCCCTGGCCATGAACCAGCACGATGGAGAAATAGGGTGCCACGCGCGCGCCTGCGTCGCGCAGGGGCACCGCACGTTCCTCGGCCATGCTGGCACATTCGACGATCCATGCGGCGTCGAGCTTGCCCGCGGTCTCCAGCGCTTGCCGGACCCGTGGCAGATTGCGGCCGACCTTCATGACGACGATCGCGTCGGCGTCGGCCATGCGGCGGGCAAGGTCCGCCTCCGGCATCGTGCCGAGCAGGATTGTGAGGACATCGTCTCCCCAGGTGATCGGACTACCGGTCGCCGTCCAGGCCGCGGACATGCCGGTGATCGCCGGGACCACCCGAACCGGCACATCGTCTTTCAGCCGAGTGTAGAGGTGCATGAACGAGCCGTAAAAGAACGGGTCGCCCTCACACAGCACGACGGTATCCGATCCCCCGGCGACGAGCGTGCGCAGGGTGCCCGACGTCTCTGTGTAGAAGCTGGAGAGGCACGCATTGTAGGCCGGGTCGGTCAGCGCAATTTCTGTCGTGACCGGGTACTCCATCGGGATCTCGGAAGCATCCGGGTGCAGCATCCCTTCGACGATGCTCCGCGCACGCCCCGGCCGGCCTGCCTTGCGAAAGAAGGCGACATGGCGGGCATTGCGCACGAGCCGGTCGGCGCGGACGCTCATCAGATCCGGGTCGCCGGGGCCCAGACCGACGCCCCACAGCGTGCCCATGCTCATTCCGCGCGGCTCGCCATGGCGTTCACCGCCGCCACGGTGATCGCGCTGCCGCCCAGCCGGCCTGTGACGATGAGACAAGGTGCGGGTTGAGCCGCCCACAGCGCGTCCTTCGATTCGGCCGCGCCGACGAAGCCCACCGGGCAGCCGATGATCGCGGCCGGGCGTGGACAGTCCGGGACCTCCAGCATCTCCAGCAGATGGAAGAGGGCCGTTGGAGCATTTCCGATCGCGACCACGCTGCCGGCCAGATGGGGCCGCCACAGCTCCAGCGCCGCGGCGGACCGTGTTGTACGCAGCTCGGCCGCGCGCGCCGCAACGCTCGCATCGCGCAACGTGCAGAGCACGGCATTGTCGGCGGGCAGGCGTTTGCGCGTGATGCCTTCGCTCACCATGTGCGCGTCGCAGAGGATCGGAGCGCCAGCCGCCAGAGCCGCGCGGGCAGTGGCGACCGCGCCGCGCGAGAAACGGACATGGGCCTCCAGCCCCACCATTCCGGCCGCATGGATCATCCGCACGGCGACTTGCTCTTCGTCTGCGTCGAAGCGCCCGAGATCCGCCTCTGCGCGGATCGTCGCGAAGCTCTCGGCGTAAATCGCCGCGCCGTCAGTCTCATAGGTGTAGGGCATGGGTTACCCGCCGATGCTCTGTGCCAGATGCGCCGGGTCCATCCCGCAGCGGATGGGGTGATCCCACGGCGCGCCGCCGCTGACAAGATCGAAGCGACCGGCGCGTCCGACAAGCGTCAGATCCGCTGCTCTGGGATATGCACATCCCTTGGCGCATCCCGAAACGTGCAGGGCGGTCCCGGCTGGCACCGCTGGCGCGAGGCGCATGGCCAGGGCGCGGGTGTCGACACTGGCTTGCGGGCAGCCGGGGGCGCCGGTGCAGGCATGGATGCGCAGGTAGGGGCTGGCCGGATCCGTCAGAAGGGTGTCGCAGCCGGTCAGTGCGGCGAGGTCGTCGCAGCCCGGCAGGACCACCATGCGCCAGGGCGAGAGCCGGATCTCACGGCCCGTCTCGGCGAGCCGCTCTAGCGCATCCGGCGTCAATTGCCCGAAGAGCACGCCGACAAGCGCGCCGTTTGCGCAGCAGCCGGGGCGTGCAGGTGGCGCAGCTGGGTTGGGTGGGAGCGCCCCTGTGCAGTCTGCGGGGAGCCGTGCGCCGGTGCCCAGATGCCGTGCCATCCGGCCGCGGCCGTCCGGTCCAACGCCCCCCGACCCGATAAACCAGCGCGCCAGATCCAGCGCGCCTCTGACGGCGGCTGCAACGCTTGCAGCGGCGGTGCCGCTCGCGCTTCCTGCGGCCCGAACGATCAGAGTGTCGTCGTGCGCTTCGATCCGTATGTCCCCGCTCACGGGCGCAAGGTGCCGCTCTGGTCCGACGTCGACGACAAAGCCGAACTTCGACGGCAGCGTGGCGAGCGCCTCGGTGCGCAAGCCTTCGGCAAGGGCGGTTGCGATCCTGGACGCTCTAGAGCTGCCGTCAGCGTCGTGGAACGGGTCGACGATGATGTTGCGCCGCCCTTCATCGCCCGGATCCGCGTCGAGCAGTCCGAGGCGTGCGAGATCCGCCAGCAGGGGGGCATGACTTGCGTCCTGGACGCCCCGGAGCTGATGGTTGGCACGGTTGGTCAGGTCCATCAGGCCATTGCCGAAGCGCCGCGATGCCGCTGCC
>JBCCYI010000062.1:0-20878 GCA_039189975.1 Pseudomonadota bacterium
CGAGATCATGGCCACTGGGAAAGTGACCTTGCTTTCCCTTGGTGAGGAAGAACTGTTGGAGGGGCTTTGTTCGAGTGCTCCCCATTTGAAAGTGATGAAGATTCATGCCGCTTCTTATCGCGGGGGAAGTGGAAAAGTTTTGCCGTGGAAGACTGTCAACACGCTTGGGGTGGAATCCCTTTTGGTCTGTAGAGAACAGGTTCCCACGAATATTGTCCGTACCGTGACGGAGGATCTGTTTGCCGGTCGAGGGACCTTGATGAAGATCGTTCCAGAAGTTGCTGATATCCGCGAGCCTGGTACGGGACATTGGTCTCCTTATCCGGTTCATGCTGGAGCTCAGTCATACTATCGACGCGCTGATCCTGGGTTTCTGGTCCGCTATGCGGAAGTCATCGCTCTTCTGTTCTCGCTCGGTTTGTCCGGGATGGCCATTTTGGGGCTGATTGCTGTCTGGTTCGCTGCGCCGGCGCCGGCGCAGACAGGCCCGTTGCGCATTGAGATCACCGAGGGCGTGGTCGAACCCTTGCCATTTGCCGCGCCCGTCTTTGTCGCGGAGACGCCAGCGGCACAGCAGCTCGCGGCGGATATCACGCGCGTGATGGCTGCGGATCTTGTCGGCACCGGGCTCTTTCGGGAGATTCCACGGGACGCGCACATCAGCCGGGTGTCGGCGTTTGGCGCGCCGGTGGCCTTCGCGGACTGGAAGGCGATCAATGCACAGGCGCTGATTGTGGGCGCTGTTGGCGTGGATGCAAGCGGGCGGGTTACCGTCAAGTTCCGGCTTTACGACGTTTTTGCCGGGGCGGAGCTGGGACAGGGGCTGCAGCTTGGCGGAACCACGCAAGCCTGGCGCAGGATCGCGCACAAGGTGGCCGATCAGGTGTATTCGCGCATCACAGGCGAGACGGGCTATTTCGACAGCCGGGTCGTATTCGTGAGCGAAGACGGACCGAAAGATGCGCGCCGGTTTCGCCTCGCGATCATGGATTACGATGGCGCGAATGTGCAGTATCTGACGGACAATAGTACGATCGTCGTCTCGCCCCGGTTTTCACCGAATGGCGACCGCGTGCTCTACACAAGCTACGCGAGCGGGTTTCCACAGCTCCATCTGCTGGACGTCAATACGGTGCGCCGCAACGTGCTGGCGGAGGACGCGGGGGCGATGTCCTTTGCGCCACGGTTTGCGCCGGACGGTCGGAACGTCGTGTACTCGCTGGCGCGGGGCGGCAACACGGACCTCTATGCGCGTCCGGTCGGCGGAGGGGCCTCGACGCGGCTGACCAATACACCGTCGATCGAGACCTCGCCGTCCTTTTCGCCGGACGGCTCGCAGATCGTCTTCGAGAGCGACCGCTCCGGGACACCGCAGCTCTATGTGATGTCGGCAAGCGGCGGAGAGGCACGGCGTATCAGCTTCGGGACAGGGCGCTACGGCACGCCCGTGTGGTCGCCGCGCGGTGATCTGATCGCCTTTACCAAACAGGCGAATGGACGGTTCCACATCGGGGTTGTGCGCACGGATGGGTCGGAGGAACGCCTGCTGACCGCATCCTTTCTGGACGAAGGGCCAACCTGGGCGCCGAACGGGCGCGTGCTGATGTTCACGCGTCAGGGGGCGGGGGCGGACGGGCAGCCGGCCCTTTTCACGGTCGATGTGTCGGGGCGCAATCTTCGGCGCGTGTCCACGCCGGGCCCCGCTTCGGATGCGGCGTGGTCGCCGCTTTTGCCATGACGGGATCGCGATCACACCTGCGTCGGAGACACGGCGCGGGGACGGGTGTGTCATTCCCAATGGCAGCCGGGAGTGGTAGCCTGAAGCCAATTACACTGAGCAGTTCGGGGAAATCGATATGAAGAGTTTGGCCATCCGCCCGTCACCCGCAGCCTGTCTGCGGATGACGCTGGTGCTCGCGGCATGTGCCCTTTCAGCGTGTACCAACGCAGATCGGTTTGGCGGTACCGGTGGCGGGGTTGGCGCAGGAGCGGGGGCGCAGGCGACAGCGGCGCCAAACTCGCCGGCCTACTTTCGCGACACGGTGGGGGACCGCGTGCTCTTTGAGGTCGATCAGCACACCCTCACGGATGTGGGGCGCAACACCCTCAACGCGCAGGCGACGTGGCTGGCGGAGAACCCGGAGTACACGGCCGTCATCGAGGGCCATGCCGACGAACAGGGCACGCAGGAATACAACCGGGCGCTGGGCTTTCGCCGGGCGAATGCAGTGCAGGAGTACCTGACGAGCCGTGGGGTCGCGGGCGCGCGGCTTCAGTCGACCAGCTTTGGCAAGCTGCGGCCGCTGGCGGTGTGCTCCGAAGAGAGCTGCTATCGGCAGAACCGTCGGGCGGTGACGGTGCTGCAGGCGGGCTCCGGAGCGGGGTTCTAGGCCATGCGGCGCGCGTGGATCCTCGGGGCGGCGCTTGCCATGGGGCTTGGCGGGACACCGGGCGTGGCCGTGGCCGATGCGCAGACGCTGGCCGATATCCGGCAGGATCTGGCGGTGCTCTATGTGGAGATCCAGCGCCTGAACCGTGAGCTGTCGACGACGGGGGCGAGTGCCGCGCCTGCGGCCGGGGCAAGTGTCCTGGAGCGTGTCGATGGGATCGAGGGCGCCCTGCAGCGACTGACGGCGCGCACCGAGGAGCTGGAGTATCGTATACAATCGGTTGTCCGCGACGGGACCAACCGGATCGGCGATCTGGAGTTTCGCCTGTGTGAACTGGAGCCGGGCTGCGACATCGGTCAACTCGGCGACACGCCGTCGCTCGGGGGCATCGAGGCTCCTGCCGCGCCAGTCGTGGCGCCGGTGCCGAGTGGCCCGGAGCTCGCTGTCGGCGAGCGGGCGGATTTTGAGGCAGCGCGGGTGGCGTTGGACGACGGGCGCTACGCCGAGGCGGCGGAGCGCTTTGCGGCCCATTCGGAGACCTATCCCGGCGGGCCGCTCACCGGCGAGGCGAATTATCTGCGCGGGGAGGCTCTGGCAGCGCTTGGGCAAACAGCGCCCGCCGCGCGCGCTTATCTGGAGGCGTTCAGCCAGGCGCCCGAGAGTGACCGGGCGCCCGAAGCCCTGCTGAAGCTGGGCCAAAGCCTCGCCGTGCTCGGTCAGACGGTGGATGCCTGCGTGACGCTGGGCGAGGTGAGAGCGCGCTATCCGGGGTCTGTTGCGGCGGCGACCGCGACGAGTGACCTCACGCAGCTCGGGTGTGGATGACCTCGCTCCAGAAGCGACGTTCGCGGCGGCATTAGGCCGGTTCTTTCCCGATGGAGATCCCCTGTCGCTCGGGCTTGCGGTGTCCGGCGGCAGTGACTCGATGGCGCTTCTGTATCTCGCCGCCGACTGGGCACGCATGGGGCGCTCGGTGCGGCTGGAGGCCGTCACCGTCGATCACGGGTTACGCCCCGAGGCGCACGAGGAGGCCGAGCTCGTACGGCGGGCGGCCCGGGCGCTGGGCATATCGCACCGCAGGCTGGACTGGCGTTGGGACCACCGGGGCAATCTGCAGGATGCCGCACGCCGGGGGCGCTATCGCCTGCTGGCGGATTGGGCGCGGGCTGAAGGGCATGGCTCGGTCTTGCTCGGGCATACGCGCAATGATCAGGCGGAGACGGTCCTGATGCGACTGTCGCGGGGCTCCGGCGTCGACGGGCTGGCGGCGATGTCGTCGGAACGCGCGGCCCATGGGGTGCGGTTCCTGCGCCCGCTGATCGATGTGTCCCGGCTGGACCTGCGACGGGGGTTGAACGCGCGCGGTGCAGCATGGGCCGACGATCCGACGAACGACGATCCGGCGTTCGACAGGGTGCGAACGCGGCGCGCGATGGCGGCGCTTGATCTCGATGCGGAGCGCTTGTCTGAGACAGCGGCGCGGATGGCGGATGCGCGGGCGGCGCTCGAAACCATGACGCGACATCTTGCCGCGCCGCACCTCACACTGGAGGCGGGCGACCTGCTCTTTCCGCAAGACGTCTTCTGTGAGGCACCTGCGGAAATCCGACACCGCTTGCTGGCGCATCTGCTGCGCTGGAGATCCGGCTCGCCCTATCGGCCGCGCTATCGGCCGCTGCGGGCCCTGTCGGAGGGCTTGGTGCGGGGGCGCGGAGGCACGCTCCACGGTTGCTTCTTGTCGGTGCGCCGCGGAACGATCCGCATTGCAAGGGAATTCGCCGCTGTAGCGAAGCTGAGCACCCCGGTCGCAGAGGTTTGGGACGGGTACTGGCGCGTGGCACCGACGGACGCAGCGGAGCCCCGCGCACCTGCGGCACGCATCCGTGCGCTGGGCCGCCGCGCGCTCGACCCGTTGCCCGATGCTGTCGGCCCGCGGCCTCCGCGTGAGAGCCTCATGGCAAGCCCAGCCGTGTTTGTGGCGGACACGCTGGTGGCGGCGCCGCTGGCCGGGCTGGGGCATGGGTGGAGCTGTCAACCGGAGTTTACAGTCGAAGACTGCCTCGGCACGCTCCTTTCGCATTGAACCGACGCGGACAGTGGCTATCTTACTTCGCTGAAGCGGCTGCGCGCGAGCCGGAAGAGCTCGCCTGATCGCACCGACCAGCGCGAGACACAGAGCGCGAGACATATAAGGAGTCGTCCTTTGGGGAATGCCCGCAATATCGCCTTTTGGGTTGTGCTGTTTCTGCTGATCCTGGCGCTGTTCAACCTGTTCAGCGGCAATCAGTCGACGATGTCGACCCGCAGCCTCAGCTACTCCGAATTCGTCACGATGGCGGAGGATGGGGATATCGCCCAGGTCACCATCGACGGGGAGCGTCTGCGCATTCGCGGCAACGACGGGACACTGTATTCCTCCGTCCTGCCCGACGGGGTTGATGTGACGGAGCGGCTGATCACGCAGGACGTCGAGGTGGTTGCCGAGCCGCAGCAGCAAAACGGGCTGCTGGCCTACATCGGTACGCTGCTGCCGTTTATCCTTTTGATCGGCATCTGGCTCTTCCTGATGAACCGGATGCAGGGCGGCGGGCGCGGTGGCGCGATGGGCTTTGGAAAGTCGAAGGCCAAGCTGCTCACGGAGAAGCAGGGCCGTGTGACGTTTGACGATGTCGCGGGCATCGACGAGGCCAAGGACGATCTGGAAGAGATCGTGGAATTTCTGCGCAACCCGCAGAAGTTTTCCAGGCTCGGCGGCAAGATCCCCAAGGGCGCCCTCCTGGTGGGGCCTCCGGGAACGGGTAAAACGCTTCTGGCGCGGGCTGTGGCCGGGGAAGCCGGCGTGCCGTTCTTCACGATCTCGGGGTCGGACTTCGTTGAAATGTTCGTGGGCGTCGGCGCGAGCCGGGTGCGCGACATGTTCGAGCAGGCGAAGAAGAATGCGCCCTGCATCGTGTTCATCGACGAGATCGACGCGGTGGGCCGCTCCCGTGGCGTCGGCTACGGTGGTGGCAACGACGAACGCGAGCAGACGTTGAACCAGCTCCTTGTCGAGATGGACGGCTTTGAGGCCAATGAGGGCATTATCATCGTGGCGGCGACCAACCGGCCCGATGTTCTGGACCCCGCATTGTTGCGCCCAGGCCGGTTTGACCGGCAGGTGCAGGTCCCCAACCCGGATGTGAAGGGGCGCGAAAAGATCCTTTCGGTGCACGCCCGCAAGGTGCCTCTCGGCCCGGATGTGGACCTGCGGATCATCGCGCGCGGCTCGCCGGGCTTTTCGGGCGCAGATCTTGCGAATCTGGTGAACGAATCCGCTCTCATGGCGGCGCGCGTCGGGCGCCGGTTCGTGACGATGGAAGACTTCGAGAATGCCAAGGACAAGGTGATGATGGGCGCGGAACGGCGCTCCATGGTCATGACCGAAGAGGAGAAAAAGCTCACAGCCTATCACGAGGCGGGGCACGCCGTGGTGGGGATCTACGTGCCGCAGCACGACCCGATCCACAAGGCGACGATTATCCCGCGGGGTCGGGCTCTGGGCCTTGTGATGGCACTGCCCGAGCGTGACCAGCTGTCCGTGACCTATACCAAATACAAGTCCAAGATCGCGATGGCGATGGGGGGCAAGGTTGCCGAGGAACTGATCTTTGGTAAGGACAACGTGACGTCCGGAGCCGCGTCCGACATCCAGCAGGTCTCCAAGATCGCGCGGGCGATGGTGACGCAGTTCGGTTTCTCGGATGAGCTGGGCAACATTGACTACGCCAATGAGCAGCAAAGCTATTTGGGCAACTACCAGGCCGGCGGAAACGTGTCGCCTGAGACCCAGGAGCTGATCGACGCGGAGGTGCGCAAGATCGTCGACGAAGGCTACGAGACGGCCAAGCGCGTTCTGACCGAGCATTCGGATGAGCACCACAATCTGGCCGAGGCCCTTCTGGAGTATGAGACCCTCACGGGGCCGGAGATCCTGAAGGCGATGAAGGGCGAGCCCATTCACCGCGGCGACGACGACGACGATGCGACGGCCGGGAACACACCGTCGATCACCGCGGTGCCGAAGACCAAGAAGTCGAAGCCGAAAGCGGGTGACACTGGCGGCCTGGAGCCGGAGCCGACGTAGGGGAGCTCTCCCAACCTGATCATCGAGATCCCCTGGCGCGCTGCGTCGGGGGTTTTTCCTGTGGCAGGACGATACGCTCGATAGGGCTTGCGGCGCCCCGGTGGGAGCGGCAAAGGGGGTGCGACAGGAGGAATGCACCATGCCAGCACTCGTTCCGACAGAGTACCGGGCCAAAGTGATCTGGCTCGGACGGGTGGTCAGTGATGACCGCAACGCCCTGATCGCCGAGCCCGCGCCGTCTCTCGATCTGAGCTTTGCGGGGCTGACCGGCTCTGTCCATTCCGGATTGACGCGCCCGTCCGACAGTCGGGTGACCGCGCAATATCCAAAGGGCACCGACATCCGCAATGTGCGTCAGCTGGCCCTCGTGTCCGTCGAGGACCTGAAGGCGATTGCAGAAACCATGGGGGTCGCCTCGGTCGATCCGGCGCGCTTGGGCTCGACAGTTGTTGTGGAGGGCATCCCGGATTTTTCGCACATCCCTCCGTCCGCGCGGTTGCAGGCGCAATCCGGCGTGACGCTCACGGTCGACATGCAAAACTGGCCATGCCAGTTCCCGGCCAAGTCGCTCACCGTCGATCACGGTGAGGCGGCCAAAGGGTTCAAGGCCGCGGCCAAAGGACGGCGCGGCGTGACGGCTTGGGTCGAGCGCGAGGGGACGCTCAGCCTTGGCGATGTGCTGACGCTCCATGTGCCGGGGCAACGGGCCTGGCAACCGGAAGGCTGAGGGACGTCGGGCCCGACCCGACGCACCGAAACGGTATCCTGCCGCATGCCGCGCGATGGCCGTCAAATGTCGGAAACATCAGGACCAACCCCGGTACGACGGGGTAAGGGGAAACAACGCCAGCCCAGACCTTCGGAGCGCAAAGACCCAATGAGCTACAAATCCGACATCGAAATTGCCCGCGAAGCGCAGAAGCGCCCAATCCAGGAGATTGGCGCGAAGCTCGACATTCCTTCGGAGAGCCTGCTGCCCTATGGGCACGACAAGGCCAAGGTCTCTCAGGCGTTCATCGATGGCCTCGGTGACAAGCCGGACGGCAAGCTGATCCTCGTCACGGCGATCAACCCGACGCCCGCAGGTGAGGGCAAGACCACAACGACCGTGGGCCTCGGGGACGGCCTCAATCGGATCGGCAAGCGCGCGGCGATTTGCATTCGCGAAGCTTCGCTCGGGCCCTGCTTTGGCATGAAGGGCGGTGCCGCGGGCGGCGGCTACGCGCAGGTTGTGCCAATGGAAGACATGAACCTGCATTTCACCGGCGACTTTCATGCCATCACGTCGGCCCACAACCTGCTGTCGGCAATGATCGACAACTCGATCTACTGGGGCAATGCGAACGAGATCGACACCCGCCGCGTGACGTGGCGGCGTGTGCTCGACATGAACGACCGGGCGCTGCGCGATACGGTGACGTCGCTCGGCGGGGTGGCCAACGGATACCCGCGGCAGACGGGATTCGACATCACGGTCGCGTCCGAAGTGATGGCGTGCCTCTGCCTCGCGTCGGATCTGGGCGACCTGGAAAAGCGGCTTGGCGCGATCATCATCGGCTACCGGCGTGATCGCTCGCCCGTTTTTGCGCGCGACATCAAGGCGGATGGTGCGATGGCGGTGCTGCTGAAGGACGCGATGCAGCCGAACCTCGTACAGACGTTAGAGAACAACCCGGCGTTTGTGCATGGCGGCCCGTTTGCGAACATCGCCCACGGCTGCAACTCTGTGATCGCGACGCGGACGGCGCTGAAGCTCGCTGATTACGTGGTCACAGAGGCTGGGTTCGGTGCGGATCTCGGTGCTGAAAAGTTCATGGATATCAAGTGTCGTCATGCGGGGCTGGCGCCCACGGCCGGGGTCGTTGTGGCGACGGTACGGGCCATGAAGATGAACGGCGGCGTGGCCAAGGCGGACTTGGGCGCAGAAAACGTTTCTGCGGTGGAGGCGGGCTGCGCCAACCTGGGCCGTCACATCGAGAACGTCAAAAGCTTTGGCGTGCCGGTTGTCGTCGCCATCAACCACTTCGTCACGGATACGGACGCAGAGGTTGCGGCCGTTCAGGCCTATGTGACGGGGCAGGGGAGCGAGGCGATCCTGTGCAAGCATTGGGCCAGCGGCTCCGAAGGGATCGAGGGCCTGGCCACCCGCGTCGCGGAGATCGCCGATGCGGGCGAGGCGGATTTCGCGCCGATCTACCCCGCCGAGATGTCGCTATGGGAGAAGATCGAGACGATCGCGACCAAGATCTACCGTGCGGATGGCGTGACGGCGCCTGATGCTGTCAAAAAGCAGCTGAAAACCTGGGAAGATCAGGGCTACGGCGACCTGCCGATCTGTATGGCGAAAACGCAATACTCCTTTACCACGGATCCGAATCGGCGCGGGGCGCCGACGGGTTTTGACATCCCGGTGCGCGAGGTGCGACTGTCCGCCGGGGCCGGGTTCGTCGTGGCGATCTGCGGTGAGATCATGACGATGCCGGGGCTGCCCAAGGTGCCCTCCGCCGAGGCGATCCGGCTGAACGCGGACGGAGATATCGAGGGGCTTTTCTGATGAGCGACGCGGCAGAGACGCAAGCTGTGCGGATCGACGGCAAGGCCTTTGCCGCGACCGTCCGTGCCAAGGTGGCAGAACATGTCGCGCGACTGAAGGCGGATCACGGGATCACCCCGGGCCTTGCCGTGGTGCTCGTCGGAGAGGACCCCGCGAGCCAGGTCTATGTGCGCAATAAGGGCAAGCAGACGAAAGAGGCCGGGATGGCCTCTTTCGAATATCGAATGTCGGCCGATACGTCGGAACACGAGCTCCTGGAGCTCGTCGGGAAGCTGAACAAAGACCCGGATGTGCATGGCATCCTTGTGCAATTGCCGCTTCCTGATCACCTCAACTCTGACCTCGTGATCAATACGATTGATCCGGCAAAGGACGTGGACGGCTTTCACATTTCGAACGTTGGGCTGCTGGCAACGGGCCAGAAGTCCATGGTGCCGTGCACACCGCTTGGTTGTCTGATGCTGTTGCGGGATCATCTGGGCTCGCTCTCCGGGAAAGAGGCGGTCGTTGTCGGACGCTCCAATATCGTGGGCAAACCGATGGCGCAGTTGCTGCTCAAGGACAGTTGCACGGTGACGGTGGCGCATTCGCGTACCGCGGATCTTGCCGAAACGTGCCGGCGGGCGGATATCCTGGTGGCCGCTGTCGGACGGCCAGAGATGGTCCCCGGCGACTGGGTCAAGCCGGGCGCCACGGTGATCGACGTCGGGATCAACAGGATTGATGCGCCGGACGGTGGCAAAGCGCGTCTGGTCGGCGATGTCGACTACGCGAGCGCGGCGCAGGTGGCGGGCGCCATTACGCCCGTTCCCGGGGGCGTTGGGCCGATGACCATCGCATGCCTGCTGGCCAATACGGTGACGGCGGCCTGCCGTGCGAACGGGTTGGACGAGCCGGAGGGCCTGACGGCCTAGCGCGCATCGCGGCGGCTTATCCCAGGCCGCGCGCCCAACGGGTCGGCGGGCCGGGGTGAGGCGGTGCGCTGGCGTTGAGCGGTACGGCGGCCATGGTGCGCCCTGCAAGGATTGCGATGGCGTGCACGCCCATGAGGCCGGAAATCGCCGTGTCATCCGCGTCGAGCCCGCCGGTATAGGTGCCGAAAGCCGGCAGGATAAGGCGGGTGCCGTCGGTGATGAAGGCGGGGCGGCGGGCACCGCGGATGCGCGCCTTGGGGTGGTAATGGCCGGACACCTCAGCGGTCGACACCGCAGGGTCGGCGATATGGCGGAACGCAAGACCGTCGATGGCGATGTCTCGGGTGCAGGTCCCTCCCATGTCGACGGGTCCGGGGTCATGGTTGCCGAGGATCCAAGTCCAGCGGCGCCCGGCCATGAGATGGGTCAGGCTGAGCGTGACCTCTTCGGGCAAGGCGCGCATCGCGATTGTATCGTCGAAACTGTCGCCAAGGCAGAGAACATGGGCAGGGGCCCACCGGCCGATCAGGTCTTCGAGACGTGCGATCGTCTCGCGGGTTTCGTAGGGCGGTACGAGGCTCCCGCTGCGCCGCGCCATGCGCTCGGCCTTGCCCAGGTGCATGTCGCTGACGACGAGGAGGCCCGCGTCTGCCCACCACAGCGCCTTTTCGGGCAGCGCGACAAGATGTGCCGCTCCCAGACGGAAGGCGTATCCAGTGGGTGGGTTCATGCTTCGTTCTTGCCTTATGCGCGGTTGCGGGGCAAGGGGCGCTGTGCGCGAGCTAGAGCGACAAACCGGCCGCGCTCATCAGCCGTTCGGCTTCGTCGGCGATCAGGCGTTCGCGGGCTTCTCCCTCGATCGGGATGCGGCCGGGTTCAAGAAAGAGCGGCGCGGCGAGGGGCGTGACGCGGTCGAGCACCACGTGGTCGATACGGCCGCCAATGCGGGCCATCATCTCTTCGAGGCGACCATAGTCGACGAGACCGCGCAGGGCTTCTTCGCGGGTGATTTGCATCAGCAGATGGCCAGGCTCGTACTTCAGAAGCGTGTCGTAGAGGATGTCGGATGAAAATGTCGCCTGTCGCCCGCTCTTGCGGGCTCCACCGCGCGGCGTGTTGCGCTCAATCAGACCAGCGATGATCGCCGAGGCCTTGAATGTCCGTTTCATGACGGCGTTGCCGGAGAGCCAGGTCTCGAACCCTTCGCGAAGCACCTGCGCATCAAAGAGGGGACGCGCGTCGTCGAGCGGGTCGAGCCCCCACACCAGCGTGGCGTAATCCGTGGCGACGAAGCCAAGCGGGGCGAGGCCGAGCGCTTCCATCCGCTGGGTCATGATGAGGCCGAGGGTGGCTTGCGCGTTGCGGCCGGCGAAGCCGTAGGCACAGACATGGTGCCGGCCATCATGGGGGAAGCTCTCGACGAGCAGCCGGTCGGCCCGCGGCATGCGGCTGACCTGGCGCTGCAGCGCGAGCCACTGGGCCGTGTGCTCCGGCAGGTCCGGCCAATCGGGCTTGTTGAGGATGTCGAGGATCCGGCCTGTCAGCTTCGTTGAGGTGGCAAATTTCGTGCCCATGAAGGTCGCGATTTTGGGCTCGCGATCAGCGCGGCGCGTCACTTCGACCGTCATGTCGCGCAAGCCTTCGTAGCGCACGATTTGCCCTCCGATCAGGAAGGTGTCCCCCGGCGTGAGTGTGGCGGCAAAGGCCTCTTCGACTTCGCCCAGGGGCCGCCCGCCAGCGCGGTTCTTGAGGCGGACCTTGAGCGTGTCGGTGTCCATGATCGTGCCGAGGTTCATACGGATGGCGGTGGCGGCGCGAGGGTCGCGAAGCTGCCACTGGCCATCGGCGCGCTGCAGCAGCCGCTGCCATTTGTCGTAGGCGCGCAGAGCGTAACCGCCGGTGGCGCAGAACTCCAGGCAGGCATCGAAAGCCTCGCGGGAGAGGTCGGCAAAGGCGCCAGCGGTGCGCACCTCTTCGTAGAGCGCATCTGCGTGGAACGGCCCGGCACAGGCGCGGATTAGGATGTGCTGGCAGAGGACATCGCGGGGGCCGCTCAGGGGTGCATCGCCGTCGAGTGTACCGGCGCGGACGGCGTCGAGCGCGGCCTGACATTCGACGATTTCAAAGCGGTTCGCCGGCACGAGGAGCGCCTTTGAAGGTGCGTTGTAGCGGTGATTGGCGCGCCCGATGCGCTGGACGAGGCGCTTGACGTTCTTGGGCGCTCCAACCTGGATGACGAGATCGACGTCTCCCCAGTCAATCCCGAGGTCGAGCGATCCGGTGCAGACGACGCCACGCAGCGTGCCTGAGACCATTGCGGCCTCGACCTTGTCGCGGGCCTCGCGGGAGAGCGAACCGTGATGGATACCGATTGGAAGCGCGGTCTCGTTGGCGAGCCAGAGGTGGTGGAAGAAGAGCTCCGCCTGGGCACGGGTGTTGTGAAAGATCAGTGTGGTCTTGTGCTTTGCGACTTCGCGCAGGACCGCGGGGATGGCGTAGCGACCGCCCCCTCCCGCCCAGGGCGGAGGGGCATCGGTTTCGAGCATCGCGATGTCGGGCGCAGGGCCCGGATCGGCATGCACGATCTCGACCGGGTCGGGATGGGAGGCGAGCATACGGCCCATGCGCTCGGGGTCTTCTACCGTGGCCGACAGTCCGACGCGCCGCAAGCCGGGGCGCAACGCGGAGAGACGCGCAAGGGCGAGCATCAGCTGATCGCCGCGCTTTGATTCTGCCAGGGCATGGATTTCGTCGACGATAATGCGCTGGACACCCGAGAAGATATGCGGTGCGTCTTCATAGGATGTAAGAAGAGCCAGGCTCTCCGGCGTCGTGAGGAGGATGTCGGGCGGATCTGCGCGTTGACGTTTTTTCTGGGTGGCAGATGTATCGCCTGTTCTGTCCTCTACGCGGATCGGGAGACCCATCTCTTCGATGGGGGTCCTGAGGTTACGCTTGATATCCGCCGCAAGCGCCTTGAGGGGTGACACGTAAATCGTGTGCAGGCCCTTCCCCCCTGAGTCGTGTAGCTCGGTGAGAGACGGAAGGAAGCCCGCGAGAGTCTTGCCGCCTCCCGTCGGCGCAACCAGGAGAAGGCACGGCGTCTGTGCACGTTCGAGCATGCGAAGCTGGTGCGGGTGTGGCACCCATCCACGTTCTGCAAACCAGCTTCGGAAATGATCAGGGAACGCGTCCAACATTGCGCAGACTTAATCCACGCAATGCCCGGAGCAAAAGTCTTCTCAAGACTTTTGCAAATCCCTTTTTTAAGGGATTTGCTGGGATGCTAGTGGACGATGTCTTCCTTCGCCACGAACATGTTTGCCCAAGCGCGATCGATCAGATCCGGGTTCATTTGATAAGGGATGCCTTCGAAGTCACATATCGAGCGGATCTGGTCGATCAGAAAGACCGGCTGATAATTCGCATAGACGTTGTTGATGGTGGGATACTTCACCTTCAGCAGATGGATCAGAGCGTCCTGGTCCAGGGGTACGCCTTTCTTTTTGGCCACCATGGCGAAGATCTTGAGGAAGTTCTCCTGGTCCGGGCCATCGATCTTGATCTTGAAGAAGATCCGGCGAAGGGCAGCTTGGTCGAAGATTTCATTAGGGTGAAAGTTGGTCGAAAAGATCACGAGTGTGTCAAAGGGGACTTCGAACTTCTCGCCAGATTGCAATGCGAGGATGTCACGGCTTTCCTCAAGCGGGACAATCCAGCGGTTGACGAGCGCTTGCGGCGGCTCGGCCTGGCGGCCGAGGTCGTCCACGATGAAGACGCCTCCTGTCGATTTCAGCTGGAGAGGGGCTTGGTACGTCCGTGCCGTGGGATTGTAGACCAGATCGAGCATGGAGAGGGAAAGCTCGCCGCCCGTGATCACGGTTGGCCGCTCGCAGCGGACGTAGCGGGTGTCGAACTTGTTGCCGGTGCGGCGCAGGCAGTTAGGATCATCTTCCTGTTCCTCGGCCGCGGTGTGAACGATCGGATCGTAGACCGTGATCACCTGGCCCGCGTATTCGATGGCGCGCGGGATGTAGATCTTGTCGCCGAGCGCGTCCCGAATGCCATTGGAGATGGAGGATTTTCCGTTGCCGGGCGGGCCGTACATCAGGCAGGAGCGACCCGCGCTCACCGCCGGGCCCAGCTGGTCGAGCAGATCGGATGGCAGGATTAGATGTCCCATGGCCGAAGTCAGCTGGTCCCGGGTGACCTGAATGTTGCGGATCGACTGGCGTTTGACCTGCTCGGCATAGACTTCCAGCGGAACCGGCATTGCCCCAAAGTACTCGGACTGGGCAAGGGCATCGAGGGCGCGCGCTTTGCCAGCGTCGGTGAGTTGATACCCCATCTCATTGCCGGAGTTTGCATTGAGCGTGCCCGTCGCTTCCAGCAGCTTCTGAACGCGGGCAAGGTCGACCAGCTCCTGGGTGACGGGGATAGGCAAGCAGATCGCGCGCGAGATGTCGGACACGAGGTCGAGGTTCTTACGAAACATCGTCTTCAGAACAATGTCGCGCATCATCACCGTGGGGACGCGCATGTCTTCCAGCCGCTTGGGGGGAGGGGGCGACATGACATTGGTGACGTTCATGTTCATCCGGGGGCCTCTCTCGTTCGATCCTGGGTGTTCCTTGTAAAAGCGCCGCCACTGCCCGGAAATCGCCATGTCTTCGGGCGAGCATTGGTCAAAGCCGGGTTTGGCGGATGTTTGTGGCCAAAAAAGGGACGATCACACGATGAGTTTCGGGCAAGCAATTTCGGATGCGGGCGCGCGTGATGGCCGGTTTGCGGTGTCCGCAGAGGCGCGGCTGGCGTTGGGGCTGGTTGGCGTTTGGGCTCTGATGTCTGTCTTGACGCTGGCGCCCGGGGCGTTGGTGCTCACGCGCCACGAGGGCGATGCGATGCATCTGGCCGCCATGGTGTTGCGCATGGCCGAGGGGCAATGGCCGCATGTGGACTTTATGACGCCGATTGGGGCGTTGGCGCTGGCGCCGATTGCGGGGCTCGTGGCGCTTGGATTGGGTCTGGGGCAAGCGATTATCTGGTCGCAGATCCTCTTTGCAGCGGCGCTGCTTCCCGTCATCTGGTGGGTCGCGATGAGCCGCTTTGGATCCGGCTGGATCGGCATGATCTATGGCGCGCTGGTGCTGGTTATGGTTATGGCCATGGTCCACGGCGGGACGACGCAGGCGGTGTCGGTGTCGATGCACTATAACCGGTGGGCGTGGGCACTGGCGTTTGTGATCGTGCCGCTGGTGCTGGTGCCGAGCCAGCGGGCATACGCGCCTTGGCGCGAGGGCACGATCCTTGGTGCAGCTTTCGTTGCGCTTGCGTTGATCAAGGTGACCTATGTCCCGGCCCTTCTCCCGGCGGTTCTGCTGGCTCTGAGCCTGCGCCGCGCGTACGGGACGATGGCATGGGGCGTGGGCTGTGGGCTCGCGCTGTGCGCCGGCATCACAATGTGGGGCGGACTTGCGTTCTGGCAGGGCTATGTTGCCGACCTTTTTGCGGTCGCACAATCGGAGACGCGTCAGCAGCCCGGGGGCACGCTCTCGCAGAACCTGGTGGCGCCGACGCATCTGGCCGGAACGCTCGCCGGGCTGGCTGCGGTGATCTTGTTGCGCAAGGCAGGGCGGCCGGTCGAGGGAATTGTGATGTTGGCTCTCCTGCCGGGCTTCATCGTCATCGCCTGGCAAAACTACGGCAATGATGCGCAATGGCTGCCGGTTGTCGCGCTCGCGCTGCTGGTCCTGCGGCCGGAGCGGGACAGAACGGCATTTGTTGTCACGGCGGCCGTCGCACTCGCGCTTTCGTCGGGTTGGATGGCGAACATGGCGACAAGCGGGCTGCGCATGTTCGGAACGGATGTCAGCGAGTCCGGGGTGTTCTTTCCGGGCGCGCCCGCACACGCAGACTTTCGGCTGGATCAGACGCGGCTCGACAAGGTGGTCGTAGCCACCCCTTACGCGCCGCTGGCCGCTCCGACAGACGGTCCCGATTGGGGCCTTGAGATTGACGAATGCACGCTGAGATCCGGCGGCATGCGGGTCTTTCATGCTGTGGCGGACGAATTGGCAGAGGCGGGTTACACGGGTCGCCCGATGCTGGTCGCCGATACGTTTCAGAGCTTCTGGCTCTTTGGTGACTTCCCGGCTCTGCCGGGCGGGGCGCCGTGGTACTACGGCGGCCTGCCGGGGGCGGCTGTGGCGGAGATCATTGCCGTACCGCTTTGCCCGACCAATCCGGACGTGCGCACCATCCTCATGCAGGCCGTGACCGACGCTGGCTGGACCTACTCGGAGGTCTATCGTGGGACGCATGTGGCGGTTCTGGAGCTTGGCAGGCCTTAGCTTCAGCCGCGCCGCTTCCGCGTCAACGGCCCCAGACCACCACTGCCGCCAGATACAGCGGCAGGGCGGGGCCAAGGGCGAAACCGGCTGGAAACTTTGGATTGGTCCAACTCTTCCACGTTGGCGCCAGAGCACGAAGCGCAGGGATGCGCCGGGCAATCCGATGTGCAACAAGGCCGGTGAGCAGCAGCCCCGAAAGCGGCAAAAGGAGCAGCGGCGCATCCTCAAGGGCGACGAAGGGGGCAGCGGCGGCGACAAACTTTGCATCACCCGCGCCGAGCGCGCCGATCTGGTTGAGCACATAACCCGCAGCGAGCAGCACCAGAGCATGGGTCCAACGCCAGCCCCATTCGGCGAGGGGCAACAGGAACGGGCCCACCACCAGAAAGAGCGCGAGCAACGTGAGCACGGCCGCGTTGGGGATTTTCATTCGCGCGAGGTCACTCCACGCCACCCAGAGGCCAATGGCCAGAGTGAAGGGGAGCATCACCAGGCCGAAGAGCGCGGGCGTCTGGAGCGCGAGGGTCACGTTTGCGCGCCGAGAGGGTTACCCGGTCTCGAGGGCATTGAGCGCGCGGACGGCTTCCTCGAAATGCTGGGGATGGGTGTCGACAGCATCCTGCAGAAGCGATTTGCCGATGGCGACATCGCCCTGCTTGACGGCTGTCAGCGCCATCGTGTGCATGAGCTGAGCCCGTTCCGTCTGCGTCATTTCGAAGAGCGGCATCTGATAGTTGCGCTGAGCGCCGCGCGCCAGGATCAGGTTATTCTTGGCCGTGTAGAGCGTGGGGTCGTATTGCAGCGCTTCGCCGAAAAGGCGCTCCGCATCGCGGTAAGCGCCGCGTGAGAGCTTGGAATAGCCCCAGTTGTTGAGCACGCTGGAGGGTCTCGTCGTCAGGCCCACGGCGATTTCATAGAAGTGGTCGGCCTTTTTCCACTCCTTGTTGCTGTCGGCGACCATCGCTTCGAGCCGGTAGCGACGATAGGTTTCATAGGTCGGCGGGATGGTATCGAGCGTGTCTTCGGCACGGTCCCATTCGCCGGCACGAATAAGCGCATCGGCGAGGCCCACCTGATCCTCGGCTGTCGTGCCCTCCATCTGCGTCACGCGAGACCAGGCGGAAACGGCGGCCGTGTTGGACCGTGTCTTGATAAGGGATTGGGCCAGTCCGCGCTGGAGGTCGATCCGGTCGGGCTGTTCCGCGGAGGCGCGCTGAAAGTAGGCGACGGCCTCTTTCGGATCTGCCGCGGTCAGCATGATCTCCGACAGATTGTTGTCGTCGATGGCGTTGACTGTCTGCAGCGCACGATCAACATCGCCCGACGTGCTCTGCTCGCAGCCAGCGAGGATCACCGTGCCGCCGAGGCACAGTGCGAAAAGACTGGGGTGGCGCATATTCTTGCGTCCTTTTGCTGCTCGTCCTGCCCTAGGGTGTGCTGAGGATGCGGAATTGCCCGCCCCCGTTGCGCACCAAGTCGTATTCTTGATTTTGCTCGGAAGTGTACGCGGGGTTCTTCACCTGGGCGAGTGCGGCGCGCAGATTTTCCCGGATTTCGACACTTTCGCCACTATCGAGGGCAAAGGCCGTGCGAAAGACGCGAGCGGCTTCGCCGACATTGCCCTGTTCCATAAGGACGACGCCGAGGTTGTTCCAGGCGGCAGCAAAGGTCTCATCCGCGTCAATCGCGCGGCGGAGCATGTCTTCGGCCTGGCCCAAGCGCCCGAGGCGCAGGTTCGACGTGCCCAATGCGGAGAGGACGTCGGCCGTGAGCCCCTCCTCGCCGGCTGCGCGGAGATATGCTCGGTGCGCGAGCTCGAACTCGCCCGCAGCCATCAGCCGGTGGCCCACGGTCAGGCCATCGACGGCGGGGGCCGCGCCGCGGGTCACGCCGCGTGGCGCGTCTGGGCCGGTGTTGAGCGGGGTCAGGCGGTCGTCAGTACAGGCGCAGAGCAGTGCGGCGACCAACAAGAGGAAGAAAGGGGGGCGAAGCACGGTGGGCAGGCTCCGAATGCGAAGAACCTAGGTCGCCGGACCATCTCCCGAAGGACGCGTTGCGCCAAGGTATCCGGGCTCCCTGTCCCTTGATCCTTTGCAAAGCGTTGCGGATTTGCCCCGCTGCCGCGCGCGGCGGGAGCTCGCGCACGAGCGCTGGCGTCAGAACGCGGAGGCGCCGCCCGGTCCGAGAATTGTGAAGATCTCGTTGATCGAAGGCCCGATCAGGATGATGAGGAGCGGCGGGACGGTGAACATCATGGTTCCAAGCGTCAGCTTTGTCGGCAGCTTGTTGGCCTTTTCCTCGGCGCGCATCACGCGCTTGTCCCGCATCTCGGCAGCGTAGACGCGCAGCGCGTCCGCGATGGACGTCCCGAACGTCGAAGACTGGATGAGCACCGTAACAAAGCTTGCCACATCGGCGACGCCAGCGCGCTCCGACATGTCCTTGAGAACGCTCGTTTTGTCCTTGCCCGCTTTCATTTCAGAGCTGACGATGCCGTATTCCTCGGCCAGAGCGGGATAGCCGGCCTCGATCTCCTTGGAGACGCGCAGGATTGCCTGCTCCATGGATTGGCCGGCCTCCACGCAGACCAGCATCATGTCGAGACTGTCGGGAAAGCCGTTCTCGATCTCCTCCTGACGCGACTGTATGCGCCGCTCGATCCAGTACTTTGGCAAAAAGTAGCCGGCGCCACCGGGAAGGATGACCATAAGGATCATCTGCTGTGCGGTCACCTCCCCTGTTGCGGAGTTCACCAGAGCAAAGAGCAGACCGATCGTCAGAAAGCCGATCCCGAGGACAAACTGCAAGAAATGGAAGTTCCGCACTGCGGACTTCGATCGGTATCCGGCGCGGAGCATCTTGAGCCGCGCCGTGGACATCTCGGATTCGTCCTGCGGCTCAAGGAACGTCGAGAACTTGTCGAGCCTGTCGTTCCGGCCGGTATCATGGCGCAATGCGGCGCGCTCGGCCGCTTTGGAGCTGCTCACCCTCGACTGGTCCTTGCGCAGCTTGTCGAGCGGGTCGACGCGCTTGCGCAGGAAGACGGGCAGCGTGAGACAGACGAGGAGAATGCCGAGAAGGCCCACGGCGAAGAGCGGTGCCATTTCGCCGTACTCGGCAACGAGCCAATCGTTGACTTGGGTCAGGGTGTCCATTGTGGCTGCCTCTCAGACCTTGATGTTGACCATCATGCGCATGAAAATCACGTTGACGACGAGAAACACGCCGACCGCGATACAGGCGGGGATGAAGTACGGGCTGTCCTGCACGTCGGCGTAGTAATCGGGCTGGATCACGTTGATGGCGACAAGCGCGATGATCGGGAAGACCGACAGGAACATACCCGACCACTTGGCCTCTGCGGTGATCGCCTTGACCCTGCGAAAGAGCTTGAAACGGGCGCGGATCACCTTCGCCAATCCGTCGAGGATCTCGGCGAGGTTGCCCCCCGCCTGGCTTTGGATGGTGACGGCGACGGCGAGAAACCGAAGGTCCTGCATGTCCACCCGTTCTGCCAGCGCCTTGAGACTTTCGGATACGTCACGGCCATAGGCCGCTTCATCCGCGATGATGCCGAATTCGGAGCCGAGCGGGTCTGGCACCTCTTTGGCGACGATGCCAATGGCAGAGGAGAACGGGTGGCCCACACGCAGCGATCGCACCATGAGCTCAACCGCATCGGGCAGCTGCTCCTCGATCATCGCCAGACGTTTCTTTGCCTTGGAGTTGACCCAGACATAGACGCCGCCAACGCCCATGGCGACGGAGCAGGCGATGCGGATACCGAGGCCAGCCGCGGTGCCGACGGTCAGACCCAGAAAGGCAAAGCCGGAGAGCACCATCATGATGAGGATCAATTGCGGTGGAGAGAACGCAATGTTGGCCTTTTGGGCCTTGTCGGCGAGGATCGCGTAGAGCGGGATGTTGCGCGCGCGCATGTGCTGCGACATCTCCTTGCGGAGCTGTTCGAGCACCTCTTCGCGGCCGCCGCCCTTTTCCAGAAGGTCGAGCCGACGGTTGACCCGGCTGTTGAGGCTGATGGATTTGCCGAAGATCGTGAGGTAGAGGCCCTCGACGAGCAGCAGCACCGCCACGAAGACGATGCCGTAGATGAGAGGTTCGGCGGAGATTTGCATCGCTCAGACTTTCACTTTGAAAAACGGGGTCACTCGGCGGCGATCGGGTCGTAAATGGTGGCGGGCAGGTCGTAGCCCCACTGGCGGAAGCGGTCGGCGTAGTTGGAGCGGACGCCGGTGGCGTTGAAGCGACCAATGATCTTGCCGTCGGGGCCGAGGCCGAGGCGTTCGTAGCGGAAGACCTCCTGCATCGAGATCACCTCGCCTTCCATGCCGGTCACCTCGGTGATGGAGACCATGCGGCGGGAGCCATCCTGCAGACGCGAGGCCTGCACGATGAGGTTCACAGCCGAGGCGATCTGGGCGCGGACGGCCTTCAGCGGCATCTCGATCCCGGCCATGGCGATCATGTTTTCGAGACGGCTGACGGCGTCGCGCGCAGAGTTTGCATGGATCGTGGTCATCGAGCCG
>JBCCYI010000063.1:0-20633 GCA_039189975.1 Pseudomonadota bacterium
GGCAAGTCGTTCACGCTGGCGAACCTCAGCCACATGATGGCCGAGCAGGGCAAGCGGGTGCTTCTGATCGGGTGTGACCCCAAGTCTGACACCACGTCGCTCCTTTTTGGCGGCAAGGCGTGCCCGACGATCATTGAAACCTCCTCGGCCAAGAAGCTGGCGGGCGAGGAAGTGAAGATCGGCGACGTCTGCTTCAAGCGCGGCGGCGTCTTCGCGATGGAGCTCGGTGGACCGGAGGTCGGGCGCGGCTGCGGCGGGCGCGGGATCATTCATGGCTTTGAGCTGCTCGAAAAGCTTGGCTTTCACGATTGGGATTTCGACTACGTGCTCCTGGACTTCCTGGGCGACGTGGTTTGCGGCGGCTTTGGCCTGCCGATCGCGCGGGACATGGCGCAGAAGGTAATCCTGGTCGCCTCCAACGACCTGCAGTCGCTTTACGTCGCCAACAACGTCTGCTCGGCGGTTCAGTATTTCCGCAAGATGGGCGGTAACGTCGGCGTCGCGGGCCTCGTGATCAACAAGGACGACGGTACGGGCGAGGCACAGGCCTTTGCCGAAGCGGTCGACATCCCAGTCCTGGCTTCGATCCCCGCGGACGACGATCTGCGCAAAAAGTCTGCCAACTATCAGATCGTCGGCACGAATGCAGGCCCTTGGGGGCCGCTCTTTGCAGAGTTGGGCATGAACGTCGCTGAGGCACCGCCGGGACATCCGACGCCGTTGTCGCAGGATGGGCTGCTTGGCTTGTTTTCGTCGGATGTGACGGGTGCGGACTTTGTTCTTGAGCCCGCAACAGACGCGGACATGCGCGGGGCGAACTACGTGCCGAAGGCGTCTTTGGAGGTCGTCTATGACGAAGCGTAGCGCCCGGCGGGACCAGAGCACGTGGGGGCCAGCCCCCACACCCCCGCGGTATTTGCCGCAAGAAGAAGAGGGGTGCGTGCGCCATGGTCGGTGAAGTGACCTACGATGATGCGGCCACCGCTGAGGTGGACATGGGTGCGGAGCGGGTTCCGAGTGCCGAGGGCGCGCCGGCAGTCGATGGCCTGGGCTGTCATGCAGGGGCTGCGGAGATGGAGGCTGCGGCGCGAATGGCCGGCCAGTCGGAGCTTCTCGACAGATATGCCAAGGATTACCCACAGGGGCCGCATGACAAGCCACAGTCGATGTGTCCGGCGTTTGGATCCTTGCGGGTCGGGCTGCGGATGCGCCGCGTGGCGACGATCCTGTCGGGCTCGGCATGTTGTGTCTATGGGCTGACGTTCGTGTCGCATTTTTACGGGGCGCGGCGGTCGGTCGGATATGTGCCGTTCAACTCGGAGACGCTTGTCACCGGAAAGCTCTACGAGGACATCCGGGACGCGGTCCACGAGATTGCGGATCCGGACAAATACGACGCGGTCGTGGTCACCAATCTGTGTGTGCCGACTGCCTCCGGGGTGCCGCTTCGGCTTCTTCCGTCGGAAATTGACGGGGTGCGGATTGTCGGGATCGATGTGCCCGGGTTTGGGATTCCGACCCATGCCGAGGCGAAGGATGTGCTGGCGGGCGCGATGCTGAATTACGCGCGTCAGGAGATCGAAGCCGGGCCGGTGCCGGCTCCGATCGGGGGCATGTCCGATCGTCCGACTGTGGCGCTTTTGGGCGAGATGTTTCCGGCGGATCCCATGATCCTTGGGCAGATGCTGGCGCCTTTGGGTCTGGCGGCGGGGCCCGTGGTGCCCTGTCGGGAGTGGCGCGAGCTATACGCCGCGCTCGGATCTGGAGCGGTGGCGGCGATCCACCCCTTCTTTACTGCGGCGGCGCGAGAGTTCGAAACAGCGGGTCGCCCGATAGTCCCCTCGGCGCCAGTGGGTCACGATGGCACGGCGCTTTGGCTGAAGAACATCGGCGACGCTTTCGGTCTTTCTGCGGACAAGGTAGCTCAGGCGCAGAACATGTTCCTGCCAGCGATCCGCGGCGCGCTCAGTGCCACGCGGATAGACGGGACGATTACGCTCTCGGGGTACGAAGGGTCCGAACTCTTGGTGGCGCGGCTCCTGATCGAGAGCGGAGCCAACGTCCCTTACGTTGGGACCGCGTGCCCGCGCACGCCAATGTCTGAGCCGGATCGCGAATGGCTGGAGGCCAAAGGTGTGCGCGTCACGTTTCGCGCGTCGCTTGAGGATGATTGTGCCGCGATGGAGGCGATCAGGCCCGACCTTGCCATCGGGACGACGCCCGTCGTGCAGAAGGCCAAGGAACGCGCGATCCCGGGGTTGTACTTTACCAATCTCATTTCGGCGCGTCCATTGATGGGGCCAGCCGGAGCAGGGAGCCTGGCGCAGGTGGTCAATGCCGCCATTGCAAACAAAAATCGCTTTGATGGGATGAAGGGCTTCTTTGAAGGCGTTGGGCACGGCGACACTGCCGGTGTCTGGCAGGGCGATCCCAATCTGCGGCCCGATTTCCGGGCGGCGCATCAAAAGAAGCTCGACAAGCTCGCGCGCGCCGCCAAGGCGCAGGAGATGATCTGATGCATTGGCATACACCAAAGGGCGCGGGCGATTTTTCGTACGAAAAATCGGGATGGCTGCCATGCTGATCCAGGATCACGACCGGGCGGGGGGCTACTGGGGCGCTGTCTATGCCTTCTGTGCGGTCAAGGGCTTGCAGGTGGTCATTGACGGTACCGTCGGCTGCGAAAACCTCCCGGTCACGTCGGTGCTGCACTACACGGATGGTCTGCCTCCGCATGAACTGCCTATTGTGACAACCGGTCTCGGCGAAGAAGAGCTCGGTCGCGATGGCACGGAGAGCGCCATGAAGCGTGCCTGGGGGACGCTGGACCCCGCGTTGCCGGCCGTCGTTGTAACCGGGTCGATTGCAGAGATGATCGGCGGCGGGGTGACGCCGCAAGGAACGAACATCCAGCGGTTTTTGCCCCGCACGATCGACGAGGATCAGTGGGAATGTGCCGACCGGGCCATGACATGGATCTTTACCGAATTTGGCATGACCAAAGGTCGGATGCCGAAAGAGGCCAAGCGCCCTGAGGGCGCGAAGCCGCGGGTCAACATCCTCGGGCCGATGTACGGTACGTTCAACATGCCCTCCGATCTCGCCGAGATCCGGCGCCTTGTTGAGGGCATAGGAGCGGAGATCAACATGGTCCTGCCGCTTAGCGCGCATGTCGCGGAGATGCGCAATCTGGTGAATGCCGACGTCAACGTAGTGATGTACCGGGAGTTTGGCCGCGGGCTCGCCGAGGTCCTAGGCAAGCCCTATTTGCAGGCGCCCATCGGGGTGGACAGCACCACGAAGTTCCTGCGCACGCTCGGAGCGCTGACAGACCTCGATCCCGAGCCGTTCATCGAGCGCGAGAAACACTCGACGATCAAACCCGTTTGGGACCTCTGGCGCTCGGTTACGCAGGACTTCTTTGCCACGGCCACCTTTGGCATTGCGGCGAACGAGACCTACGCGCGCGGGATCCGGCATTTCCTTGAGGAGGACCTTGGCTTTCCCTGCGCCTTTGCCACGGCACGTGTGGCCGGTCGCAAGACCAACAACGACCAAGTGCGGGCCGACATTCATGGCAAGCGGCCGCTTATTGTCCTGGGGTCGATCAACGAGAAGATGTACCTGGCTGAGATGAAAGGCGGGCACGGACCGTCACCGGCCTTCATCCCCGCCAGTTTCCCTGGCGCCGCGATCCGTCGCGCCACCGGCACGCCCTTTATGGGATACGCGGGCGCGACCTATCTGTTGCAGGAGGTCAGCAACGGGCTTTTCGACGCGCTCTTCCACATTCTGCCGCTGGGCAGCGAGATGGATACTGCAGAGGCCACGCCCGCCACGCTTCGGCGCGACTTCCCCTGGGATGACGACGCGCAGGCCATGCTCGACCGCATTGTCGCGGAACACCCGATTCTGACCCGCATCTCTGCAGCAAAGCAATTGCGCGACGCCGCCGAGTCCGCCGCGCTCAAGGCGGGCGCGGAGCGGGTCCAGATTGACACGGTGCGCCAGCTCGCACCGACCGGCTTCACCGAAGAACCAGCCAAGACCGAGGGAGAGAACGCATGGCCGACCGTCTGACGGATATGCCCATTGAAACCCCAACCGACAGCACGCGCTACTGCACCCGCGCGCGCAACATGCCGGCGGCCCCGAAGCGGGAATTCTACGCGTATTTCGCGATCATCTTCCTCGCCACACTGCCGCTGGCCTTCGTGACATGGACGCTTTCGACGCTGCGGATGATGCGCTTTCCCGACAAGGGGCCGCTCAAGAAGGCCTGGAGCCAGGCCCGCATTATCACGCCGATGATCTTCTCCGCCTGAGGGCGGAGGACCCCAGTTCAGCGCCCTGTCATGGCCCGGGAACGGGGCAGGCAGGGGGTTTCAGAGCATTCGCTCAATTCAGGTGGGGAGGCCCCCACTCGGAGAGGGTGGATACCGGTGCGGGGTGACCCGCCGACCCGGCCGCGGGGTGCGCGGCGCAGTCAATAGTTTTCGAAAGGAAAAATATGGCTGATCAAAGTGACCTGTCCTTCACAGGTCTCTCCGACGACCAGGCGCAGGAGCTTCACAGCGTCTACCTGAGCGGCCTCTGGCTGTTTTCGGCGGTCGCGATCGTTGCGCACCTTGCAACGTTCATCTGGCGCCCCTGGTTCTGAGGAAAGGGTAGAAAATGGCACAGTTTTACAAGATCTGGCTGGTCTTCGACCCTCGCCGGGTTTTCGTGGCTCAGGGCGTCTTCCTGTTCCTGCTCGCCGCGATGATCCACCTCGTGCTGCTCTCGACGGACCGCTACAACTGGTTCGACGTCGCAGCCGCCAAGTACTCGCCCGCGGAAGCGTCCGAGTAACAGGCCCTGCCCTGCGTTCCGGGCGGCGAGCCGACCCCTCGTCGCCCGGAGCAAACCATTCACCGACGGCAGTTCTTCGCCGCCGACGCGCCTGACGGGGCGTGGCCGGAGACGTCATGACCGCCGCCATAACGGAGTAAGAAGATGGCATTGCTCACCTTCGAACGAAAATATCGCGTGCCGGGGGGCACGCTCATCGGCGGCGATCTGTTCGATTTCTGGGTCGGACCGTTCTATGTCGGCTTTTTTGGCGTTACGACGTTCTTCTTTGCCGCGCTCGGAACGATCCTGATCTTCTGGTCGACGGCCGTCGATGGCGTCTTCAACCCCTGGCTGATCTCAATCGAACCGCCCGCGCTGGAATACGGGCTGGGTGCCGCACCCCTCATGGAGGGGGGCTTTTGGCAGCTCATCACCATCTGCGCGCACGGTGCCTTCATAAGCTGGGCACTGCGTGAGGTGGAAATCTGCCGCAAGCTCGGCATGGGCTATCACGTGCCCTTCGCCTTCAGCGTGGCAATCTTTGCCTACACCACGCTCGTGGTGATCCGCCCCGTTCTCATGGGCGCCTGGGGGCACGGCTTCCCCTATGGCATCTGGACCCACCTCGATTGGGTGTCGAACGTCGGCTACCAATACGGCAACTTCCACTATAACCCGGCCCATATGGTCGCGATCACGTTCTTCTTTACGACGACGCTCGCGCTCGCACTTCATGGGGGCCTCATCCTCTCGGCAGCCAATCCCAAAAAGGGCACCGAGATGAAAACTCCCGACCACGAAGACACCTATTTCCGGGACTTCATTGGCTACTCGGTCGGCACGCTCGGCATTCATCGCCTCGGTCTGATCCTGGCGCTGAACGCGGGCTTCTGGAGCGCGGTCTGTATCGTGATCTCCGGCACCGTCTGGTTCGACCAGTGGATCGCCTGGTGGGATTGGTACGTGTTCCTGCCGTGGTGGGCCGACATTCCAGGAGGCATCAATGGCTGAGTATCAGAACATCTTCACTCAGGTGCAGGTGCGCGGCGAGCCTGAGTTCGGAATGGCCGGGTCCGGCGATTTCGACCTCGACGAGCGCGTCGGCAAGCCCGGTTTCTCGAACCTTGCAGGCTGGCTCGGCAACGCGCAGCTCGGACCGATCTACCTCGGTGCGTTTGGCGTGGTGTCGCTGGCGACGGGCCTCATCTGGTTCGTCATCGTGGGGCTCAGCTACTGGGACCAGGCGGGCTACAACCCGGCCGTCTTCATGCGGGATCTCTTCTACTTCTCGCTGGAGCCGCCCGGACCGGAATACGGCCTCTCTATCCCGCCCCTCGGTGAGGGTCTGGGCTGGCTGATCGCGTCGTTCTTCCTGCTCGTGTCGGTGATCTCCTGGTGGATCCGCTCCTATGTGCTGGCCGAACAGCTGGGCATGGGCAAGCACATCTGCTGGGCGTTCCTCTCGGCCATCTGGCTGTTCTTGGTGCTCGGGCTGATCCGCCCGGTGCTGATGGGCAGCTGGTCGGAGGCGGTGCCTTACGGCATCTTCACCCACCTCGACTGGACGAACAACTTCAGCCTCGTCTACGGCAACCTCTTCTACAATCCGTTCCACGGCCTCTCGATCGCGTTCCTTTATGGCTCGACACTGCTCTTTGCCATGCACGGGGCCACGATCCTTGCCGTCTCCCGCTTCGGCGGCGACCGCGAGCTCGAGCAGATCGCCGACCGGGGCACCGCCTCGGAACGCGCCGCGCTCTTCTGGCGGTGGACGATGGGCTTTAACGCCACGATGGAAGGGATTCACCGTTGGGCCTGGTGGTTTGCGGTGCTGACGACGCTCACCGGCGGCATCGGCATCCTGATCACCGGGACGGTTGTGGACGATTGGCGCACCTGGGCCGAGATCCACAATTACGCACCGGTCTACGATTGAGGAGGCATCACCATGGCTGAGCAAAGACCGATCTTCGGTGATCGCAAGGAGCCCTCGCTCTTTCAGGAAGGCGCCCAACTTATGGGCAAGGGGATGCTGATTGGCGCGGCCATCGTCTTTATCCCGGTGGTCTTCATCTGGCTCTGGGTGGCGATCGGCTCGCTGCTTCCGCCCGAGAGCAAGGAAGCGCCCGACCCCTCCTTCGGTGCCATCGAGGCGCCGCTGCACACGCGCGCGGCCTGAGGGCCATGCGCACCCCAGCCGCCGGACTTCCCCCGGAGACCGGCGGCTGGCCCAACACCGGCAGGTTGCCCGCACGTGAGCTGCCGGTCCGCCGTTCGGGCCACCCACATGGTCCGGACACAGGGGGGTCGCCCCCTGGTTCCCTTCCTGTTGGCTACAGGATCTTGGCGTCGTGCGGAGCCTTCGGGCATCGCACGGCGCCTTTTTGATTTTCGCCCCGGCGCGCGGCTTCCGACGTAGCACAGCGCGCCAGGGCCCCGACCGTTCGCTGCCCCTGAGGAGAGACCCATGGCTGACACTGCGCACCCCACCCGGCCCGCCACGCCGACGCTCGACCGTGTTGCAGGCCCGGCCGATCTCAAGGCGCTGAACGATGGCGATCTCAAGCGTCTCGCCCACGAGCTGCGTGCCGAGACGATCTCCGCTGTGTCCGAAACCGGGGGCCATCTGGGCTCGTCGCTCGGGGTGGTGGAGCTCTCGGTTGCCATCCATGCGGTCTTCGACACGCCCAAGGACAAGCTCGTCTGGGACGTCGGGCATCAATGCTATCCGCACAAGATCCTCACCGGACGCCGCTCGCGCATCCGCACTTTGCGGCAGGAGGGGGGCCTGTCCGGCTTCACCAAGCGTTCCGAGAGCCCCTACGACCCCTTCGGCGCCGCTCATTCGTCGACCTCGATCTCCGCCGCTCTCGGCTTCACCATCGCGCGCGACATGGGCCAGCCCACGGGCGACGCTGTGGCCGTGATCGGCGACGGCTCGATCTCCGCCGGCATGGCCTATGAGGCGATGAACAACGCCGGCCACGAGGGCCGCCGCATGTTCGTCATCCTCAACGACAACGAGATGTCCATCGCGCCGCCCGTCGGTGCGATGTCGAGCTATCTCTCCGGCCTCTACGCCTCCCCGCTCGCGCAGATGGCCGAGGGGTTCGAGGCCGCTCTGCCGGGGCCTTTCCGCGACGGTGCGCGCCGCGCGCGCCAGCTCGTCAGCGGCACGGCAGGCCTTGGCGGGACGCTCTTCGAGGAGCTCGGCTTCACCTACATCGGCCCGATCGATGGGCACGACATGGACCAGCTCCTGACGGTGCTGCGCGCGGCCAAGGCCCGCGCCACCGGCCCCGTGCTGATCCACGCGCTGACGGTGAAGGGCAAGGGCTACGCCCCCGCCGAGACCTCGGCCGACAAGTACCACGGCGTGGCGAAGTTCGACGTCGCCACCGGCACTCAGAAGAAGTCCAAGGGCAACGCACCCGCCTACACCAAGGTCTTCGGTGAAACGCTGACCCAATGCGCCGCCGACGATCCGTCGATTGTGGCGGTGACGGCGGCCATGCCCTCCGGCACCGGCGTCAACATCATGGCGGACCGCTTTCCCGCGCGTGTCTTCGACGTGGGCATCGCCGAGCAGCATGGCGTGACCTTCGCGGCCGGGATGGCCGCGGGCGGTCTCAAGCCCTTCTGCGCGATCTACTCGACGTTCCTGCAGCGCGGCTACGACCAGATCGTCCACGACGTCGCCCTGCAGAACCTCCCCGTCCGCTTCGCCATCGACCGCGCCGGGCTCGTCGGTGCCGATGGCGCGACCCATGCCGGCAGCTTCGACGTCGCTTACCTGGCCAACCTGCCGAACATGGTGGTGATGGCCGCGGGCGACGAGGCCGAGCTTGTCCACATGACCACCACCGCCGCCGCCTATGACGCCGGCCCCATCGCGTTCCGCTATCCGCGCGGCGAGGGTGTCGGTGTCGAGATGCCTGAGCGCGGCTCGGTGCTCGAGATCGGAAAAGGGCGGGTCCTGCGCGAAGGGACGAGTGTCGCGCTTCTGTCTTTTGGTGCGCATCTTGCGGAAACGATGGCAGCGGCCGAAGAGCTGGAGGCCAGAGGGGTCAGTTGTACGGTGGCCGACGCGCGATTTGCCAAACCGCTCGACACGGCGCTGGTTGCTCAGCTTGCCCGGCACCATGGCACGCTTATCACCGTAGAGCAGGGCGCAAAGGGTGGGTTTGGCGCGCATGTCCTCCATTATCTTGCCGAAGAGGGCTTGCTGGAAACGGGTGTGCGGGTGAGAACGATGACGCTTCCCGACATCTTCATCGACCAGGCAAATCCTGCTGCCATGTATGCACAGGCGGGCCTCACCGCGCGCGATATCTCATCGACAGCGCTGCGGACCCTGGGGATCGAGACCCTCGACTTTGCGTCAGGCCAGAGCTGACGGGCGATTGTCGCCCCCGTCTGCCGTGCCGGTCGATCCCTCCCGGTGTGGCAACTGGTCATGTGATGCAAGCGTGCCTCTTGTCTTCATGCGCTATGTTCTCTCCTGTCGTTCATGAGACCTCGGCGTGCGTGCGCGACACCAAAAAAAAAGCACTGCTGAGATCTTTCAGCAGATCAACAGCGATCCGTTGATAGGGGGACATCACGAAGGTCTCTTGAGCCAGCGCGACGTGAGAGCTGATGGATCTAGATCTGCCAGGAGCACGATTTTTCGTACGAAAAATCGGGGAGAACCGTAGCGTCGCGCGTCTTACTCTGCAGCCACTGCGCCCTGTCGTTGGGCGTGCTTTCGCTGTGCATCGCGCCGTTTCAGCTCAGCGAACAGGCTGACAAGCTCGCCTGCGCGTCCTTCGCCCCATGGCCCGCTGTTGCGCTTTGGATACGCGGCGGCGTCGACCAGAAATGCGGTCTCTTGAAGCGGAGCGCCGTAGAGGATCGCGGACTTCGGAAGCGCCGTCGCGGTCATTGCGCGTAACCCCGACAGTATCAGCCATCCGATCTTCTGACGTGCGTTGGTATGGGCCCGCAATGAAACGGAGTCGAACCCGGCGCGCGTGATCTCCGTCCCGATCCCGTCGTAGATGTGGCGCGCCGCGAAGATGCCTGGCCGGCATCCAAAGGGCAACGCGGCAATGCCGGTCTCCCCCCGTATGTAAAGACGCCGGGCTTCGCTCAGCAGCTGCCGGACCATGCGACGGATCGGCTCGTTCGGAATCGGATCTCGCAGGAAGTTTGCGGGATCAAGCTGAGCATCGCTGAACCAGTCGAGCGGCAGATAGATCCGTTGTGCCCGCGCATCTTCGCCAACGTCGCGCGCAATGTTTGTCAGTTGCATTGCGACCCCCAGATCGCAGGCGCGGGCCAGCGCATTGGGATCGCGGACACCCATAATCACCGCCATCATCGCGCCCACCGTCGAGGCCACCCGTGCCGAGTATGCGCGCACGTCCGACAGGCTCTGATACCGGCGCTCCATTGCATCCCAGGCCAGCCCCTCGAGCAAGGCTTCGGGCAGGACACGCGGCATGTGGCAGGCCTCGATCATCGCCGTGAACGCCCGGTCCTCCGGCGCATTCTCCGGCCGTCCCGCATAGGCGGCCTCCAGCCGCTCGCCCAGCCGCAGGACAGCGGCGGTCTTCTCTTCCTGCAGGTCGACCGAATCGTCGGCGAGGCGGCAAAACGCGTAGAGGGCCAGCGCCGGGTCGCGGTAGCGCGCGGGCAAAAGCCGGGACGCGGCGTGGAAGGAATAGGACCCCGTCCGAATCGCCGCGCGGCAGGCGTCGAGATCTTCGGGTGCGATGCCGCCGGAACGCGGCGCGCGCCGTAGGGGCATGGACGCGGAGGTCTGCGCGCCAAAGTCGGAGGCGGTGGAGTCGGTGGGACTCATTCTGCGGCCATCCTCTGGTGATCTGCTCCGTGCGGCAGAACGGAGCTGCGCAGCGGATTGGGGTCGGGCACCAGTTGGGCCAGCACCTCCGCTGATGACACCACGCCGGGCAAACCTGCGCCGGGGTGGGTGCCGGCGCCGGTAAGGTAGAGGCCCGCCAGCTCCTCGCTCACGTTGTGCGGCCGGAACCAGGCGGACTGAAGTATGCGTGGCTCAATCGAGAATCCGGCGCCGAGGGGGGAGAGGTAGCGATCCCGGAAGGTTTCGGGCGTAAAGACCTCCGACGCACTCAGATGCTCCTCAAAGCCGGGGATGAGTTGGTCGTTCAGCACGGCCGCGACGCGTTTGCGGTAGGTCTCCGCCATCTCCTGCCAATCGACCGTTTGCGCGCCGTGGCCGAGGTGCGGCACGGGCGAGAGCGCGTAGAATGTGTCGCCGCCTTTCGGGGCGGCCGTCGGGTCCGTCACGGAGGGGCGATGGACATAGAGCGACATGTCCTCGGCCAGCTTGCCCTTGAGGAAGATGTCGTCGACCAGCCCGCGGTAGCGCGGCCCGTTGAGCACGGTATGATGCCCAACGTCTTGCCACATCCCGGCGGTGCCGACGGTGCCAAAGTACCACACGAAGAGGCCCATCGACCAGCGCGTGCGCCGCAGACGGCCAGGAGACCAGCGGGACTTCGGCCGGTTGCGCAGCAGACGATCGTAGGTGTGCCCGGCGTCGGCGTTGGACACAACGATGTCCGCCCCGATCACCTCGCCATCGGCCATCCGGGCGCCCATGGCGCGCGCTTGCTTGCCCGTTCCCGCGACGAGGATCTCGTCGGCCTCCAGGCCGTAGCGGATTTCGCCGCCCTGATCCTCGATGACCCGCGACATGGCTTCCGCGATCGCCTGCACGCCGCCCATCGCATAGTGGACGCCAAACTCCTTCTCCAGATGGCTGACGAGGATGTACATCGACGTCACACGGAACGGATCGCCCCCGATGAAGAGGGGATGGAAGGAGAATGCCATCCGCAGCCGTTCGTCGCGAAACCGTTTGGCGGCATGGGCATAGACGGAGCGATCGGCCCGCAGCCAGGCAAAGCGCGGCAGCACTTTGATCAGCTCCCACAGCTGGTGCATGGAGCGGCGGCCGAGATCCTCGAAGCCGAATTCGTAGCGCTCCTGCGCATCGGCGAGGAAGGCATCGTACCCCTTGGTGTCGGCCGGGTTGAGGCGCGCAATCTCGGCACGCACGGCCGTTTCGTCGCCCGACATCGTAAAGGACGATCCATCCGGCCAGCGAATCTCGTAGAACGGATCGAGGGCGCGTAGATCGACATCGGCGTCGAAGTCGCGCCCGCAGGCGGCCCAAAGCTCGCGAAAGACCTGCGGCACGGTCACGATCGTCGGCCCGAGGTCAAACCGGTGCCCGTTTTGCCAAAGCGCAGATCCGCGGCCACCGGGCGTGTCGAGTTTGTCGATCACCGTCACGCGGTAGCCCTTGGCGCCCAGACGCATCGCCGAGGACAACCCGCCGAGCCCGGCCCCGATGACGAGCGCATGCGGCCGTGGATCATCTTTGACACTGTTCGCAGCGTCATGCGCGGGGGAAGAGAGATCTTTTGCCATGGATCAACGCTACATCTGTCTAGTTTGCTTTACAATCTAGAATTAGATGCCATGGTATGGTTATCCAATAAGAATTGGGATCTCTGGAGAAAGTGTCAGATTTGTTGGACAGTCTTTCATCTCAAATGAGTGCCCCTGCCGGTGAGGGGCCGAATCCGCGGCGCCATGCGGGTGCCTGCGTCTCGCTGTCGTTTCACCGTTTTGGGTCGGTGTGGCAGCGGCTGTGGGTGCTTGGCCAGATGGGCGCGGCGCGGCTCAGCCTGCCTAAAGTGCCGAATATCGGTGCCTGGAAGCTCTGTGGCTCGGGCGCGGATCAGGGCTTCGTACCGATCCCGAACACGGCCGTCTGGGCGATTCTCGCCACCTGGCCGGATGAGGCTACGGCGCGCGCCCGTATCGCCGAGATGCGGCCCTTCACCAGCTGGGCGGCCCATGCCGAGGAGCGCTGGACTGTCTTTCTTGCGCCCACCTCGGCCCGCGGCCACTGGTCCGGTGTGGAACCTTTCGCTGTCTCTGCCGCGTCGGTGCCCGGCCCCGTCGCCGCGCTGACGCGGGCGACCGTCAGACCCTCCGTCGCGCTGCAGTTCTGGAAGCGCACACCCGATCTCAATCGCGCGATTTTCGCTGATCCCAACGTGGTCTTCCGTATTGGCATCGGGGAAGTGCCTCTGATGCAGCAAGTCACCTTTTCCATCTGGCCCGACACGAAGGCCATGGCCCAATTCGCCCGTCGCGGCCTCCACAAAGAGGCGATCGACGCGGTGCGTCAGGGCGGCTGGTTTCGCGAAGAGCTGTATGCCCGTTTCCGCATCCTGGGCGGAGAGGGCACATGGGCGGGGGGCAACCCGCTCGATAGTCTGAAGGTATGCACATGACCGACCAAACGCCCGTCACCGCCGCGCCGTCCCGCGCCGTGTCCACCCGCCCCGCGCCCTTCCCCTTCTCCGCCATCGTCGGGCAGGAGGAGATGAAGCAGGCCATGATCCTGACCGCGATCGACCCCAAGATCGGTGGCGTGCTCGTTTTTGGCGACCGTGGTACGGGCAAATCCACCGCCGTGCGCGCGCTGGCCGCGCTGCTTCCGGAGATCGAGGCGGTGGAGGGGTGCCCGGTGAACGCGCCATCCGAGCATGACATTCCGGACTGGGCAGAGGTCGAGGCCCGCCAGATCGTCCGCAAGCCAACCCCGGTGGTCGACCTGCCGCTCGGGGTGACGGAGGACCGGGTCGTCGGCGCGCTCGACATCGAAAAGGCGCTGTCGCGCGGGGAAAAGGCGTTTGAGCCGGGCCTCCTTGCGCGCGCCAATCGGGGCTATCTCTATATCGACGAGGTCAATCTCCTGGAGGACCACATCGTCGATCTGCTGCTCGATGTCGCCCAATCCGGCGAAAACGTGGTGGAGCGCGAGGGCCTCTCGATCCGGCACCCCGCCCGCTTTGTGCTGGTGGGCTCCGGCAACCCGGAGGAGGGTGAACTGCGCCCGCAGCTTCTGGACCGGTTCGGCCTGTCGGTCGAGGTCGCGTCGCCGACCGACATCGACGAACGCATCGAGGTGATCCGCCGCCGCGACGCCTACGAGACCGACCCTGCGGCCTTCCTAGACCGTTGGGCCCCGGAGGACGCCACCCTGCGCGCGTCCATCGTTGCCGGCAAAGGCCGCATCGGCGCGCTGGAGGTTCCGGACGACACGCTCCGCGCCTGTGCCGAGCTTTGCGTCGCGCTGGGCGCGGACGGGTTGCGCGGCGAGCTGACGCTGCTGCGCGCCGCGCGCGCCCTCGCAGCCTATGAGGGGGTCGAAACGGTGGGGATCGCCGAGGTGCGCGCCGTTGCGCCCTCGGCCCTGCGGCACCGTTTGCGTCGGGACCCTCTGGACGAGGCGGGCTCCACCGCCCGTGTTCTGCGGGTGATCGACGAGGTTCTGGGAGCCGCGTGACATGACGCCCTGGGAGCGCGCCACCCTCGCTCTGCGTCTCCTCGCGGCCGATCCCGCGGGGCTGGGCGGCCTCTGGCTGCGCGCCCGGTCCGGCCCTGTGCGCGACCGCTTCGTGGCGGGGCTGGAGGCGTTGCCGCTGCCGGTTCGCAAGATCCACACCGGTATCGCGGACGAGCAGCTCTACGGCGGTGTTGATCTCTCCGCGACGCTGGGCGCGGGCAAAGTCGTCTGGCAGTCGGGTCTTCTGGCGCGCCCGGCCGCGATTGTCCTGCCGATGGCCGAGCGTTGCTCGCCGGGTCTGGCCGCCCGCCTCGCGCTGGCGCTGGAAGAGGGACAGGGGCATTGCCTCGTGGCGCTGGACGAAGGTGCCGAACCCGATGAGGCGCTCCCCCATGCGTTGGCTGAACGCCTCGCGCTGCATCTGGACCTTGATGCTGTCGCCTATGGCGAGACCGTGCCCCTGTCGATCGAGATCCCGCGTGTGCCGCCCGATGTGGCGTCCGTGCGCGCGCCCGACTCCGCGGTCCGGGATCTCACGGCCATCGCCCTCCGCCTCGGCATCGACAGCCTGCGTCCGCCGCTGTTTGCGTTGCGCGCAGCCAAGGCGCATGCTGCGCTGGACGGGCGCCCCGAGGTGACGACGGACGACCTCGGCCGGGCCGCCGCGCTCGTTCTCGGGCCGCGTGCCACACAAGCGCCCGAAGCGGCCGGTGAGCCTGACGACGCGCCCCCTCCGCCGCCGTCAGAGCCGCCCGATGCGCCGGAGGACTCGTCCGACGCGCAGGGCGAGGATGATTTGCGCCTGCCCGAGGAGATCCTGCTGGAGGCGGCTGCCGCGACCCTGCCCCGCGATCTTCTGGAGCGCCTTGCAGCGGGCCGCGCCGCCTGCACCCAGGCGGGCACCTCCGGCACAGGCGCCGGCAAGAAGGGCAACCGTCGCGGTCGGCCGCTGCCGTCCCGCCCCGGCAAGCTCGACGGGGAGTCGCACGTCGACATGATCGCCACGTTGCGGGCCGCCGCCCCCTGGCAGCCGGTGCGACGCGTACAGGCCAAGGGGCGCGCGACCGGGGCCCAGCGTCTGCATGTCCGCCCGCCTGACATCCGCACCAAACGCTACCAGGAGCAGTCCGATCGCCTGCTGATCTTTGTCGTCGACGCGTCGGGCTCTGCGGCCATGACCCGACTGGCCGAGGCAAAGGGCGCGGTCGAGCTCCTGCTCGGCGAGGCCTATGCGCGGCGCGATCATGTTGCGCTGGTGGCGTTTCGCGGTGAGGGGGCGGAGGTCCTGCTGCCGCCGACGCGGAGCCTTGTGCAGACCAAGCGCCGTCTTGCGGCGCTGCCCGGCGGGGGGGGCACCCCCTTGGCGGCTGGCCTCAAGGCGGCGCTCGATCTCGCGCGCACCGCGCAGGGGCGCGGTATGACCCCGACGGTTGCCGTTCTCACCGATGGACGCGCCAACATAGCGCTCGATGGGTCCGCCAATCGTGCCGCCGCCGCCGCAGACGCGACCCAACTCGCACGCGCCATCCGGGGGCTCGGTCTGCCCGGTCTCGTCATCGACGTCTCGCCGCGCCCGCAGCCCGCGCTCAAGACCCTCGCCGCCGAGATGTCCGCGCCCTATCTCGCACTGCCGCGGGCGGACGCCAAGCGCCTGTCGACCGCCGTCGCCGCGTCGCTGGACGCCTGAGCGCGCCGCCATGGACTGGGCTTCTTACGCCGAGACGTGGCCCCACGCGTCACGGTCCCGCTTTGTTCAGGCGCGGCCGCACCGCTGGCATGTACAGGTCTTTGGGCCCACGGAGGCGCCGGCCGTGTTGCTCCTGCACGGGACCGGAGGGGCAAGCCACTCCTGGCGCGACATCGCACCGGTCTTGGCGGAGCGTTATCGCGTCGTCGTGCCCGACCTTCCCGGCCATGGTTTCACGCGGCTGGGTGCTCTGCAACGCTCCAGCCCCGACTTGATGGCTGAGGATGTCAGCCATTTGATGGCGAAGCTCGACGTGTCCCCCGCGGCTGTCATTGGCCATTCTGCGGGCGGTGCCCTTGCCGTGCGACTTGCGCAGCGTCCGGGCACGACCGTGCGCGGTGTCATCGGGCTTAACGCTGCGCTGGAGAACTTTCAGGGTGCTGCGGGATGGCTCTTTCCGATGATGGCCAAGGGGCTCGCGCTCAATCCGTTTGCTGCACCCGCGATTGCGCGCCTGGCACGGCCGGCGCAGGTCGATCGGTTGATCGCGGCCACGGGAAGCCGGCTGGATGCGCTGGGTCTCGCGCTCTATCGCGCCTGCATCTCCGACACACGGCATGTGGACGGCACCCTCACGATGATGGCGCAATGGCGCCTCAGCGCGATGGAAGCGACCTTGCCCGCGACTGACCTGCCCGTGTTGCTGCTCGCGGCGGACAACGATCGCGCGGTGAGTCCACAAACGGCAATCCGGGCAGCGGCGCGCTTGCCCAACGCCAGCGCGCACCGTCTCTCGGGGCTGGGCCATCTGGCCCATGAGGAGGCGCCCGAAACCATTGTGCCGCACCTTCTTTCGTTTCTCGATCGCTGGCTCTAGGGCCTCCGAGGCGACGGGGGGCGAGACGCACTGCTTCACGGGTGTCGGACGCTCTGACCCTGCTATGACTTAAAGGCTGAAACGCCGCGAGCGCGCCAGCCCTATGCCGCGCCAGGCCGGACGTGCGCCGCGAAGGGCCAAGCGTCGGGCGCGGGGCGCCTCTCCCTCGGAAGGTGCGGCTTCATCTGCGGCATGGGCCGGAGTGACAAGAGCCGCCGAACTGGGCTCGGCGGCTTTGCTCAAGGTTTTCATTCAACGCCGAAACGCGCGAATTTAGCTTCCGCCGTCAGTCAGCGAAAACAGATAGGCGTAGAGATTGATCGCATCCGCCTCGTCACGCACCCGGTACGACATCTTGCCCCTGGCGCGCTTGTTCTCGGTGGCTTCACGCAACCACCCCGTCGGGTCCTGCACATAGGCGACAAAGTTTTCCTCCGTCCACATCAGCCCTTGTTCGTTGGCCTCGACGATGCCGTCGCCATAGCGGAAATCCTCAACCCGCCCGATCGCGGCCCCCGGCACGCCGTAGAGGTTCGGCCCGGTGCGGGCATTGCGCCCGGCGAGCGTCTCTCCTGCCCCATTCACGACGACATGGCAGGAAATGCACTGCGAAAAGGCTTCCTCTCCGGCGGCGGCGTCTCCGGTTGCGTCCGCGGCCATCGCGGGAAGAGCGAAGAGAGTAACCAGAGTTGCGCTGGCTGTAAGCTTGCGAAGGGTCATAGGTGGTAACCGTCCTGTCTAAGTGCGCGGGGCCCCCATGGCCCCTGGGGAAGTATCGTGCGGCCGTGCGGCGCGTTCTGACGACGCTCTGAAGTTAGCGTGCGATGGTATGCAATCCAGTCACTTCGGCGACAGCCTTGCGGGTGCGCCCAAGCGACGGGATGGATCCCGGTCTCACGCTACGTGCCGCGCCAGGGCACATTGGCTCCAGAGCATGCCCAGGGCGCCCACTAGCGCGTCGATATCCGCATCGGCGTGCAGGGGCGACGGGGTCAGGCGCAGCCGCTCCGTGCCCTTGGGCACGGTCGGGTAGTTGATCGGCTGCACGTAAATCCCGTGCTCCCGCATCAGGATATCCGAGATCAGACGGCACTTCACGGGATCACCGACCGGCACCGGCACGATGTGGCTTTCGTTCGGCATGTGCGGGATACCCGCCGCATCAAGCTTGGCCCGCAGCCGTGCGACGCGGCTGCGCTGGCCCATCCGCTCGACATCCGAGCGCTTGAGATGCGCGATCGACGCCTTGGCCGCCGCCGCAACGGCGGGGGGCAGCGCCGTCGTAAAAATGAACCCGCTCGCGAAGCTGCGCACAAAGTCGCACAGCGCCGCGGATCCAGAGATATACCCGCCCACACAGCCGTAGGCTTTGCCCAGCGTCCCCTCGATCAGGTCAATCCGGTGCGCGAGCCCCTCGCGCTCGGAGATGCCGCCACCCCGCGGCCCGTACATCCCCACGGCGTGGACCTCGTCGAGATAGGTCATCGCGCCATGGTGCTCGGCGACCTCGACGATTTCACGCATTGGGCAGATGTCGCCATCCATCGAGTAGACCGACTCAAAGGCCACGATGCGCGGCCGGTCCGGATCGAGCCGGCTGAGGTGCTTGTCCAGATCCTCGGGATCGTTGTGCTTCCAGATCACTTTCTCGGCACGGCTGTGCCGGATCCCTTCGATCATGGAGGCGTGGTTCTCGCTGTCCGAAAGGATCACGCAATCCTTCAGCCGGCTGCCCAGGGTCGACAGCGACGCCCAGTTCGAGACATAGCCGCTGGTGAAGAGCAACGCCGCCTCCTTGCCATGCAGGTCGGCGATCTCCGCCTCCAGCGCCACATGCAGTGCATTGGTGCCCGAGATGTTGCGCGTGCCCCCCGCCCCGGTGCCGCATTGCTGCACCGTGCGGGTCATCGTCTCCACGGTCACGGGATGCTGACCCATCCCCAGGTAATCGTTCGAACACCACACGGTCACATGGTCGGGGCCCTCCCCAAGGTGACCGGCCCGCGGGAAGGCCCCGCACCGGCGTTCCAACTCGGCAAAGATCCGGTAATTGCCCTCCTCCTTGAGCTGGTCGAGCTGGGCGCGAAACAGGCTATCGTAGTCCATGTTGGTCACTTTCTTCTTTGGTCTGCCGGGAGGCGCGCCCGCGGTCAGTCGAGCGAGCGGTCCGGGTGGGGTCGTGTCGTTTGCGGTTCGGGGAGCATCCAGCGCCAGAGCTTCGCATCCGGCAGCGGGATAACCATGAGCAGGTGTTCAAGCAGAGCCAGCGCCGCGATGGCTGTCAGCAGTGCGAAGCCGATGACGTTCGTCGGTGTCTGCGCGCTCTGCAGTGCGCCAAACAGCAGCGCTACCGTGGCGACGAGGCCCATAACCGAGATCGGAAAGAGCCAGTTCCACCGGCGCACACGGAAATGGCTGGGGAGATGCGAGAGGGCGTCGGGCAGAAACTCGAGATTGATCCGCGGCACGCCATAAAAGAGGTTCAGCTTGGCCGAAACGCGGGCTCCGAAGAGCAGGCCAAACGCCCAGAAGCCATAAGGGTTGATCGCACCCGCAGCCGCCCAACCCATCAGACCGAGCGCCGCAAGGAGCAAGATCTCATGGTGCGCGACCGCGCCAAGCGCCCGCACGAACCGTTCACCCTCCGGCGTGCCGTCCGGCGTCATCACCCGGTTCGGTCCGGTGATGACACCGCATAGAAACGCCATCTCGATCCAACCCCAGATCATCAGTGCCGAAAAGAACGCAGCATAGACAGCCCCCGGCTCCGCCCGCCCAAGCGTGTCGACAAAGAGCCCGATTCCCAGCACCAGAACCGGCAGGCCCAGAAGCACCGCCCAGACATGGCTGCGCCGCCCTCCGGCATCCGCCCGCTTCACGACAGCCAGGATCGCGCCGGTGGCGAACCACCAGGCGAACAGTGCCGTCAACGCTGCGATCCAGATCTGTGTCAATGCGGGCCTTTCTTCTTGCGCCAAATACCGTCGGGGGGTCTGGGGGGCAGACAGCCCCCCAGCGTTGTCAGTCAGTAGACCGGGTAGAGCCGGGTGATCGCAGACCTGTCATGGCGCACCGCCGGGATCGTAAAGAGCGACACGAACGCCCATGTGGCGCGCGCCAATCCCGCCACCCGGCCCAAGAAGCCGGAGACACCGCCGCGCTTCGTCGCGGCATCGATCTCAACCGACGCCTTCTGCAGTCGCTTGAGATTTGGCATCCACCGCGGATGGTCGATGTCGAGCGTGAACGGGAAGATCTGCTTGGAAAGTTCCGACGTCTTTTTGAAGACTTCCTGCCCGTACCAATCCGTATCTACCCCCAGCGCCTCGTGGAACGCCGGACGCTGATGGTCGCGCACATACATCGTGCCGTAGACCGCCGTCAGGAAGAACTTGATCCAGTACTCATTGATCCCGCTGGTCAGTTTCGGGTCGGTCTTCATCAGCATGGCGAAGGCCTCACCGTGGCGGAATTCGTCCCCGCACCATTCCTCAAACCACTTGAAGATCGGGTGGAACCGCTTGTCCGGGTTCTCCTGCAAGTGCCGGAAGATCGTGATGTAGCGCGCATACCCGATCTTCTCAGACAGGTACGTGGCGTAGTAGATGAACTTTGGTCGGAAGTAGGTGTACTTCTTCTTTTGCGTTAGGAACCCGAGGTTCACCGCGATCCCCGCCTCCCGCAGTGCATCGTTGATGAACCCCGCGTGCCGCGCCTCGTCCCGCGCCATCAGCTGGAAGAGCTTGGTGATGTCGGGGTTGTTGCCGCGGCGCTTCATCTCTTTGTAGAGCACACAGCCCGAAAACTCGGACGTGCAGGAGGAGATCAGAAAGTCGATGAAC
>JBCCYI010000064.1:0-20120 GCA_039189975.1 Pseudomonadota bacterium
CCTCAGCAGTGTGGTTCAGCAAAAACCGCTGTTGAGACCTAAGACCCGGCCATGGCCACACGCTGCGCTCTCTGGGGGCTGCGCGCGTGGCCATAACCTCTCGGAAGCCCCTACGCCCGACGTGCAATGGCACGGAGTTCGTTGCCAAAGCTGTAAGGCAGTGGATCGCCGCCGTCGGCGTCAAGAAGGCTTACATCGAACCGATCGTCGGAGAATTGAACCCTCAGATCAATTCCTGATGCTCCTTAAAGCACCGTTCCAATCGACCACAGGCCGACGATGTACCAACACTCAAGCCGGACCGCCCCATGGAAACGGCCTCTGCTGGCAGAACAGGTCTGAGCGATCCGGGCACGGTTAGAGTTTGCAGGCAATCTGCGAGACTCAGCTTTGTTCAACGTCGCTCTGTTGGCGCTTGAGTTTCCGGAATAAAGAGCCATCGTTTGCAGGTCTCTTGCATTGCGAGCAATGCAGTTTCAGGCACGATGGCGATAGCATTGAGCCTCGTTGCCGCAAAGAGATCGTCACATGGGGACGGCACAATGCTCAGGGCTCTGGCGGCTGCCTGTGTAGTGGCCCTATGTTTGGCCCCCGCCTTCTTGGCGGCGTTCAGCGTCTTCACCGACTGATACACGTGGGCGGCCGCGCTCATCAGATCACCTTCGCCAGCAGCGTGATATCTCGGCACGAGGGCACGGTTCGCGGACCAACGAACCACGGGGTGAGTGGCGGAGCGTTTCGGAACGCCAGTGACTTGAGCAGCGCATTCGCGAATCTGTCGACGACGCGGGCGTTCACCGGTCCGATATCGGCTTTGGCGCATGTTGGGAGTCCACGACGACTGGCGGACAGCTTCGGGCTACGATTGAGTTTCCCGGCGACCTGCACGTCCTCGAGTCCTTCGGCGGGTTCGGCGACACGCAAGGAACCGGTTTTCTAGGCAGCGTCGCCGACACAGTTTTCTCGTCGATCTCCTTCGAGGACAGCGGCACTAATCCCGGTTTCTTCGAGATTTGGAACGCCGACGATCTGGACTTTGCTGCAGCTCCGAACGCGGTCATCCCTCTTCCCGGCGGGCTTCCACTCAATCTCTTTGGCATAGGTTGCGCGGGCCTAGCCGAGGCTGACGCGCGTCCACGGCCGGATTGGTGTTAATCTGAATGCGTCGAACGGAGTGAATAATATCTGCCCAACCTTTGGAATGAGGCTGTCGTGCTACGCCTCGAAGTCGGCGAGCGTGCTTTGGATGAGACTTCAGGCGCGCAAGCGTAGCCATACATCCCCATGAACGGGGTCTGGTTACCAGTGCTATTCTGCGAGGCGATGAGGACGTCCTGTGAGCCACCACCTGGTCACCGGCCACCCCGTCCACGACGAGCGCACCGTCGACCCAGAGGTCGAACGTGACGTCGTTCCGATCGACCGGCAGGCCGCCGTGGGGCCGTCCGTCGTCGACGTCGATGCTGGTGACCACCGCAGAACCACCCCCCCAGCCGGACGGCAAGCAAGTTGGCAGAGGTGGCGACCATGGCCGCTGCGCCGGTCGCCCGCCCGCTCAGCTACGAGAGTGTTCCTTTAAAGGTGTCGAACTTGGCTTTGGTACCCGAGAGCTTTGGCGCAACCTTGAAAATGGTTTTGCAGGCGCTTGTCAGGTCCTTGTAGGGCTGGCCATTAAAGTACTTATTGGCCGTCCATTCCTTGCCGAGCTTGATCTCGTAATTCGAGATCTTGGCACCTTTGGAATGTACCTTCTTGAACGCGGCGTCGAGCTTTCCTTTCGCAGCCTTCAGGGGCTTGGCGTCGATCTGAATGTCCTCTGGCGGGCCATTACGACAGTCGGTCGTGACAAAGTGATACATCGAACCGACTTGTTTCTTATTGTCGTACGCGACAAGGCAGATGCAATCGCCAAGCCCCGATGTCACGATCGGATCATGTTTGTCGCTGTGCCCGATCCCGCCGATCTTTACATTTACTGTGCCCATAAGCAGTCCCTCACATTAATCAGTTCACTCTATCGCCGTTGGGACAATCTCTGCCGACTTGTGCGTGCGCAAACGCGGTGGAGCGTGCCGTTGACCAGCGCATAAAAAGGCTAGGCGGCGAAGGTGGTCGGAATGTGGCAGGCCTCATTCCATTGTTGGGCGCGTGCACCGGCTGCGCTCGCGCGCCAGAACCCGTGGGTTGGCGGGTGGACACATCGCCGTCGCCGCACCGATTCCGCGCTGGCGTCGATGACGGCTACGTCGAACGAATTGCGCCTGCGTTCCTGAGGCGTCGCATGGCCGCTGCGCGGCGCCTGCCATTCCCTCTTGTTCGAGGAACCTGGCCTCGGGCTGAACTTGGGCACACGGGAGGTCTTCGTGGTGCGAGCAGCAAACGCGGTCTCAGAACGCGAGATGCCGAGCAGGATCGGCAGGGACGCGCGTGAACGTCGCGTGACGTCTGAAACGCAGAGGTTGCAGGCGCAACTTGTCCCGCACCGAGTGGCTTCGGCGCACGGATATCTTCGCCCCACAAACTCACCTGGTGGCGGTGGTCTATGGGATCAGATGCGCGCCCACCTGAGCTCTTGTCTATCGGTCGGCCCCGGAGACCGGCACAGTCGCTTCCGTCACGGTGTCCAGGATACTGCCAAGGGTCACACGCACGCCTGCAGTGTCCAGTTTCCCTTGGCATCGACAATGCCCGCGCCAAAGAAGATTGTGACAATCCCGCCAGCCACGCCGGTGACGATCGCGGACGCACCGTCAACAATAGTCGCGCAGAGAGTCATGCGGGCTTCGAGTGTCGCGCCAGTCAAGCTGATCGGAGCCAGTGCTTCTTCTCCGTCTATGATCGGTACGAAGACGCCCAAACTGTCGCGTTGGTGGATTGGTTCAAGTGTAGTGCTCATCCGGGTCCCGCTTGCAATACGCGCACCGTGAAGGTGCCGTTGAGTGTTCTGTCCGAGATCGCGCCGGGTACGTCGTTGGCCTGCATTGTGCTGGCCAATGCCCGGGACGCGGTCTGGCCTGAGGCCCTGCGCTCCGTGATTTTACCCACCGCCGACCGTGCGCGCATGACGCCCGGCACGGTCACAATCCATGCAGTGTCATTGAAGAAGAAGGTGCGATCAGCCACCGCGCTCTATGTCTCGGACGCCGGCGCGGCAAACACCTGCTTGAGCCCGCCGAGGACAAGAGCGCGCGATGTGCCGGATGCACTGGCCAAGCTCGCCTGTGTAAGCCTGCCCGAGACGGTTGCCGAGGTCGTCCCGGCCGCTGTGACGGTGCCAGGGAGCCGAAGCGTGCCAGTCGCCGCACCAGAGGACGTGCCCGCGGCGCTGGCCGAGTTGACCTTCGTGAGAGACCCGCTGGCAGTTACGGTGCTGGCGCCTGCCGCGGCGGCCGTGCCTGCAAGCGGCTTTCCGGGTTCGTCAGAGGGAACAAGGCATCGGAGGTTGATGCCCCGTGCGCCAACCCAACCCGCGGGAGACGCGACCGGGCCTGCTTCCCCACCAGAGATCTTGCCCGTGGTGACGCCAAGCTCCTCGCCGGAGACACACGGATGGGCCGACGTGAGCGAGGCGGACCATCCCCAGGTGTCAATGCTGCCTTGATTGCCCCCACCGTCATCACCAGAGGCCGAGGACGCGAGCTACGCCTCGGTGGCCGCGACGCGGGCAAAGATGGTCACGCGCGCTCCACCATCCCCGCTTTAGCCTCCCGAGATCTGCCCGCCCACGAGCACGTCTGTGTCCTGCTCAACGGTTATGGGGCTGGCCGATGCCTGGGTGACGCTGGCCGCATTGGCGATTTCAATCGCATCGGCGATCGCCGGGTCGACCCGATTGCCCACGGTCCAATAGCTCTGCTGCGCCGTGCCCATGGAGCGGAAAACCTGCGCGCGGTCGGGCAGTTCCAACGCTACAAGCAAGTGTTCATCAGGGCTTGCCGTCGCAGTGCCCTCGACGCCAGCTCCTGTCCGAGGAAAGCTGCCAACGGCGTCGCCCCACCAAGAGATGGTCTACAGATCCGCAGCACCATCCACGATGGTCGCGAAGAACTCGCCCGTAACGGCCGTTGGCGTGGTCGTGCCGGGGCGAGCTGTCGAGCTGACGAGCTGACGAGCTGACGAGCTGGCGAGCTGGCGAGCTGGCGAGCTGGCGAGCTGGCGAGCTGGACGAATAGACACCGCGTCTACTGAGTGACAACGGCTCAGGCTACATCTCAGGCGATCTCGCAGAATGGCCGCAGGACAAAGGAATGAACCACGCACGCGGTGTGCTGTACCACCCCAAACCCAGGGCAGGATCGAACGCTGGCATCGGACCCTCACGAACCGCATCCTGCTGGAAAACCATTTCCTGCCCGTTGATCTTGAAGCCCTAATCGCAACCTTCGTCGCCCCCGACAACCACCAGCGCCATCACGAAAGCCTCAACCACGTCACACCGGCCGACATCTCTCTTGGCCAGGACAAAGCCAATCTACGGCAACGCGAAAGGATCAAAAGAAAGGCGCTCGAGGCGCACCCCTTGGATCACCGCTATACGCAGCACAATCACACGACGCACCGACCTCTCGGTTAGGTCAGGCCGCTCTTGGTTCCCTAAATCCAGACGACGGACACTGAAAGCGCTGCCAGAGAGGCGCTATGCGTAGCTGGTAAGAAGCCAACGACTTGGAGAGCGGGCTGACACCACGTCCAGGTCCCCCGCACGAACGAACCCGCTGAGGAGAAATGATGAGCGAAACGAGCCGCAGCGACGCATACCGATTGATCCATTCGGCCTTGGCTACTTGGGTGCAGAACGCCCGCACACACGGCTTTGACGACACGCCCATCGCCCTCAGCTCCGGTGTGCATTGGTGCGATGAGTACATGTTCATGGGCAAGCGCATGCGCGAGCGCAAGGACTACACCGACATGGACATGCCCGACCTGACATGACCTGCCCACAGCCCGAACAAAGCCCAGACGACGTAATGGCCTACTCATTGCCCTTAGAAGCTCTTATCAAATGCAGCCTGGCAGCAATACAGAGCGTCGGGCTTGCCGTGGCCAGGATGGACGTGGCGCCCATTTGTGCTGTGCATACCCCTGCGCCGATCGAAGGTCTGCGGATCGCGTCAGCTGATCAGCCGGCTGAAGACCCCTCCGGCAGCGCAGAAGTTGAAACGTGGTTCAACGGACGTGAAACTGGTCGGAGTAAATCGAACACGGCACAAGCTCGCTGACAGTCAAATCAAGGGCTAAGCCGCTCGCGCGGCGTGGGTGCTTTTGGTTGGCGTTTCGCGCTGCTCCTTCGGCTTAAGTCCTAATGGCTTAGCATCCCGCCTGAAGATTGAGGTTTCTCGATCTGATGACAGGAGGTTTCGATGACAGAGGAGAAGACAAGCCCGCTGCCTGCGCGGATGATAGCGGGCATGCCTATTCGGGGGATGGGCGACAAAGCTCAGAAGTCGCACATCAGAGCAATCAAGGATTTCACAGCGTTTCTTGGGCATTCGCCGAATACAGCGTCGCGTCAGGAATTTCGCTCCTATCAGCTGCACAGGACCGATACCGGGGTGACGCCCTCGACCTTCAACACGCGGATCGTGGCCTTGCGGTTCTTTTTCGGCATCACCCCCGGGCGCGAGAACATGAAGCGGTTCATGCCGTTCAAGATCCAGCCAAAGTAGCCGCCGATGGTGTTCAGCGTGCAGGAGGTGTCTGACCTGTTGGTAGCGACGCCCGGGCACGGGCTGAAGTATCGCGCCGCGCTCAGCATTTCCTTTGGTGCGGGTCTGCGCGCCTCGGAGGTGTGCAATCTCAAGGTCAGCGACAGCGACAGAGACAGCGATCGGATGCTAATCCACGTCGATCAGGGCAAAGGCGGCGAGGATCGCAAGGTCATGCTGTCGCCCGGATTGCTGGGCCTGATGCGGGCGTACTGGAAAGAAGCACGGCCGCAAAATTCCGGCGCTTCTTCTCCACCGGACACTCCTTGCGTTGGCTCGAAAGCCCATCATGGGTGTCCACTCAAGCGGGGCAGGATCACCTCGGCAAAACACATGGTCGGGATCCGCAAGCCCTCCACGCGGCACACGCTCTGGCACAGCTTCGCGACCCACCCGCTGGAGGCCAACACGGACGTGCGGGTGGTCCGGATTCTGCTCGGCCACGCCAAGCTGACGACCACGGCGCGATACACCCATGTTGCCACCAAGACGATCAAGGAAACGGTGTTCCCCGACGAGATGCTGGCCAGTCTTCAGGACCAGACGCTGCGGCGAAGCCTGGAGTGACGTGCCGGGGTCTTGCACCACTCAAGGCTTGAGATTGTAGACATTTTCCGAAGGTAGGGGCGCGGGTGGCGGCAGGCCAAGGCCCGGCATGTCAGCCTCGCCCAGATCACGGTGATGTCGGAGATTAAGAGCTGCCGGACCGAGGCGCTCGGTGGGCATGTGGCAGCGTGCACCAAGTGCGATCACCATCACATCACTTATAACTCTTGCAAGAGCCGCCATTGCCCCAAGTGTCAGGGTGAGCCATTGGAGCGCCATTGGTCAGAGAGACAATGGCGAGCGCAGAGTCGGTAATGACCATCGCGGCCGACCCTAAGCGTCTCGGCGCGAAGGTCGGCATGACCAGCGTGTTGCATACCTGTGGATCGGCACTGGCGCACCATCGCACATCCACATGATCGTTCCCGGCGGTGGCCTGTCGCCAGACGGCACCCGTTGGAACGCCTGCAAACCTGGATTCTTCCTGCATGTGCGCGTGTTGGCGCGCCTCTTTCGTCGCCTGTTCATTGACGGCCTGTTGGCACTACACCAAGACGGCGCGCTTACCTTCTTCGGTGACCAGGAAGGACTGGTCGACACCACCGCCCTCACAAAATGGCTCGCCCCGTTCCGCAAATCCGACGGGGTGGTCTACGCCGAGCCACCCTTCGGCGGGCCGGAGGCGGTAGTGGACTATCTCAGCCGATACACCCATCGCGTGGCGACCTCGAACCACCGCCGTAGAAGCGCAGATGCAGACGCCGTCGCATCCCGCTGGAAGGACCACAGGATAAAGCGCGATGACAAGCAGAAGGTCATGCGCCTGGCCACGCCTGAGTTCATTCGCCGGTTCCTGATCCATGTCCTACCAGATGGGTTCCACCGGATCGGGACCTACGGCTTTCTGACAAGCTCAACACGCAAAACGAACATCCAGGAGATTCGGGACCTACTTGGCGTCGAAGGCGCCCAACCAACCCCTGTAGCAGCGCCCGACCCTGCTGAGATCTTCCCGCTTTCCTTGCGTGAACCATGCCCCTGCAGCAGTGATCTCATGCGCGTAGTCGAAATCTTCAGGCGCGGGCAAAAACCAATGTCGCGCGCATAACCGCGGGAGCAGCAGGCAACATCACGCAACGCCCGTCCCCATTCACACGCCCAAATCGGCAGCGACACGCGGCACCGGGCCGAACGTTCAGCGCCCGGCTGATGCCTCGAGCCGATATGGCAACGATGCTGTCGAAATGGGAGCCTGCGATAGCTTCGGCGCGCGAGATGGCACCGGCAAATTCCGCTCAGCCAGGTGCAAGCCGGTGCGCGGAATTGGTCCGCCATGCGTCTGGCGATCGGACAGCGATGAAGTGCTGGATTCGGCCGAGCTTTTTGCCGGGCTCTCCGCTTGCACCAGTGGTACCACGATGGCCGGCGGCAAGTTGCGGCAGGTGATCCCGCGCCACCTGGAGTCCCGAGAGTGCACGACCCTCTCTGCAAGAACGCGGTCTGACATCGCGCCAGCAATGCAGCACCCAAAGAACGGCACCGACACGCGTTCGGCGCGGCACCGTTCGCCGTCCTGTCTGACACACGCATTCGCCGACATGTCTTGGCGTGGCGTGATCGAGTTGGAGGGACGGTCTGCGAGGAGCGCATGCGACACTTGTAACGGCTCATAGGACGGGGGTGTTGCCGCGGCTGTCTCTCGGAGCATCGTCTTGGACACTTATCGTCTGCCTATCGCTCCAATCGGGCCAAGATCGTATGGACCGGTGCGGAAATAGAAACAGTCACTGCGGGCGCGCCGCCGCATGTCGGGCGAATCACCCTCTTTGCTATGGAGACTGGTTTTCGACCGGGCAACTTGCACGAGCTTAGCTCCGCGAATGTCCATCCAACGCGGCAGAGCGCCGGTTTGTAGATGGGACAAAGAACCGATTCAGACTGGCGTCTGTACCGATTTCAGAAGCGCTCTCCCGGGTTATCGACCGCTTAGCACAGGATGGTCTGTATCTTCGAAATCCGGGGGGCGCCGTACCAGCACAAAAGCTGTCTTGGCGATGCCGTCAGCACAGGGCGCGACACGTTGAAGATGCAACCGAAGCTACGCCCTTACGACGCACGGGACCCAGCAGCTATGCGTCTCTTCATGCAGGGGCGAAGTTGTGGACAATGATCATACAAATCGGCCGGAGCCTGAAGGCCGCAAACGATGTCATCGAGCCCTATGTGGCTTTGCATCCAGATACGACAGACCCCCTTGCCGAGAAGCCACGGACAGCCAAGCGCTGAACGCTTCTGCAAAACGCACTGTCCCGACTTGAGCTAAGTCTTGGTCGGGGCGGCAGGATTCGAACCTACGACCTACGGTACCCAAAACCGTCGCGCTACCAGGCTGCGCCACGCCCCGACCCGGTTCGCATCTTGCATTTGACGGGCGATTGCAAGGGGAGACGACCCGGAAAGCGCGGTTTCTGCAGGGCCAGACGCGCTACCCGCCGGTGGCATCCGTCGTTGGGCAGGGCCATGCGGCGTCGGCTCCGAAAGCCGGGTGACGCATCTCGGTGCCCGGTGCGATCCCAAAACGCGCAGCAACGCCCCCATTGATCTCTAGCACGACAAGGATACCTTCGCCGCCGGAGATATGCGTCTCTTCGTCAAGCGGGACGGCCTCGGGATGCACATGCTGCACCACACCGTCTGGCCGCGCGAACACCATGTCCAACGGAATCAGCGTGTTGCGCATCCAAAACGTCGGTGCCTGCGCGCTCTGGTAAACAAAGAGCATCCCCGCGCTCTGGGCCATACTCTCGCGGAACATCAGCCCCTGCGCACGCGTCTCCGGTGTGTCGACAACCTCGACCGAGAAACGGGCCTGGCCCCAATCTCCTCTCAGATCGACATGGGCCGCGTTGCACTCAGCCCAGGCCGCAATCGGCAAGATTACGCTCATGCAGGCGAGGATCCAGACCAGACCGCGGCGGCTCGGACGTCCCTTACGCGTCATAGAGGGCCTTTTCCCAAGCCGCGACATGGAGCGCCATCCGCCCGCGCTGGCCATCTGTGACCCGAACGCCAATGGCCTCTCCAGGCTGAAGGTCTGCCAGGCCGGACCGTCGCAGCACCTCGATATGCACGAAAACGTCTTCCGGACGTCCGAAAACATTGGCAAATCCGAAGCCCTTACCTTTGTCGAACCATTTCACGCGTGCCGGTTCCAGAGGCAGTTTGGCCAATTCCTCAGCAGAGAGGATGTCAACGTCGTTAAAGGTCGATTCGGCCGGTGGTGGGGTGATCTCAAAAACTTCGACTGCCTGCATGCCCCGCGCCGTCTGCTGAACCGCGATGACCACGCGCGCGTCATCGGCAACGGAACTCTGCCCGAAATTGCGCAACACATTGGCATGCAAGAGTATATCCGGACCGCCCGTGTCAGACACGACGAATCCGAAACCCTTGGCGGGGTCGAACCACTTGACGCGCCCGTTGATGCGCGCCGCCGTTGTTGGCGCCCCTTCGCCGTCGGTCTCACTCACGTCCTGTACACCTTCTCGCCTTCGCAGCCGTTTTGATCCTAACCCCGCTAAACCATCAGAGAACCGCTAGTTAAAAAAGTTTTTACTTTGCGATCCCTGGGCGCGAGCCTAGCGTTACAGCTTCCTCACCGGAATACACCGGAATGTTAACCATCTCCACACCGAGGTTATGCGTGCCAGATGGCGCGTAGACAATGCGCGGTGATGCATTTTGCAAATTTAACGTTGCGCGAGGCTTTTGCGCCCCCGGTACTGCAGGAGCAGCCGCGGGGGTCCCGGCCCTATGGATTCAGTCGAGACACCGTCCATCCCCCGGCGCCGCCGGGCTCGGGCGTTGTCCAGCGGAAGCGATCATGCAGACGGAATTCGCCGTCCGCCCAGAACTCCATCTCGACAGGACGGATACGGATACCACCCCAATGGGGCGGGCGCGCGGGAGAGGGCCCCTTGGACACGGTGACCTTCGCAACCTCCGCGACCAGCGCGGCGCGCGACGACAGCGGCTGGCTCTGCGCCGACGCCCAAGCCCCCAGGCGGGATTTGAGCGACCGCGAGGCGAAATACGCATCCGCTTTGGGGCCGTCCTCCCGTTCGGTGACACCGCGCACCCGGAGTTGTCGGTGGAGGCTCTTCCAATGCAGTACGAACGCTGCCTTCCCGCTGGCATCGATCTCGCGCCCTTTGGCGGAGGTGTAATTGGTGTAGAAGACGAAGGCGCCTGTGCCATTGCCGGTCGCCTCGATCTCCTTAAGGAGCACCATGCGCACGTTGGGCATCCCCTCCGGATCCACCGTGGCCAATGCGATGGCGTTAGGATCGTTGGGCTCGGAGGCTTCGGCCTCGCTCAGCCAGGCGCGGGCTGTCTGGAACGGATCTTCCCCCTCGAAAGGGCCGGAACGGTCATTCATCTGCGGGCTCCCACCTTTGGTTGTCACAGCCGCCCACTGCGCGCGAATGACGCACCCCGCCTTGCGCCATACGCCGCCCCTGGCCTAAAGGAGGCGGGGTTACGGACGATGAGGCGAGGCGATGACGGCACAGCTCATGGCGGGCAAGCGGGGACTTATCATGGGCCTCGCCAATGACAAATCAATCGCATGGGGCATTGCCCAAGCCTTGCATGAAGCTGGGGCGGATATCGCACTGACGTATCAGGGGGACGCTCTGCGCAAACGCGTTGTGCCGCTGGCCGAAAAGATCGGCGTGACGCAACTGACCGAATGCGATGTTTCGGACGAGGCCTCCATCGACGCGGCGTTCGACAGCCTGAAAGAAACCTGGGGCAGTCTCGACTTCTACGTGCACGCCATCGGCTTTTCCGACAAGACGGAGCTGCGCGGGCGGTATGTCGACACGAGCCGGGCCAACTTTCAGATGTCGATGGACATCTCCGTGTACTCCTTCACCGCCTGCACCCGCCGTGCTGCGGCGATGATGCCGAACGGGGGCTCGTGCCTGACACTGACCTATTACGGCGCCGAGAAGGTCATGCCGCATTACAACGTCATGGGCGTGGCCAAGGCAGCGCTTGAGGCGTCGGTGCGCTATATGGCCGAAGATCTCGGCAAGGACGGCGTGCGCGTCAACGCGATCTCCGCCGGCCCGATCAAGACGCTCGCGGCCTCGGGCATCGGTGATTTCCGCTACATTCTGAAATGGAACGAACTCAACGCACCGCTGCGCCGGACTGTGACGCCGCGCGACGTCGGCAATTCGGCGCTCTATCTGCTGTCGGACCTCGGCGCGGGCGTGACGGGCGAAACCCACCATGTGGACGCGGGCTACCACACGGTCGGGATGAAGGCGGTCGATGCGCCGGATATTGACGCCGCTTCCTAGGCCGGTATGTCAGCGCAACGGGCGCGCGACCCCGGCCCGGGGCTGCGTCACCTGCCCCGTTTGCAGCCCTGCCGCCGCACGAAGGAGCCGAGCATGACCGACCGCCTGCCCCACGAGAAGGGATTTCACGTCAGCTGGGATCAGATCCACCGCGACAGCCGTGCGCTGGCCTGGCGGCTCGAAAGCGTAGGCCCCGAGGGCGGCTGGCGCGCGGTGGTTGCCGTCACTCGCGGCGGCATGGCGCCTGCGATGATCGTCAGCCGCGAGCTCAACATCCGCACGGTCGACACCATCTCGGTCAAGTCCTACGACCATCAGGCCCAGGCCGAGGCCATTGTCCTGAAAGCACCCGATGCGCAGCTGATGGGCGAAGGCCATGGCATCCTGATCGTCGACGACCTTGTGGACAGCGGCAAGACGCTTGAGCTCGTGCGCAAGCTCTACCCCGCGGCCCATTTTGCCGCCGTCTATGCCAAGCCCAAGGGGCGGCCCATGGTTGACACCTTTATCACCGAGGTGAGCCAGGACACGTGGATCTTCTTCCCGTGGGACATGGCGCTGCAATACGTCAAGCCCTACCGTGGCACCGACTGACGCCTCCTGATCGGGGGCTCCGCCCCCACAGCCTTCGGCTGCTCCCCCGCGGTATTTCAGGCAAGAAGAAGCGGGGCGTGCGTTTCGCTCTGGCCCTCGGTGCGGCGGGAGGATAGCAGCGGGCCGAACCAGTGGAGAGGCCCCATGGACCTGCGCAACATCGCCATTATTGCCCACGTCGACCACGGCAAGACAACGCTGGTCGACGAACTTCTGAAGCAATCCGGCGCGTTCAGGGAAAATCAGGCCGTGGCCGAACGCGCCATGGACAGCAACGATCTGGAGCGCGAGCGCGGGATCACCATCCTGGCCAAGGCCACCTCTGTGGAGTGGCAGGGCACGCGGATCAACATCGTCGACACTCCGGGCCACGCCGACTTTGGCGGCGAGGTGGAGCGGATCCTGTCGATGGTCGATGGCGTGGTGCTTCTCGTCGATGCTGCCGAAGGGCCGATGCCGCAGACGAAGTTCGTCACCTCCAAGGCGCTCGCGCTGGGCCTGCGGCCGATCGTGGTGCTCAACAAGGTCGACAAGCCCGATGCCGAGCCCGATCGCGCGCTCGACGAGGTCTTCGACCTGTTCAGCACGCTCGATGCCGACGACGATCAGCTCGACTTTCCGCATCTCTACGCCTCCGGACGCGCCGGCTGGGCAGATGCGGAACTCGACGGGCCGCGCAAGTCGCTCGACGCGCTCTTCCGCCTGATCGTCAACCACGTGCCCGCGCCGCGCCAGATCAGCCGTACGGGCGACGATTTCCGCATGCTCGCGACGACGCTCGGGGCGGATCCGTTCATCGGGCGAATGCTCACGGGGCGCATCGACTCGGGTCGGGTGAAGACCGGGCAATCGGTGCAGGCGCTCTCGCGCATCGGGCAGAAAATCGAGCAGTTTCGCGTGACCAAGGTGCAGGCCTTCCGGGGCTTGGCGCTGCAGGAGATCGACGAGGGCTCCGCCGGTGACATCGTCACCCTCGCTGGGATGGCCAAGGCCACCGTCGCGGACACGATCTGCGCGCTGGCGGTGGAAGATCCCCTGCCCGCCCAACCCATTGACCCGCCGACCATTTCGGTGACTTTCGGGATCAACGACAGCCCGCTGGCGGGGCGCGAGGGCAAGAAGGTGCAGAGCCGCGTGATACGAGAGCGCCTGCTGAAGGAAGCGGAGACGAATGTCGCGATCCGGGTGACCGACACACCTGGCGGCGAAGCCTTTGAGGTCGCCGGGCGAGGCGAGCTACAGATGGGCGTCCTCATTGAGAACATGCGGCGCGAGGGCTTTGAGCTCTCGATCTCGCGCCCAAGGGTGCTGATGCGCGAGGAGGATGGCGCCAAGCTGGAGCCCATCGAAGAGGTCACCATCGACGTCGACGACGAGTATTCCGGCGCCGTGATCGAAAAGCTGACCGGGCCGCGCAAGGGTGAGCTTGTCGACATGCGCCAGCAAAGCGGCAAGACCCGGATCGTCGCCCATGTGCCCTCCCGCGGGCTGATCGGCTATCAGGGCGAGTTTCTGACGGACACGCGCGGCTCCGGCGTGTTGAACCGGGTGTTCCACGCCTGGGCCCCCTTCAAGGGCGCGATCCCCGGACGCCGGGCGGGTGTGCTGATCTCGATGGAGAATGGGCAATCGGTCGCCTATGCGCTCTTCAACCTGGAGGATCGGGGCAAGATGTTCATCGGCGCGCAAGAGAACGTCTACGAGGGCATGATCATCGGCGAGCACTCGCGCGACAACGACCTTGAAGTGAATCCGCTCAAGGGCAAGAAGCTGACCAACGTGCGCGCCTCGGGCAAGGACGATGCGGTGGTCCTGACGACGCCGGTGAGGATGAGCCTGGAGGAGGCCATCGCCTATATCGACGATGACGAGCTGGTGGAGGTGACCCCCAGCGTGGTGCGGCTGCGCAAGCGCTACCTGGACCCCCACGAGCGCAAACGTCAGGCGCGGGCGGCGAATTAGACGCCTGAATGCTGTGGCTCAGGGCGCGGCCGAGGTTGGAACTCGTCGCCGGGTGGCGCTCATCGGAAACACGTTGCCGGGCTGGAAAAGCTGAGGGGTGCTTTCCGGTCACTCCACGGGGCGCACCACGTCACCGCATGTGATCCGGCCCGGCGACACCACCTTGGCACACCACCCGCCATGACCCCGCATCGCGCCGTAGCCGCCGTGGCCAAGCGCGACCTCCATGCGGGAACAGGGCGCGCAGGGGCCGGTGATCTCGAGCGTTGCCTCACCAATGCCGAGCGCCCGCCCCCGCATCGCGGTGAGGTTCAGGCCCGACACCACAAGGTTGCGGCGCAGCAGCTCCGGGGCCACCGAAGGATGCCCCGCTAGCGCGGCAATCACCGGCAGATGCTCGGCCTGGATCAGCGAGACGGCGCGCTTGCCGGGGCGCGCATGGTCCCCGTCGAGCCCAGCTTCCGCGACCATAACGGTCGAGACGGCCACCAGCTCCGCCTTGCGCGCGGGGCGCAGAAAGATGCCCTCCAGCCGGCCGGGCTGCGCATAGCGCGCCAGCAGCTCTGCCATCGGGATCATTCGCGCACCGCGCTCATACGGCCATCGGGAGCAATCGGGCGCGCGTTAGAGCCCCTCGACGATCATCAGGTCCCGCTCCGACGCGCCGCGGGCGTGGGTCAGCGCTTCCTGATACGTGTCCGAACGGTAGCAGGCCTCTGCCGCTTCCATCGACGGGAATCGCGCCACGACGTTGCGTGGACGCTCCGTCCCCTCGAACCACGTGTTGGCACCGCCACGGGCGAGAAACTCGCCCTCGTGTTCGGCCATCGCCTTTGTCGCGAGCTCCGCGTAGCGCGCATAGGCCTCGGCGTCGGTGACGGTCACATGGGCGATCCAATAGGCAGGCTTCATGCCGCAACTCCCTCAAGATGCTTCGTCGCGGCGGCGATGGCGGCCTCCGCGTTGCTGGTGTCCTTGCCGCCGCCCTGCGCCATGTCGGGCCGGCCCCCGCCGCCCTTGCCGCCAAGCTCGGCCACGGCCGCGCGCACCAGATCAACCGCGGAGACGCGCCCGGTCAGATCCGGCGTCACCCCGGCGGCGACAGCGGCCTTGCCGCCAGCATCCGCGATCAGCAGAATCGCGCCGGAGCCGAGCCTATCCTTATGTGCGTCGATCAAGCCGGGCAGGTCCTTTCCGGTCACGCCCGAGAGGACTTGCGCCAGGAACGGCACGCCCGCGACCTCCGTCGACTCGGGCTCCGCCTGGCCGCCACCTGCGAGGGCCAACTGGCGCCGCAGGTCGGCCACTTCGGAGGTGAGCGCGCGGCGCTCGCTCAAAAGGGACTGGACCCGGTCGACGACCTCGGCCGCCGGCGCTTTCACCGCAAGCGCGATCTGCGCGAGCCGGTGGTCCTGCGCACGCAGGTAGGCCCGCGCGGCCTCGCCCGTCAGGGCCTCGATGCGGCGCACCCCGGCGGAAGACGCGCTGTCGCCCAGCGTCACGAAGAGGCCAATGTCCCCGGTTTGGCGCACATGGGTGCCGCCGCAGAGCTCAATCGACCACGTCTCGCCATCCGCCCCCTTGCCGGTCGGCGCACGCCCCATGGACACGACGCGGACTTCATCGCCGTACTTCTCGCCAAAGAGGGCCTGCGCCCCGATGGCCCGCGCGTCGTCTGGGGTCATGATCCGGGTCTCGACCGGGCTGTTCTGACGCACAAAGCCGTTCACCTCGGCCTCGACGGCCGCAAGATCCTCCAGCGTCAGTGCCTGGCCGTGGGAGAAGTCAAACCGCAGCCGGTCCGGCGCATTCAGCGAGCCGCGCTGCGCGACGTGCGCGCCCAGTCGGCCGCGCAACGCCTCATGCAGCAGGTGCGTCGCAGAATGGTTGGCCCGAATGGCACTGCGCCTGCCGTGGTCCACGCCGAGTTTAGCGGCCTCTCCGACGGTCAGCGTTCCTTTCGTGACCGTGGCCACATGGATGTAGACCCCGGCGACCTTCTTGGTATCCGTGATTGTCACCACGGCGGTGTCGGTTGTCAGCTGTCCGGTGTCGCCCACCTGCCCCCCGGCCTCCGCGTAGAACGGGGTCTGGTTCAGAACAATCTGCACGGCGTCTTCAACCGTCGCGCTCTCGACAAGACCGCCGTCCCGGACAAGCGCCAGGACCTGCGCCTCCGCAGTCTCGGTGTCATACCCCAGAAAGTCCGTCGCGCCGTGCTGATCGGCAATGTCGAACCAGACACTGGCGTCGGCAACTTCGCCTGTCCCGGCCCACGCAGCCCGGGCTTTTGCCTTTTGCTCCGCCATCGCCGCGTCGAAGCCCGCTAGATCAACCCCCCTGCCCTTTTCGCGCAGCGCATCCTGGGTCAGATCGAGCGGAAAGCCAAAGGTGTCGTAGAGCTTGAACGCGGTAGCCCCCGGAAGCTCAACGCCGCTCTCAAGAGCGCCCAGCTCATCGTCGAGCAGCTTCAAGCCCCGCTCCAGCGTCTGCCGGAAACGTGTTTCTTCGCTGCGCAGGGTTTCGGTGATCAACGGCTGGGCGCTGTGCAGTTCCGGGTAAGCGCCCCCCATGCGCCGCACCAACTCCGGTACGAGGCGATGCATCAGCGGGTCCGTCACACCGAGCAAATGCGCATGGCGCATAGCCCGCCGCATGATCCGGCGTAGAACATAGCCTCGCCCCTCGCCGGACGGCAGCACGCCATCGGCGATCAGGAACGACACGGAGCGCAGATGGTCCGCAATCACACGGTGATGGGTGCGCCCCGGGCCGTCTGGGTCGGTCGAGCTCTCCTGGGCTGATGCTTCGATAAGTCCGCGCATCAGGTCCGTAGCATAATTGTCGTTGGTGCCCTGCAACAGGGCCGCGACACGCTCGATCCCCATGCCAGTGTCGATCGACTGCGCCGCCAACTCGCGGCGCGAGCCGTCTTCGAACTGCTCGTATTGCATGAAGACGAGGTTCCAGATCTCGACAAAACGATCTCCGTCTTCCTCCGGGCTTCCTGGTGGTCCGCCCCAGATATGGTCGCCGTGATCGTAGAAAATCTCCGAACACGGCCCGCATGGCCCGGTTGGCCCCATCATCCAGAAGTTGTCGTCGGTTGCGATGCGCAAGATCCTATCATCAGGCAACCCGGCGACCTTCTTCCAAAGATCGGCCGCTTCGTCGTCGGTGTGGTACACCGTCACGAGAAGCTTGTCCTTGTTGATGCCAAGCTCCTTAGTCACGACGTCCCATGCAAACGGGATCGCGTCTTCCTTGAAGTAGTCCCCGAAGGAGAAGTTGCCGAGCATCTCGAAGAACGTATGATGCCGGTTGGTGTAACCGACGTTGTCCAGATCGTTGTGCTTACCGCCGGCGCGTACACACTTCTGGGAAGTCGTTGCGCGCACATAGTCCCGGGTCTCAACTCCCGTGAAGAGGTTCTTGAACTGAACCATTCCCGAATTGGCGAACATCAACGTCGGGTCGTTGCGCGGCACAAGGGGTGAGCTGTCCACCACCGCGTGACCCTGCCGTGCAAAAAAGTCGAGGAACGTCGACCGGATCTCGGCAAGACTTAGAGCGGGCTGAGCTGGGCTTGACATAGCGGCATGGTCTCTGAAGCTGGTCGCACGGTGGGGCATCCGCCGTGTCGGAGCGCAGACTTACCGGCCCGCATGCGTCCTGTCTACCAGTTGCCCAGCGTAGTAAATGCCCACATTGTGAGTGCAGGCCCACCCGATAGGCCGCCTTCGGCAAGGATATTTTTGGCACAATGAACGTGACGGAATGCGCCTCAGCCAAGGGGACCAGGCTCTCAAAACCTAGCCAAGCGCAATGGCTGAGGTGACTTCATCGTGCACGGTCATCGGCGTCCCCGCCTGTACCGCGCCGTCACAACACCATCAAAGGATGAACAATCCATTAACCAAGCTTCATTTTGCCTAAAGTATCCCGGGGGAGGCGCGCTGGCGCGCCTGGGGGCAGCGCCCCCTCTTAAATGTGAAGGGGCACCGAGCCCCATCGCACCCTGGCGCATGTCTCCTAGGTTCAGAAGTGCGATGCTGCCGACTGCAGCATAGCGAAGCTCGCTTCAGTTTGAGCCCCGCCCGCGCACGAGCAAGATACTAGCGTTCTACAACGTCGTCGTCTTCGCGCTCCCCTGTGTCGAAGTCGAGCCCGTGAGCTGCACGAATCTTGTCCTCAATAGCGAGAGCAATATCCCTGTTCTCTCGAAGGAACGACTTGGCATTCTCGCGTCCTTGTCCGATCCGCTCATCGCCATACGAGTACCAGGCACCAGATTTGTCCACGACGCCAGCTTTCACGCCGAGGTCGATCATCTCGCCCGTTTTGGAGATCCCTTCACCATACATGATGTCGAATTCGACCTGTTTGAACGGAGGCGCCACCTTGTTCTTGACCACCTTGACCCGGGTGGTATTGCCAACGACTTCATCGCGATCCTTGATGGATCCGATGCGCCGAATGTCGAGCCGGACGGACGAATAGAACTTAAGCGCGTTGCCCCCGGTCGTCGTTTCAGGAGAGCCGAACATCACACCGATCTTCATAAGGATCTGGTTGATGAAGATGACCATGCAATTGGAACGCGCGATCGAGCCGGTCAATTTACGCATGGCCTGACTCATCAACCGGGCATGCACGCCGACGGAACTGTCGCCCATGTCACCTTCCAGCTCGGACTTCGGCGTCAGCGCCGCCACCGAGTCGACGACCACCATCGACACTGCGCCGGATCGCACCAGCGTGTCCGTGATTTCCAGGGCCTGCTCTCCGGTGTCGGGCTGAGAGATCAGCAACTCGTCCAGATCTACACCGAGCTTACGCGCATACATCGGGTCGAGCGCGTGCTCTGCGTCCACAAAGGCGCAGACCCCGCCTTTTTTCTGCTCCTCAGCAACGCAATGCAATGTCAACGTCGTTTTGCCGGAGCTTTCCGGCCCATATATTTCGATGATACGGCCTTTGGGCAGGCCGCCAATGCCGAGCGCAATGTCGAGCCCCAGCGATCCCGTCGACGTCGCCTCGATCTCAGGCATCGTGCTTTCGCCGCCGAGCTTCATGATCGAGCCCTTGCCAAACTGCCGCTCAATCTGCGCCAGCGCGGAGTCGAGCGCCTTTTGTTTGTCCGAGCTCTTCTTGTCCACCATGTCCAGCAAAGTCCCTGTCGCCATCCTCTGGCTCCTTTTTTCACAGGCCGCGCCGCACAGCAACGGGGCTGCGACGGTGGGCGATGACTGCTCATGTTCACCTCTTGTTCCCACTCTTATGCGGGGCGGCCCTGAGCATTTCAAGAAATTTCTTCGTAATTCCGAAATGCCCGCAAGAGAGTTAAAGAAAGGTTAGCCGATCCAGAGAAAGGCAGCGCCGGGATGCTTGTATTTTGGAAAGCCGGACTTGTGGTGCTTGCCACACCGAAGACCGGAAGCGAGGCCCTGCAGGAGGCTCTCTGGCCACATGCCGACATGGGGATCCGCTTCCCGCCCTATTATCGGCACATGACCCGCGCCTGGTTCGACAAGGGTTGGGCACGCATCCTCACGCGGGAAGACCGTTCGCGGTTGCAGACCTTTGCGATCGTGCGGGAACCAATCTCTTGGCTGGCAAGCTGGTACCGGTACAGGTTGCGCGACGATATCGACGGTCAGGCCACAAGCACAAAAGGCATCGGCTTTGCGACGTTTGTCGAAAGCTGGTTGTCTGACGCGCCGGAGCCCTTCGCGCAGGTCGGACGTCAAAGCAGGTTCTGCGCCGGTGCAGACGGGGTGCCGGCCGTCGATCACCTCTTCGCTTACGAAGCCCCGACCGCCATACGCATCTTTTTAGAGACCCGTTTGGACATTCCGGTGCGCACCACTTTGCGCAATGTGTCGCCCAATGCTCCGATCGCGCTTTCCGACGCGCTCGAGGCACGGCTGCGCGTTGAGGC
>JBCCYI010000065.1:0-19463 GCA_039189975.1 Pseudomonadota bacterium
GGCAATCGCCGCCCCGTCCGAGCCCATCGCAACCCGGCCCATCATCTCGACCCCGCCCGCAATGTAGCCATGCCCGCCGCCGCCGCGCACCTGATTGGCGGCGATGTTTACGGCTTCCAGCCCGCTTGCGCAGAAGCGGTTGATCGAAAGGCCCGGGATCGTCTCATCGAGATCCGATGCCAGAACGGCGGTCCGCGCCAGGCAACCGCCCTGTTCGCCGACTTGCGTGACATTGCCCCAGATCACATCCTCGACGGCGTGCCCTTCGAGGCCGTTGCGCGCCTGCACCGCGTTCAGCATCTGCGCCGACAGCCGCACGGCAGTGACTTCGTGGAGCGATCCGTCCTTGCGGCCCTTGCCGCGCGGGCTGCGCACCGCGTCATAGATATAGGCGTCCGTCATGATCTTCCTTTCGATCTATCTTGGGGCTGGCCCGCTCATGCGCGATCCGCGGGGGATCCGGGCATCAGGTCGTAGGGATGCTTCCAGCGCGGATGCGCCGCGAGGCGTGACAACCAGGCGTCGATGTTCGGCCATTCCGCCCTGTCAAACCCAAAGGGCTCAGGGTAGTAGAGATAACCGCAACAGGACAGATCCGCATTGGTGATGCCATCGCCCACGATCCAGTCGCGCCCGGCCAGATGAGCCTCAAGAATGCCATAGGAGTTGCGCAAGCGACCCCGTAGCCACCCGATCACCTCCTGGGGCTGTTTTTCCTTGGGTGCGAAGTTGATCAAGAAACGCGTGATCCCCGTCAGACTTGAGAGCTTGTGATTGTCCCAAAGAACCCACCGTAGAACCTCACGCTGCTCCTCAGCGGTTGCCCCACCATGGCAGCCTGACCGTTCAGTCACATAGTCCTGGATCACGCCCGACTGCGTGAGGACGGTGTCGCCGTCAACCAGAACGGGGCATTCCCCCATCGGATTGAGTCGGCGGAACTCTGCGCCGCGCGTCTCACCCTTGAAGAAGTCGACATGGACCGCACGCCATGTCGTTCCCGATAGTTCCAGGGCCAGGGCGGCCTTGTAAGCGTTTCCGCTTTCCCCGAAGCAATAAAGGTCCATAGTTGAGCTCCTGATTGGCCAGCGTCACGTGGGGGTTTCGCACCCCCACACCCCCGCGCGGTATTTCCAGCAAGAAGAAGGCGCGGGTTCATCGCCTATTAACCACGCTCCAGTTAGACATTCGATGCGGTACAGGCGGCGGCGCCGATGACCGCGCAAGGAGAAGACGCCCCAGTTGGCACGGGAACCCGTCCAGAAGACGGCCCGCCCGGCTGGGGCGCACCCTCGCTTTCTTCTTGCTCTAAAATACCGCCGCCGGAGGCTCCCACCATCTGCCTCTGGGCCGAGCGTTTGAGGGTCAGGAAGCGGTTTGGCTCATGCATATCAGAAACTGGCCGCGTCCAGTGTCATCACAGGCTCGGCCCCGCTTTCAATGCGCGCAAGGTGCAGCTTGGTCGCTGGTAATTGTCGCGCCATGTAGAACCGTCCAGTCTCGATCTTTGCCTTCAGGAAGTCACTGTCACTGTCGCCTGCGCCCAGACGGTCCGCGGCGGCCTTTGCCATGCGCGCCCACATAAGGCCCAGGCAGACGTGGCCGAAGAGATGCATGAAGTCGTAGGAGCCGGAGAGCGCATGGTTTGGGGTCTTGAGACCGTTCTGCATGAAGTACATGCTGGCGCTTTGGAGGTCCTTTGATGCGGCCTTCAGCGGTTCGAGGAAGCCGTTCGCGAGGGTTTCGTTGTCCGCATTGTCTTTGAGGAACCCTTTGACCAACGCGAAGAAGGCCATGATCGCCTTGCCACCGTTCTGCGGTAGCTTACGGCCCACGAGGTCGAGCGATTGAATCCCGTTGGTGCCCTCATAGATCATCGTAATGCGAGCGTCGCGGACGAATTGCTCCAGGCCCCATTCCTTGGTGAACCCGGAGCCGCCCAGGGTCTGTTGCGCGAGCACCGTTGTTTCGAAGCCTTTGTCCGTCAGAAACCCTTTGATGACGGGTGTGAGGAGCGACACCATCGCCTCGGCATCACTGTCGCCGCCGCGGTGTGCCCGGTCGATCATTTCCGCGCCCCAGAACGCGAACGCGCGCGCACCTTCGACAAAGCTCTTTTGTTGCAGGAGGTTTCGTCGCACGTCGGGATGGACCATGATGGAGTCCGCCGGACCGTCGGGGTTTGCGGGACCGGTGATGTCGCGGCCCTGCAGGCGGTCCCGGGCGAAGCCAAGGGCGTTCTGGTAGGCCACCGCGCCTTGCGAATAGCCTTGCAGTCCGACGCCAATGCGCGCCTCGTTCATCATCGTGAACATCGCGCGCATGCCTTTGTGTAGCTCGCCCACGAGGAAGCCAGTCGCTCCGTCATAGTTCATGACGCAGGTCGCATTGCCGTGAATGCCCATCTTCGTTTCGAGGCCGCCGCAGCTGAGAGCATTGCGGGCCCCAAGGGTACCGTCGTCGTTCACAAGGAACTTCGGGACGATAAAGAGCGAGATCCCCTTCACACCCTCCGGTCCGCCAGGCACCTTCGCCAGAACGAGGTGGACGATGTTCTCGACCATGTCGTGCTCACCGGCGGAGATCCAGATCTTCTGGCCGGTGATCCGGTAGGTGCCGTCGTCCTGCGGCTCGGCCTTTGTGCGGATGAGACCCAGATCGGTGCCGCACTGCGGCTCCGTCAGGTTCATCGTGCCGCCCCACTGACCGGAGATCATGTTGGGCAGATAGGTCTGCTTCTGAGTGTCGGAGCCGTGGGCCGCGATGGCGGAATAGGCGCCGTGGGTCAGCCCCCAGAACATATTGAGCGCCATGTTGGCCGACACGAACATCTCGCCGACCGCCGTTGCCAGCAGATAGGGCATGCCCTGCCCGCCAAACTCGGGGTCGGCGTCAAGCCCGATCCAGCCGCCTTCTGCAACTTGATCGTAGGCCGCCTTGAACCCGTCGGGGGTGCGCACGACGCCATTTTCCAATGTGCATCCCTGCGCGTCACCAATCGGGTTGAGAGGTGCGAGCACCTCTTCGGAGATCTTGCCGGCTTCCTGCAACACCGCTGCCGTGAACGCGCGGTCCATGTCTTCATAGCCCGGAATCTGCTGGGCTTCGGCCTTGAGGACGTCATGCAGAACGAATTCAATGTCCTTCACGGGTGCGGTGTAGTGCGGCATCCGGCGGTCTCCTGTTCTTTACGGGCGTGCGCTTACCCGTTCGCGGCTTGGGGTGTCTTGGTGCCGATTTCCGAAAGCCGGTTGGACACCCAAGTCAGGTCTTTGGTCAGATCGGCGATCGCAGTATCGAGCTCGGCCCGCTGGCGCGTGAGCCGATCCAAGTGGCTGGCGGCGATCTCGTAGGTCTTGCTGAGCTGCGTGAATTGCCGGTCGCCGATGTGATAGAGGTCGAGCAGTTGGCGGATCTCTTCGAGCGAGAAACCAAACCGTTTGCCACGCAGGATCAGCTTGAGCCTGGCACGGTCGCGATTGGTGTACAGCCGTTTGGTGCCCTGCCGGATCGGTGCCAGCAGCTCCTTTTGTTCGTAAAATCGCAAGGCGCGCGGCGTCACGTCGAACGCGTCGCACATCTCGCGTATGGTCATTAGGCTCTCCGTCATGGGTATCATCTCCTCGTTGCTTAACGCAGGGGGAGATGTCGTCTCTGACGGGAGTCTACAAGATGCCGTAACGCGGACGTAAACAGAACGCTACGTCACATTGTGGCCTCTGCACGATCCGTGCTCTGACGCAACGTCATTAACTATGAAATGCAATGAAAGCATCGTGTTACGTTTGGCTGCGCGCGTGCTGCGGCCTGCCTGTCATCGCCGAGACGTGACGTCACACCTGTTACTTGAGGTTCGTGGCGGTTTCGTCGCGGACTTTGCGCAGGTCCGCGATCGCTTCTTCGAGCTCAGTGGCTTGCCGGGTGAGTTCCGTGAGTTGCCGGTCGGCGAGGTCAATAAACACCTGAAGCTGGGCCTGGGTTCCGGCGGCTTCGTACATCTCAAGCCATTGACGGATTTCCTCCAGGGAAAACCCCCATTTGCGTCCCCGCAGGATCAGCGTCATCCGCGCGGTCTCCCGCGGGCCGTAGAAACGCGCGCGGCCGTCCCGTTCGGGCGCAAGCAGCTCAATGTACTCGTAGTAGCGCAACGTCCTGGGCGTGACGTCGAACTTCGCGCACATTTCCTTAAAACTCAGACGTTGGTCCGCCATCCGACCTTCTCTGATAGGTTTCCCACAGCCTAGCGTCGAAGTCCTACATCGACAATGGCCGCATCCGCGCAGCAACGGCCGGGACGCAAGGCCTCCCTCTCGGCGCAGCCGATCAGGAGGCTTGCGGCCCCGTCGCGCTGGGCAGATACAGGGGTCACGGCGTTTTTGCCAAACGGAGCTCCCCATGGACGATCCCGGACACGACCACGACGCCAACCCCGAGGGCAATCCGGTGCCAAAGCGTCAGGACATCGTCCGGATTGCGCGTCAGTTCATCGGCGCCATTCCGTTTTCCAGAGCCGTTGGAATGGAGCTGCGCGAGATCGGCGAGGGTTGGGCCAGGATCACCATGCCGTACAGTGCCGAACTCGTCGGCGAGCCTTCGACGGGGGTGATCCATGGTGGCGCGGTGTCGGCGCTGATGGACACATGCGGCGGGGCGGCAGTGATGTCTCATCCCACGGGTCCTGTCTCGACGGCCACGATCGACCTGCGGATCGACTACATGCGCGCTGCCACGCCGGGTCAGACCATCACTGCAGAGGCGACGTGCTACCACGTCACGCGCTCTGTCGCGTTTGTTCGCGCGGTTGCGCGCGACGAGACCGGAGAAACGCCTGTCGCGACGGCTTCGGGCGCGTTCACCTTGCAGCGCGCGACATCCGGGCGCCTTGGGGCCAGGAGCAGCGGGTCCGTAGAGAACGCGACCCAAAACGAGGAACATCGGAGCGCCATCCCATGAGTGCGCGCCGTCCGCCTGAACCCGTCGGGGTCGTCAAGGAACGGCGTGACCGGGCGCTCCAGCGTCTGGTTTCGGGCGTGCCCTACATCGGCTTTCTGGGGATCGAGTTTGACCGGCACGGCGACGAGTTGACTGCGATCCTCCGCTTTAGCGACCGCTTGATTGGCAATCCGTCCCTTCCGGCCATCCACGGCGGGGTGACCGCATCGTTCCTTGAGGTGTCGGCATTGATCGGCTTGAGCTGGACCTGGCTCTGGGAAGAGATCGAGGCCGGTCGGCTGAACGAGAGCACCGGCGCAATGCCGCGCTTGCCCAAGACGATTGATTTCACAGTAGACTATCTGCGCTCCGGCCTTCCGCGCGATGCTTACGCGCGGGCGCGGGTCAACCGGCAAGGGCGGCGGTATGCGTCGGTCCAGGTCGAGGCGTGGCAGGACCGGCGCGACAAGCTCTTCGCCGCTGCGACAGGTCATTTCCTGATGCCAAAGACACCTGGGACCGCACCCGACACAGCGCAATGAGCGCACCGGCCGCCCCGCGGGATCCCGAGGATGCACGGCGGTGCGATGAAGATGCGCCGGTCACCCATCGCCGGGTGCTGGCGATCGCTGTCCCGGTGGTTATCTCCAACGCGACCGTGCCGCTTCTCGGCATCGTCGACACAGGGGTTGTCGGTCAGATGGGGGCGGCGGCGCCCATAGGGGCGGTCGGGATCGGCGCCACGATCCTCTCAGCGCTCTACTGGATCTTTGGTTTCTTGCGGATGGGGACCACGGGCCTCGCCGGCCAGGCCATGGGCCGACGTGATGACGCGGAAGTTGCTGCAATTCTAACGCGTGTCCTGCTGATCGCTGGAGCTGCGGGTGTGCTGCTGATCGCGCTGCAGGGGCCGCTCTTTGCGGCCTCTCTGGCGCTCTCTCCGGCGAGCCCCGAAGTGGAGGCGCTCGCACAGGACTACCTGGCCATCCGGATCTGGTCTGCGCCCTTTGCAGTAGCGGTCTTCGGTATGACCGGCTGGCTGGTGGCGCAGGAACGCACCGGAGCGGTGCTTGTGATCCAGCTCGTGATGAACGGCGTGAACATCGGGCTCGATCTGCTCTTCGTGCTTGGGCTTGGCTGGGGCGTTGCCGGGGTCGCCGTTGCAACGCTTCTCGCCGAGGTTGCCGGTGCTGCCGTGGGCCTGTGGTACTGCCGTGCCGCATTCGCTGGGCAGGCTTGGCGCGACTGGACGCGGGTCTTTCAGGGGCAGGCGCTCTTGGAGATGGCGCGGGTGAACCGCGATATTCTGCTCCGTTCGCTGTTGTTGCAAACGGTCTTTGTGTCTTTCCTCTTTTTCGGGGCGGAGTTTGGAGACGTCACGCTTGCCGCAAATCAGGTGCTGCTCCAGTTCTTGATGTTGGCCTCCTATGTGCTCGACGGGTTCGCCTATGCCGCCGAAGCGCTCGTCGCCCGCGCCTTTGGCGCGGGGCGGGTAGAGCGGCTTCGACGGGCGGCATGGCTGACGAGCCTTTGGGCGTTTGCCCTCATGCTCGCCCTTTCGGCGGCCTTTGCGCTGGCCGGAGGCCTGGTGATCGACCTGATGGCAGCGGCTTCCGACGTGCGCGCCGACGCCCGGATCTACCTGCCCTGGGCGATCTCCATACCACTGGTCGGGGTCGCGGCCTTCATGCTCGACGGCATCTTCATCGGCGCCACCCGGGCCCGTGACATGCGCAACATGATGGCCCTTTCTGCGCTGATCTACTGGGTTGCTGCTCTGGCGTTGACGCCGATCTGGGCCAACCACGGGCTTTGGGCCGCGATGATCCTGTCGTTCATCGCCCGTGGCGCAACGCTGGCCTGGCGGTACCCTGCACTTGAGCGAGCGCTGCCCTCCCAGGTGTGACGTTGCGGGCGGATCGCGGACTGCGGAACGGCTCCAGACCTGCTGACTTGGCGCCCAGTGCAAGGAGCTGGGAGCGGCGCGCTATGTGCGGCCCTCGAGGGCGGTGCGCATATCGAAAATGGTGGCCTTGAGCGCTGTATCGTCGATCCGGATCAGCCCTTCACCGCCGCGTTGGGTGTCGAGGATCGTCGTCATCACGAAGAACAGAAAGCCGGAAAGGACAAAGGTCCGCCAGGTCAGTTGTCGTCCCAGCATGCCCGCGCGGTTGCCCAAGAGAAAGAGCGCCATCAGCGCGGCCGCCAGCAGCATCAGATGCGTGTATGTGCTGATCGGCAGCGTGGAGGTCTGCATGCGATAGAGATGCGCGTCCAGCGCATCGTTCATGGCGCTGGCAACCATCGACTGGATCGCAGGTGGGGTGTCACCGCCCGTCGCTTCCAGCGTAAGCGGCCAGAGGACCGCCTGCGCGGAGAGGGTTTCCTCCAGAAATTCCTGCGGAGTGAACCCTTCGGGTCGGTGCGCGCGGTCGGCGATCACCCGCGTTTCGGCATAGGTGAGCAGGGCCTTCTGCAGCTCGGTGCGCCCGGGCTCGGCGAGGTAGTCTGCGCGCAGAAAGGCTGTTCCGAGGGCCGCGGCTTCTTCGGTCAGCGTGGCTTTGCGCGCCTGTGAGATCGTCAGAGCGTTGCCAAAGGTGAAGGCCAGGAGCAGCCCGAGGAGGGCCATGATCGCCCCGAGTGTTGTCTCGCCCACGACCATGTCGATCTCTTTGCCCTGTTGAAGGACCGTGGCGCGGCGGCTCTTGCCCGTATAGAAGCCCGCGACCGCCGCCAGAGGGAGCGTGACGAGGAGGAGAAGGACGAGCCCGAGGAGGCTTGTCGAAGGGACTGTAAGGTCTGTGTAGATTGCGGCGGCCGTGTCGTATTGCATCCCATTCTCCCCTGCGCCCGCCCACGTCTTTGGTGCAGAGCGGATCTCCCCCGGTGATTACTACGACATCGCGTTGAAAGAACCAGTGTCGAGAGCGCCTCTAGGGGCGATGCGCCGCGCCCGTGGCGTCGGCGGCACGGGCGTAGCCCTTGGCTTTCAGGAGATTGTCGAGCCCGTGCGAGAGGCGGGCGGCAAGTCCAATGCCCTCATAGGCGAGTGCGGTGTAGAGCTGAACGGCGGTCGCTCCGGCTTCGATGCGATCGAGAACATCCTCCGCCGTCGCGATGCCACCGACGCCGATCAGGGGTATCGCCCCGCCGGTTTCCCGGTAGAGACGGTGCAGCACAGCGGTGGCGCGCGCCCGCAAGGGCGCGCCCGAGAGCCCGCCTTTTTGGCGTTTCCAGGGGCTCTTGAGCCCATCGCGCGCAAGCGTCGTGTTGGTCGCGACGATCCCGTCCAGACCGACGTCGAGCGCGGTTGTCGCGATGGCGGCCAGTTCCGCGTCGCTCAGATCCGGTGCGATCTTGAGAAAAACGGGAATCGGCCGTGCGAGGGTGGCGCGTGCCTCCAGCACGCCTTCCAGTAGGGCCCTGAGTGCGGCTGGGCCTTGCAGATCGCGCAGGCTTTCGGTGTTTGGGGAGGAAACATTGACGGTTGCGAAATCAACCAAAGGGCCGAGGGTCCGCAGGACGGTGGCGAAGTCGGCCGCGCGGTCAGCACTGTCCTTGTTTGCGCCAAGGTTCAGCCCTGTGACGCATGCCCCGGGGCGTGCGGCGAGGCGGGGCCCGACGATGTCCATCCCTTCGTTGTTGAAGCCAAACCGGTTGATCGCGCCTCGGTCGAGCGGCAGCCGATAGAGCCGGGGGCGGGGATTGCCCTCCTGGGGGCGTGGGGTAACCGCTCCGACTTCAAGAAAGCCGAACCCAGCCCGAGAAAGCGGATGGAGCGCCGTTGCGTTCTTGTCGAAGCCGGCGGCAAGGCCGATCGGGTTGGGCAGCGAAAGGCCGGCCAGATCGATCTTGAGGCGGGGCGACGTCACCGGCCCGCCAGGGGGGATTAGGCCTAGGCGAAGGGCGCGCAGTGCAATGCTGTGCGCCGTCTCTGGATCCAACGGCCGCAGCGCCAGGATCGCGGCTTTTTCAAGCGCAGACACGGCGGTACGACTGATCCGGACGCGACGCATGGGGGCCAGCCCCCGGCGCCCTGGGCGCCTCCCCCGGGATATTTGCGGCACAATGAAGTGCAGGTAGGGGAGCTGCGGTGAGCCGCTCTTGTGGGTCTAAGCGAGAGTGTTGCCGTTGGTCGTGCGGCATCAGACGACGCCCTCGGGAAAGATGTGGCCGGTGGCGCCGAGGGGGAGGGATTTGTCCCACACGACGTCCGCGAGCGTCAGGTTACGGTACAGATGCGGGAAAAGGGCGCCGCCGCGAGAGGGTTCCCATTTGAGATGCGCGCCCAAGCGGTCGGGCGCGATTGCGACAAGGACGAGATCACTTTCGCCCGAGAAATGCTTGGCGGCTGTTTCGGTTACCTGCTCGGACGTCGAGAGGTGAATATAGCCATCGTCGATATCGATCGGAGCGCCGGCGGTGGCGCCGGCCTGGCGCAAAGCGTCCCATTCGGTGCGGCGGAAGATCTTGAAAACGAGCATGGGTGCCCATTGCACCGGCATGGGGCGCGGGTCAAGCCATCCTGGTGGATGCCGGGCGTGGTGGTGGTTTGACGCGGGAGCGTGTCCATCGCAGGGTGTCGGCACAACAACTGGGGAGTCGTTTCACCATGATGAGAATTCTAGCTGCGAGTTCGGTGCTGGCGCTGAGCGCGGGTGTCGCGTCGGCCGAGTACACGTTGCATATTCTGCATATCAATGACTTGCACAGCCGTATCGAGCCGATCAACCGTTTCGACTCGACCTGTTCGGCGGAGGATGATGCGGAGGGCAAGTGCTTTGGCGGTGTGGCCCGGGTCAAGACGTTGCTGGACCAGAAGCGCGCGGAGCTTGAGGGTGAGAACCTGCTGGTGCTGGACGCTGGCGACCAGTTTCAGGGCTCGCTCTTTTTCACCACGTACCAGGGGGCCGCGGCCGGTGAATTTATGGAGATGATCGGCTTTGATGCGATGTCGCTCGGCAACCATGAGTTCAACCTCGGGCCCGCGAAGCTCGCGGAGTTTGTCGATATGCTGTCTTTCCCGGTGATCTCGGGAAGCCTTGATCTTTCGGCGTCGGCGGAGCTGGGCGGTAAGGTCGGCGCGACGCTTGTGCTGGAACGGGGGGGCGAGCGGATCGGTCTGGTTTCGGCGGTCGCGTCCGATACGGCGGAGTTGTCGAGCCCGGGGCCGGACGTGATCTTTGAGGAAGAGGTTGCGTCGATTGCGGCGCAGGTGGCGGAGCTGGAGGCGGATGGCGTCAACAAGATCATCGCGCTGACGCATGTCGGTCTGCCCGACGATATTCGGATCGCCGAAGAGGTGCCGGGACTCGACGCCATCGTGGGTGGGCATTCGCACACGTACCTCTCCGCGTCGGACCCGGACCGGGCGGGGGCTTATCCGACCTATGCCAGTCAGGAGGATGGCACGCTGGTGCCGATCGTTCAGGCCTATGCCTATTCGAAATACATCGGCCACCTTGTCCTGACCTTCGATGACGAGGGCAACGTGAGCTACGCCGAGGGCGACACGATCCTCGTGGGCCCCGATGTCGAGAAAAATGCCGCGCTCGATGCGCGCGTGCAGGAGCTGGCCGGCCCGATCCGGGACAAGATGGCCGAGGTCGTTTCCGAGGCGACGGACGTGATCGACGGGGATCGCGCCAATTGCCGGGCGCGCGAGTGCCACATGGGCAACCTTGTGGCTGAGGCGATGCTGGAGCGGACACGCGATCAGGGCATTCAGCTGGCCATCCAGAATGGCGGCGGTCTGCGCGCCTCCATCGATTCGGGTGAGATCACCATGGGTGAGGTGCTGACGGTGCTGCCGTTCCAGAACACGCTGGCCACGTTCCAGTTGAGCGGCGCGGACGTGCGTGCCGCATTGGAGAACGGCGTGAGCCAGGTCGAGGATGGCGCCGGGCGTTTCCCGCAGGTTGCGGGCATGACGTACAGCTGGAACCCGTCCGCCGAGCCGGGCGCGCGGATTGTGGACGTCATGGTCGACGAAGGGGGCACGATGGTGCCGCTCGATCCGGAGAAAGTGTATGGAGTTGTGTCCAACAACTTCATGCGGAAAGGTGGGGACGGATATGGCGTTTTTGCGAGCAACGGCTTGAACGCCTATGACTTCGGACCGGATGTGGACCGCGTTGTCGCCGATTGGTTGGCCGAAAACGGACCCTACACGCCCTTTCTCGACGGGCGCATTTCGGAAGTGAACTAAGACGCACATCCGATCCGTGGAACGGGGGCGTTGCCGGTGGCAGCGCCCCCTTTCAATTGAGGGCGCCCGGTTGGTGCCAGGCGCAGACCCGATGGCTTTGAGGGGGCGTCTCGCAGCCGCGTGATGCGGCTAGCTAGACGGCGGGCGATGCGAGGCAGCTGCGGAACGTGGCTACGGCCTCTGGCGCGCCATCCAGGTCGAAGGTCGCGGAGGCGGACGCGGTAAAGGCTGTGGCTGTGCCCGCGGTTTCCAGGCCAAGGAACACATTGCCGAAGCCCGTATCGGCCACGGACAGCGCGGCTCCTCCGTCGGACAAGCTGTGTCGCGTGGTGGAGATCGTCAGTCCGGTTTGACCGAAGCGGATCGCGAAAACGGGCTCTGATGGCCACGGCTCTGGGCGCCGGATTGCCATCGAGTAAAGCGCTGTGTCGGGGTCATAGCGGAGGAGCACCTCGCCAGCGGCACTGCTGTGGTAGATCTCACAAACATCGGTGAATCGGGCTTCCCACGTTAAGGCGGGTGTGGCGACAAGACAGGCAAGGACGGGCAGGAGCGGTCTCATGCCAGAGTACCTAGTCGGAGGAGCGCGGCTGGCCAGGGCCGGCCGCGCGTCCGTCTTGCAGATGTTAGGCGCGGCGCCGGCGTCCGAATGCCCCGAGAAGCGCAATGCCCCCCAGCAGCATCGCGACAGGTGCCGGCAACGGGATCGGCGATGCTTCGGAGAAGAACGCTTGGCCATAAGCGGCTCCGAAGTGGTCTCCGGTGAAGGCGAACACGTTTGAAACGGACGCATCGGCCGGATCGACCTCGAAGATGCTCGTGCCAGCCGTGCCGAAGAGTGTGCCGCCAGCGGACGCGATCCCGAAAACGTTAGGGCGATCAAAGGATCCGATCCGTGTGCCAGCGACATCCGGCTCGAGGTCGATGGAGATCAGATCCCCCTGGGTGTCGGCCAGGAAGAGATTGCCATCGACGAAGGCAAGATCGCCACCCGAGCGAAATCCCATATCGCCGATCGCTGCGGCTGTCCCTGTGCCCGTATCGACTTCGAAGAGCGACGTGCTGCTTTGGCTGCCCATGTAGAGCGTCCCGTCCGAGCCAAAAACAAGACCGGTTGCGCCATCGATGCCGAGGCCGCCGATTAGCGTCGTTTCAGCCGTGTCAGCGTTGACCGAGTAGAGATTGCGAAAGCTGATCCCAAAGAGGTTGCCATTCGGATCGAAGGCAATGTCAGTCAGTTGGACGCCGAGGTCCCCGATCAGGCTCACCTCCCCGGAGGAAGTCTCGATCGTTGCCATTTTGCCCTCACGATCAACAACATACATTGTTGCTGCGAAGGTGGGCGCTGTAAGGAGGACGGCTGCAAGAGCGGTGGGGAGGAGTTTGTGTAACATCTGGCACCTGTTAAGATTCAACTCGTACTGCTCTCATAATACTGAGGGGAATGTCCAAGATCGACACATTCTGTCCTCGGTTCGTGCTCAAGCGAGAAACAAAGTAGGGATTGGCCGTCCGTTGGATCTGTTTGGGCGACAATACAGACGTCAGAACTCGACCCAGGTCCCAATTTCGACACTATCCACCGCGTCGCCGTTCGTTTCGTGGATGTAGCGCAGGGTGCCCGCGATACGGTCCGTCACCCGCACCCCCAGGCCGGGGACCAAGGAGGTGAAGCTGCCTTCGCTGTCGTAGTCATGCCAGAGCTCGACAGTGGTAAAGACCCGTCCGCTGAGGTTAAGGCCAAGGGTCGCGTCGATCTCGCCTAAGAGGTCGTCCTCGGCGGTGGGCAGGTTGGCGCCAAATCGCATATCGATCCAGCCGCTGCCGAACCTGCTGTCGAACCCGCGCCCCAGATGCAGGGCCAGGGCCGGCTGTCCGGGTTCTGTGAGGTAGCGGATGCGGCCGCTCAGCTCGTCGATTTCAGCGTCCAACGCCATCTCGTAGCCGACCTCCGCCGCGACCTGCCAAACGGCGTCCGGAGCGTTGAAGTTTCGGCGCAGAAAGATCTCCAGCGAATGCGGCCCGACCGGCCGCTGGTCGAGGTTGGCGCCCGCTGTCAGGCGCCAGGGCAGCCCGTACTCCACGTAGGCCGACACGGTGCCTTCTTCGGCAGTCTCACTGTCGATCGGCCAGTTATAGGAGAGTGAGACGAAAAACGTGCTCTCTTCGCGTGCCCAGGCCCCTGCCATGGCGGACTGAACCCCAAGCGCCAGACAGACCGCCAGACCCAAAACCAGAAGAGCAACCGACCGCACCATGGTGTCGATCATGGTTCATTAAGGTTAACGGCAGCTTAACCTTCAGGGTGGCCCGCTTTGTCCCGGTAGGTCCGCGTTTCGCACCGCCGCGCGTGCTCAGAGCTGCCGCATCGTTGGGTGTACGGTTCCAGGAATGTCGAAGTGGAGCGCCGTCCGGTCCGTTTTCACAAAGAGGTTGGTCTGATTTTCCTTGAACGCCGGAAAGGCGCGATAAAAGAGCCGACCGAGGACCTTTCGGGGTGCCCTGCTCGTCTCGCATTCGCCCAGCCCAAAGTAATAGGCCCTTTTCGGCGCAAACCCGAGAGGCGTGACCAGGGCGTGCACCTCTTGCATCGTGTATTCCCGCCAATGGCCGTTGGCGATCAGTTCGTGCTGCGCATCGAGCTGTTTGAAGAAGTCCTGAATGTCGAGACCGATGGGCCGCCCGAGCGCCGCTTGAACTCGGTTTCGGATCTGCGCGCCATTGGGCAATGACACGTAGAACAGCCCGCCCGGCCGCAACACCCGGTTGATTTCCTTGAACAACGGCAGCGGGTTGAAGTTCAGGTGCTCCAGAACTTCCGTCATGATGACGCAGTCGACCGAGTCGTCGGGCAAGTCGAGAAGGTAGTCGCTCAGGTTCATCTGGTGGACGGCGACGCGCTCGGACGAAAACCGGGTCTGCTGCGCCTCCAGGCCCATGTACTCGGGCACGTCCGATGCCGTCACGCGGTAGCCCAGACGCGCGAGCGCAATGGAGACGACGCCGAAAAACGCCCCGATCTCAAAGATGTCCTTGTCCCTGGCGCCGCCAAAAAACGTGTCAACGTCCTGAAGGGTACGCAGGTATTCGTGCCGGTGCTTCGCGATGTAGCTGGAGTTTCCCGTCTGGATGTCATCGTTCACGACGAGGTCAAACCCCTCGAAGCCTGTCATGACCTCTGACAGCACAGTTTGGTAGTCTTCGGCAAATCTCAATGCGCTCACTCCAACGCTACTTGGCCCCCGCCTGATCGAGCTGTCGCGGCGACCATAGCCGTTCCCCCTGTCGGTTCAATGCTTTGGCGATGTGCCGCGGCGCCGCGCATGCCTACCGTTTGCGGCGCGGCTTCTTGTTGCCGCCCCTCTGCCCCGCGCGCCCCGCCGTCGACCGCCCCGACGCCTTCTGCGCGGCGTCGACGGCCTCCTCAACGGCGGATTGACGGGCGAGGGGATCGTCGGCGACCGCGAGATCCACTGCCTCAAGCCGCTTGATCTCGTCGCGCAGGCGCGCGGCCTCTTCGAACTCCAGGTTCTCGGCCGCCTTACGCATGTCCTCGCGCAGGCCGTTGAGATGCGACTCCAGATTGGCGCCGTGCATCGGCTTGTCGATCTTGGCCGTCACACGGTTCATGTCCGTGTCACCCTGGTAGAGACCCGCTAGAATGTCCTCCACGTTCTTCTTCACCGTCTCCGGGGTGATGCCGTGCTCGTCGTTGTAGGCGATCTGCTTCTTGCGGCGTCGATCTGTCTCGCGCAGCGCGCGCTCCATCGAGCCGGTGATGCTGTCGGCATACATGATGACACGGCCCTCGGCGTTCCGCGCCGCGCGGCCGATCGTCTGAATGAGCGAGGTCTCGGAGCGTAGGAAGCCCTCCTTGTCCGCGTCGAGGATCGCCACAAGCCCGCATTCCGGGATGTCGAGGCCCTCGCGCAGCAGGTTGATGCCGACGAGCACGTCGAACGCGCCGAGCCGCAGGTCGCGCAGGATCTCGATCCGCTCAATCGTGTCGATATCCGAATGCATGTAGCGCACGCGGATACCCTGTTCGTGCATGTATTCTGTCAGGTCTTCGGCCATGCGCTTGGTGAGCGTCGTGGCGAGCGTGCGATAGCCCTTGGCCGCCACCTTGCGCACTTCGTCGAGCAGATCGTCCACCTGCATCTCGACGGGTCGGATCTCCACCTCCGGGTCCAGCAGGCCTGTGGGCCGGATCACCTGCTCGGTGAAGACGCCGCCGGATTGGTCAAGCTCCCATCCCGCAGGCGTCGCCGAGACGAAGACGGATTGGGGCCGCATTGCGTCCCATTCCTCGAACTTGAGCGGACGGTTGTCCATGCAGGACGGCAGGCGGAACCCGTGCTCGGCGAGCGTGAACTTGCGCCGGTAGTCGCCCTTGTACATGCCGCCGATCTGCGGGACGGAGACGTGGCTTTCGTCGGCAAACACAATCGCGTGGTCGGGAATGAACTCGAAGAGCGTGGGGGGCGGCTCGCCCGGGGCGCGGCCGGTGAGGTAGCGCGAGTAGTTCTCAATGCCGTTGCAGACGCCGGTCGCCTCCAGCATCTCGATGTCGAAGTTCGTGCGTTGCTCCAGCCGTTGCGCCTCCAGCAGCTTGCCATCGCCGACGAGCTGATCGAGCCGCTGCTGCAGCTCCGATTTGATCTGCTTCACGGCCTGCTGCATTGTCGGGCGCGGGGTGACGTAGTGCGAGTTGGCGTAGACCCGGATCCGCTCGAACGTGTCGGTCTTCTCTCCCGTCAGCGGATCGAATTCCGTCAGCGCCTCCAGCTCCTCGCCAAAGAACGACAGCTTCCACGCGCGGTCTTCGAGGTGCGCCGGCCAGATCTCGAGCGTGTCGCCGCGCACACGGAACGAGCCGCGCTGGAACGCCTGGTCGTTGCGGCGATATTGTTGGGCGATGAGGTCCGCCATCACCTTGCGCTGGTCGTAGGGTTTGCCAACGAAGAGGTCCTGCGTCATCGCCCCGTAGGTCTCGACCGAGCCGATCCCGTAGATGCAGGAAACCGAGGCCACGATTATCACATCGTCCCGTTCGAGCAACGCCCGGGTGGCGGAGTGGCGCATCCGGTCGATCTGCTCGTTAATCTGGCTCTCTTTCTCGATGTAGGTGTCCGAGCGCGGCACATAGGCCTCGGGCTGGTAATAGTCGTAGTAGCTGACGAAATACTCGACGGCGTTCTCGGGGAAGAACCCCTTGAACTCGCCATAGAGCTGGGCCGCGAGTGTCTTGTTCGGGGCGAGGATGATCGCGGGGCGCTGCGTTTCCTCGATCACCTTAGCCATGGTGAAAGTCTTGCCCGTCCCGGTCGCGCCCAAAAGCACCTGATCGCGCTCGCCGTCCCGCACGCCTTGCGCAAGCTCTTCAATCGCGGTGGGCTGGTCGCCCGCAGCGTTGAACTCCGTGTGCATCGCAAACGCCTTGCCGCCTTCGAGCTTCTCGCGCGCTTTCACCTCGGGCGCGGCGTGGGTGAGAACGGGCATCGCCTCTGGAGAGTTGTTGTGCATCGGGCAGCCTCCTGTCGTGTGATATGTGCGCCGATTGGCGACCGATGCAACCTGTCGGCGCAGCATGTTGCATGTCTCCTGACACGGTAAAGGCCAGTTGCACGGGGCCTTCTGTGCGCCGGTCCCTTCGGCTAGCCTGTCGGCATGCCCTCTTTGACAACCGAACAGACAGCGATGCAGGAGGCCGTCGAGGCGCTCTACGCACTGGTCGACAGGACGCACCTGCCCTCGGATCTGCGCGTGTGCTTCTGCCCGTGCTGTGTCGACGACAACGAATACGATGCGCTTTTGACCACACCGGTCCGCGCGCTGTCTCCTGACCTGATCCGCGCCTATTCCAACTCGGCCCATGACACGCCGCCTGCGGCCGATCTCCGCCCTTTGCTGCCGCGCTATCTGGAGCTGATGAGCGTCGGGGAAGATGTCGACTATACCTTGGTCGGCACCGAACTGCTGCGTTTCGGCGATGCCTGGAGACAGCAGCCGGACCTGTGGTCGGTCGGGGAGACAGCCCAAATCGAGGCGTGGGCTGTAGCCTACTTGCGTGCGGAAGCACGGCACGGGGACGACGGATGCGCGTTGGCAAAGGCCATCCCTCTCTTGATTGCGGGGGGCCTCCGCCCGTCGCTCGTGGCGCAAACCTGCCAATCGGAATTTGAGGCGCCCGCGCGCGGGCAGAGACCCATCGTGGATTTTGCCGTCACCCTGGCCTGGCGTGACCTGAGGCCCGGCCGGACCAGCCTGTTGGAATGGTTCGCCATCGGGTATGTGACGGAGGCAGAAAAGCAGGCGCTTGCGGATTGGCTCAACAGTCCTGCGCTGGCAACGTGCGTTGCGGAGGCCACGCAAACGGAAGGGCTGACAGAGGAAGAACTGTTCGGGCTGGATACGCTCTTTGGAGCCATCGGGTCGTTTGCGCCGGCTTCCTTTCCCGATCACCGCTGAAAGACGAGGTGAGGACTGTTTGTCCCCTTGAAACATGCCACCCGCATCTCATACCTCCTTGCGTAGCTGAAGGGAGACGCCCATGCGCGCGCGTATCTACCAACCCGCCAAAACCGCGATGCAATCCGGCACCGCCAAGACCCACCAATGGGTGCTTGAGTTTGCGCCCGAAGAAGCGCGCGAGATCGACCCGCTGATGGGCTGGACGTCGTCGGGCGACATGAACAGCCAGGTCCGCCTGCGGTTTGAGACGAAAGAAGCCGCGCTGGACTACGCCCGCGACAAGGGTCTCGACGCGATCGTCACCGAGCCCAAAAAGCGCAAGCCCAACGTTCGCCCGCGCGGCTATGGCGAGAATTTCGCTCCCAATCGTCGCGGTGCCTGGACACACTGAGGCGCCCGCCTGGAGTGTCCAGCAATGGTTGAGATTTCTGTCATTCGGGCGGATCCGCGCGATCTCCAGGTCGACGCGGTGATTGCCCGTCACCTCGACCTGATGCGCTCGGTCTCGCCGCCCGAGAGCGTTTTTGCACAGGATGCGGCGGGGCTTGTGCGAGATGGCGCGCGGCTCTTTGTGGCCCAAGAGAGGGCGGGCCCGCTTCTCGGCATCGGCGCCTACAAGATGATCGCTCCAACGCACGCTGAACTGAAGTCGATGCATGTCGTCGCCGAGGCGCGTGGCCGGGGCGTCGGCGGGCGCCTGCTGCAGACCATCCTGGAGGCCGCGACGCAGGAGGGCGCCCGGCGCCTAAGCCTGGAAACCGGGCGCGCCGAGGCTTTTGCTCCCGCGTTGCGTCTTTATCGCACCGCCGGGTTCACGGAGTGTGATGCGTTCGCCGGCTATGTGGCCAACCCTTTCAGCACCTTCCTGACCATGGAGATCGGGGCCTCGCCCGCCTGACGCGCTGAGCCAGCGCCTTCTTCACTGAACTTCGTGAGACTGGAGGCCAAGCCGAAAGCAGACGTGTGGCCCAATTGCGTCGCGCGATACGGAGTGTCCGCCCAGGCGGAGGCGCAGGGGCTCCGAAGAGATGGAGACATACTCGGCTCGGACCACAAGCCCGACAGACGGTGCCCTGCCACGGTCCAGCCTTGGATTGTGATCCCAGCCTAACCGCCGGTTGCTCAACCGTATAGAGCAAGCGCGTTCTAATTTGAGAATCCGAGCCGGATATCCATTATTAGGGCGATAATTTAATAAGAAAATCAATTTCTTAATTCGATTGTCCCCACTCGTGGGTGCCATCCAATTGCATATTTGATTGTATGGAGGATCATCGTGGCAATGCAGGAAATGACATTCACCAAAGGCGCCCTCGACACGGCTGCGCACGGGGGCGGCGCGGCCACAGGCTATCGCGATGCTCGTTATCCAATTCTCTGCAAGGAGGTCGGCGCATGTTCTAAGGCGTGACGTCTTCGCAAGGTTTGGAAGGGGCCCAGCATTACGGAAACGGCTGGGACGTGGCCACAGATTGGTGTGATCGAAGCGGCGCAACCTGCTTTAGAGATAAACCCGCGCGTCGTAGAGACAGGCTTGGTAAAGAACGGGCCTCGACGCTCAAGTAAAGTCACGCTTCGCGACCCTTGGCACCTGCATCTTTTAGGCGGCTAGGGTCGCCCGTTTCTGACGGGTCCTGCACAGCGCAGGCGCGATGGTTACGAGTTTCTGGCAACGGTGGTGACGATGACCTTGTGGGGCTTTCCGGCCTTGCGGAGGCGGGCTGCAAAAATCCTAGGGCCGGGGTGGCTGGCGACCAGGGTTGCTTGACATTTGCATGTGCGACGGAGCGTGCTCCAAGGACTTTCCCAAGCAGTTCCGCGCCCACACCTCGGTGCCCGACGACGGCTA
>JBCCYI010000066.1:0-19376 GCA_039189975.1 Pseudomonadota bacterium
CGGGTGTTGTGACGTCAGGCGCGCTGTTACTAACGGCGCACGAGTATTTGCAAAAGCTCATCCCCTCGATCGTCGATAAGACACAGCTCAAAGAGCGCAAGACATTTTAGTTTTAGTCTTGCGGAGAACCACCGGGATCAGGACAACCCCCGCGACCGTGGAGGTCACCGTCATCAGCACCGAGAGCGCCAGGTTCCCCTTGGAGAAATAGGTGAACATATTCGACGTGGTCCCGCCCGGCATACACGCCATGATGAGGATGCCTGCCGCAATGGCCTCCGGCACCGTCAGGAGCGTGGCCAACAGAAAACCGATGAACGGCATGAACCCGTATTGCGAGACGACCCCGATCGCGAGCCCGTAGGGCCGGCGCAACGCCAGGTAGAAGTCCCTCGGCGTGAGCGAGGCGCCCATCCCCAGCATGATCACGAAGATCATGAGCGCCAGCACGGCTTGTTCGAGAGCACTGACCATGGCGCTACTCCCCGGCCTGCGCGCCGTCGCGCAGATCCTTGCGGAGGATCTTGCCGACGTTCGACTTCGGCAGATCGCTGCGGAACTCGACCCGTTTGGGCACTTTGTAGGCGGTGAGGTGCGCCTTGCAATGGGCGCGGATGTCGGCCTCCAACAGGCTCTCGTCGCGCTTGACGACAAAGGCCTTCACCGACTCGCCGCTCTCGGCATCGGGCACGCCGATCACGGCCGCTTCGAGAATGCCGGGATGGGTCGCCAGACACTCCTCCACCTCGTTGGGGTACACGTTGAACCCTGAGACGAGGACCATGTCCTTCTTGCGGTCCACGATGGCGAAGTATCCGTCGTCCGACATCACGCCGATGTCGCCCGTCAGGAACCAACCGTCCTTCAGCACCGCCGCGGTCTCCTCGGGCTTGTTCCAATAGCCCTTCATGACCTGCGGCCCGCGTGCCGCGATCTCTCCAGGCTCCCCGAGTGGGACGGGGGTGCCGCGCGCGTCGAGACAGGCCATCTCCGTCGAAGGCACGGGGATGCCGATGGAGCCGCCACGCGTCTTGCCGATGGGATTGAAGGAGAGGACAGGCGACGTCTCGGTCAGCCCATAGCCTTGCAGCACGGGCCGCCCCGTGAGCGCTTCAAACCGTTCGGCCACGCTCTGTTGCAATGCCATGCCCCCGGCGGAGGCGTATCTGAGATGCTTGGGCGGGCTGTCCTGAAACCACACCTCGTTGCAGAGACCGTTGAAGAGCGTGTTCACCCCGCTCATCCAGGTGATCCTGTAATTCTCAAACGCCCGCTTGAGATTGCTCAGCGGGCGCGGGTTGGGGATCAGGATGTTGTGGGCGCCGTACCAGTAGAACGCCAGCAGGTTCACCGTGAACGCGAAGATGTGGTACATCGGCAGCGCCGTCAGCGCGACCTCTTCACCCCGGCGCGCCGCCCCCAGGAGCTCCAGCGTCTGCTCCATGTTCACGATGAGGTTGGCGTGGGTCAGCATCGCCCCCTTGGCCACCCCCGTCGTCCCGCCGGTGTATTGCAGGCACGCGACGTCGTCGGGCGTCATCCTCTGGCGGTAGGCGTCGACGGCGATCTTCTCCGCCGCCCGGTGGCTGCGCCCGGCCTCCAGCGCGTCCGGCAGCCGGACGTGGGCGACCTCGATGGGTTTGACCGTCTGGTCCCAATGTTTCTGCACAAGGCCGACGATCCAGCGCGGCAGGCCGGGAAAGAACTCCGCCACGCGCGTGACGATCACGTTCGGGATCGGGTGGCCGCGCGTCGCCTCGGGGATCTTGTCGGCAAACATGTCGACGATAACGAGCGCGTGGGGCTCGGCGTCGCGAAACTGCTTGGCCATCTCTTCGGCGGTGTAGAGCGGGTTGACGTTGACCAGCACGCACCCGGCCTTCAGGATGCCGAACGCCGCGACCACAAAGCCCAGGCAGTTCGGCATCTGCAGCGCCACCCGGTCGCCGAGATCCAGCCCCGCCACCTCCCGCAGGTAGACGGCGAAGGCATCCGACATCTCGTCGACCTGCGCATAGGTAAGCGTGCCGTTCATCCCGTTCGGCAAGCAGGTCGTGAGCGCGGGCTGCGGGCCAAACGCCTCAGCCGAGGCGCGCACCAGATCGCCAATCGTGCGATACGACGGCAGGTCGATCTCGGGCCGCACCTCCGGCCCGTAGAAGGCCAACCACGGACGGTCTTCGCGCATGTTCACCCCTCCCCTGATGGGTCAGGTTAGAGCCTATTCCCGCCCGCTTCGGAAGTCGCCACGCAATGCTCTGACGGAACGTTCCTTTCGACGCCACCGCCGATCGGACGCAGCGTCACGCCCCCCTCAACCGTAAAGCCCGGCAACACGCCCGCGCAGCTGGACAAGCGACAACACCGTGTCGATCGTCGGCGTCGCCGTCCCGGTCACGCGCCCCAGCTCCTGAACGGAGCCAAGAAGCGCGTCGATCTCCATGGGGCGGCCCTGGTCGAGGTCCTGCAGCATCGAGGTCCGATGCGCGCCTACCTCGGCGCCCCCCTGGATCCGACGATCCACATCGATGGGAAACTTGACACCCAGGCTCTCCGCAATGGTCTGCGCCTCAAGCATCATGTTGCGCGCAACCTCACGCGTGCCGGGATCGGTGCAGAGCACGTCGAGCGTCGCATGGGTCAGTGCCGAAATCGGGTTGAACGACAGGTTCCCCCAGAGCTTCACCCAGATCTCATCCCGCAGCTTGGGGCGGACCGGCGCCTTCAGCCCGGCCGCAGCCAACGCCTTGGAGAGCGCCAACGCCCGCTCGGACTTCGACCCGTCTGGCTCGCCCAGCGAAAACCGGTTGCCCTCAATGTGCTTGACGACGCCGGGCTCGATCACCTCCGCCGCAGGGTAGACCACACAGCCGAGCACCCGATCCGGCCCAAACCCGTCCCACTGCGCGTCGCCCGGGTCGACCGTGGCCAGCCGCGTGCCCTCGAGCGCGCCCCCGATCTTGTGAAAATACCACCACGGCACGCCGTTGACCCCGGACACGATGGTCGTCCCGTCCCCGATCAACGGCTGCATCTTCGAGACCACCGGCGGCACCGAATGCGCCTTCAGCGTCACGATCACATAGTCCTGCGGCCCCAGATCATCGGCCTTGTCCGAAGCGGTGACGGGCACCGTCACCTCCCCGCTCTCCTCGATCAGCCGCAGCCCGCGCGCCTGCATCGCCGCCAGATGCGGCCCCCGCGCCACAAGGCTGACATCCGCGCCAGCCTGTGCCAGCTTGGCCCCCATGTAGCCGCCAATGGCCCCTGCCCCGAAAATACAGATCTTCATCCTGTCCCCCCGCGCCCCAAACCCGACGACGCGTCAGGCAGGAGCGCATCGTCCTGTCTTCTTCTTGCTAAAAATACCGCCGGCCCCAACCGGGCCAGCGGCGCTGCGGGACGCCTGGCTCAGGCAGCTTCCACAAGCCCCAGCTTCTCGGCCAGCCCGATGCGCTGCATCTTGCCGGTCGCGCCCTTGGGGATCTCGTCGAGGATGACCACCTTACGCGGCACCTTGAAGTCGGCCAGCCGCTCCATCCCGAAGTCGCGGATCTCGCGCTCCGTCGCCGCCATGCCCTCCTTGAGAACGACCGCCGCGGCGACCTCCTCTCCCAGCTTGGGATGCGGCAGTGCAAAGGTCACGACCTGCGCGATCGCCGGGTGGTCGGAGAGCACCCCGTCCACCTCAAGCGGGCTGACCTTTTCGCCACCCCGGTTGATGATCTCCTTCAGCCGACCGGTGAGCGAGAGATACCCCTCCGCGTCAAACGCCCCCTGATCCCCGGTGCGGAACCAGCGCTTGCCCTCCGCATCGAAGAAGTTCTTGGCGTTGGCCTCGGGATTACCCTCGTAGCCGGGGGTGACGTTCGGGCCGGAGATGCAGATCTCGCCCACGCCCTCAACGAGCCGGTTCTCCGTCTCATGTGCCACGCGCACCTCCGGGCCCGCGGGCAATCCGACGGAGCCCGGCTTCTGCGCACCGGCTCCCAGCGGGTTGGAACACATCTGGTGCGCCGCTTCGGTCATGCCGTAGCCCTCGATCACCGGCGCGCCGAACGTGTCGGCCAATTGGGTCATCACCGGGCCGGGCAGCGAGGCCGAGGACGAGCGCAGGAAGCGCAGCCGCGCTCCCTCGATGATGTCGGTGTTGCGCTTGGCACGGCTCAGGATCGCCTGGTGCATCGTCGGCACGGCGGTGTACCAGGTCGGATCGGCGTCCTTGAGCCAGCCGAAGAACTTGAGCGCGTCGAACCCCGGCGCGCACCAGACCGCACCGCCCGCGGCAAGCGAGGCCGACACCGCCGCCACGAGCCCGTGGATGTGAAAGAGCGGCATCACGTTGAGGCACCGGTCCGCCGACGTGAGGTCGAGCGAGCGGGCGATGTTCTGCGCCGACGCCGCGACGTTGGATTGCAAGAGCGGGACGATCTTCGGACGCGAGGTCGTCCCAGACGTGTGCAGGATCAACGCGATGCCGGAGGGGACCGGCGCGCCCTCCGGGGCCGCAGCGCTTGAGGTTTCGGCGCGAAGCGCGAAAGTCCCCGCGGGCGCTTCCGCGTCAAAGGAAAGGCGCAAGATCGTCAGGCCAAAGCGCTGCGCGGCCGCGAGCGCCGGACCGTCATAGCCCTCGGCCAGGACGATCGCCTTGGCCTTGAGATCCTCCAAGTAGAACGCAAACTCGTCCTCCCGGTAGGCCGGGTTGAGCGGCGCCGTCGTTGCCGATTGCGCAATGGTCGCGAAGGCCGCGGCCATTTCCGGACCGTTCGGCAACACGATGGCGACCCGGTCCGCCGCGCCAACGCCAGCCGCGCGCAAAGCGGCGCGGGTCGTGTCCGTCAGATCCCGCAGCCCGCCGTAGGTGAGCCAGGACCGGCCGGGGGCCCCGATGGCCTCGCTCTCGGCGGGATGGGCAGCGATGAGGCTCTGGATCGTGTCGGACATAGGTCTCCCTCTCAGGTCGCGTGTGCCGTTCGGCACGCCGTCATTTTCGTGATGCACGGTGAGCGCGCGGGGCCAGAGGCCCCGCGCTGCCTACTCGGCGGGCGTGGCGGACGATTTGCCGCCTTTACGCAGATACTTCAACATCGGCAGCAGGAAAAAGAGCAATGCCAGCGCCATGAACGTGCCCGAAAGCGGGCGTTCGACGAAGGCCAGGATGTTGCCCTGCTCGGCGATGAGCGTCTGGCGGAAGCTGCGCTCCATCAGCGGGCCCAAGACGAGCGCCAGCACCAGCGGCGCCAGCGGGTAGTCCGCCTTGCGCAAGAGGTACCCCGCGACGCCGAAGCCTGCGATCAACCACACGTCGTGCAACTTCTGGCTTGGCGCGTAGCCGCCGACCAGACAGAGGACCAGCACCATCGCGCAGAGGATGGTGAAGGGCATGCGCAGCGCCCAGACGAAGAGCGGGATCAGCGCAAGGTTGATCAGCACCGCGGCGAGGTTGGCCGTGTAGAGAGAGGAGATCAGCCCCCAGACGAAGTCCGGCTGCTCGATGAAGAGCATGGGGCCGGGCACCAGCCCCCACATGACCATCCCGCCCAGCAGCAGCGCCGTCGTGGGCGAGCCGGGGATGCCGAGCGTCAGCATCGGCAGGAGCGAACCGGTCGAGGCGGCATTGTTGGCCGTCTCGGGGGCAGCGACGCCCTCGATGTTGCCCTTGCCGAAGGTCTCGGGCTTCTTCGACATCGTTTTGGACATGCCATAGGCCATCAGCGAGGCGGGCGTCGCCCCGGCCGCCGGCAGCATGCCGACGAAGAAGCCCATGACCGAGCCGAAGCTCATCGTTTTCCACAGGCGGTTCATCTCACGGATGCCGTGGCCCAACTCGCGGAAGGTGATCTTTGCGGGCGTGACCATGGGCGCAGACTTTGACGTCTCGATGGTATGAAGCACCTCGCCTACCCCGTAGACGCCGATGGCCAGCACCAGAAACGAGATCCCCGCGTAGAACCCGGGCAGGTCGCCGAAAATCAGGCGGGGCTGTCCCGAGATGAGGTCGAGCCCGACCGTGGACAGCACCAGTCCAAGGCAGATCATGATGATCGTCTTTAGGATGTCGTCTCCGCCGAGACCGACGAAGGTCGTGAAGGCCAGAAGAACGAGCGCAAACTCTTCCGCCGGTCCAAACGCCAGAGCAACGTCGGCGAGAGGTTGCGCGAACAAAGTGAAGAGGATCACCGATATGGTGCCGCCGATGAACGAGGCCGTGGCCGCAGCGATAAGCGCGAGCCCGGCCCTGCCCTGTTGCGCCATCGGGCGTCCGTCAAAGGTGGTTGCAACAGCGGTAGAGGCGCCGGGGATCCCCAGCAGGATCGACGACACTGCCCCACCATACATCGCGCCATAGTAGATCGCGCAGAGCAGGATGATCGCGGAGGAGGGCGGGACGATGAAGGTGAGCGGCAGAACGATCGCGACGCCATTGACCGAGCCGAGGCCGGGCATGGCGCCGATGAAGAGCCCCGCTGTCACGCCCAGGATGACGATCATGAGGTTGAACGGCGACAGCGATGTCGCGAAGCCGTCCATCAGGGTTGCAAAGATATCCATCGTCGCGGCCCCTCAGAAGAACATTGCGTAGAGCGGGAAGAAGAACGGCTCCGTCCACCCTTTGGGCAGCAGGATCTTCAGTGTCACTTCGAAGAAAAAGAAGAGAAACACCGGGGTCGTCGACGCAAGGATCAGCGTCAGCGTCCAGGAGTGCCCCCCAAAGACCCTTAAGTACCATAGCAAGAACAAGATGATGGCGACGTACGCGCCCGCAAATGGCATCAGAGCGATCGTCGCCACGAGCGCTATGGTAACCGCGAACACCGACCGCACCGTCTCGCTGTCGAAGTAGCGCGAGTGGTCGACCTTGCCGACCGATCGCACCAGGATGCCGCCCGCGCAGAGCGCCATGATCAGCGACAGCCAGAACGGGAACGCGCCCCCACCAGGGCCGCCTGTGGATCCCTCCCAGCCGATGGGCAACACGGTCGCATGCCACATGAAGTAAAGGCTAACGCCAATGAGAACGAGCGCGATGACGCGATCAGCAACGAGCATGTGGCCCCCCAAAGACCGAAGTTGGTGCGAACGCAGACACGTCTGCGTTGTGTCGACATAGCGAAGCCGGGGCGGCTCCGTTCGGACCGCCCCGGCTCATCATACGATCAGTGGATCAGGATGCGCCTTCGCCCATCGACTGCAGGATGGCCTGATGCTTGTCGCGTTCCTTGAGGAAGTAGGTCTGCAGGTCTTCGCCGGTCAGGAAATCCGGGGCCAACGCGGATTCCGAAGTGTACGTCTGCCACTCTTCCAGTTCGTTGAGCGCCTCGAACATCTGCGTGTAGTAGGCCACGGCCTCGGCCGGCATGTCGGCCGGCCCGACGAAGGAGCGCTGCATCCCGTAGGTCATCGGGAATCCAAGCTCCGTCATGGTCGGCGTATCGGGGAACGACTCAATCCGCTCTGCAGTGAATGCTGCGATCGGGCGCGACTTGCCAGCCTTGTAGAAGCCAAGCTGCTCGGACGGATTGTTCACCGTCGAATCGATGTGCCCGCCAACGAGCGCCTTGGCAACGTCACCACCGCCCGAGTATGGCACGTAGGTGATGTTGAGACCGAACTCCTCGGCCAGCATGGCCGTGACGAGGCTGTCTTCCTGGCCGGTTCCCGTACCGCCCATCTTCCACTCGCCGCCCGCGGCCTTCACCGCGGCGACGTAATCGTCCAGCGTGGTGATGTCGCTGTCGGCATTGACCCAGAGCACAAACGTATCGACGGCCATCCGCGCGATCGGGGTAAACTCCTCAATATCGACCCCAATGTCGGTGCGTAGGGGCGTGGTGTAGTAGGAGTTCAGCGTCGCCATGATGGTATGTGCGTCGCCGCTCTTGTCCTTGAGGTACCGGAGTGCTTCAGCACCGGACCCTCCACCCTTGTTAACGGGCAGCACGGGCATGCTCGCGAGATCCTCTTTCTGGATCATCGACTGGAACAGGCGCGCGAGCCGGTCCGCGCCGCCGCCCTGACCGGCCATGATGACCATCTCGATCGGCTTTTGCGGCGCCCAGCCCTCGGCAGCGGCGGGGGCACCCAGCAAGGCTGCCGAAGCGGCAACAGCAATCGCGGCGCGACGGGTGAGTTTGTTGAACATGTAGAGACCTCCCAGATATGGCTGCGGCGTTCCGCCACGGGTCAGCGCAGAAGGAAGTGCAGTGGGCCGAAATTTCCAGTCCAATTTTGACCCTAAGGAGAAATTATCGTGTCTTCGCGTTTGACCTTGAAGTTACAAACTTCGATCTTGTAAGTTTGTAAACGATGGAGAAGACGTTTATTGGGCCACGTTTACGACAGCTGCGCCGTGATCTTGGCGAGACTCAAGCCGAGATGGCCCGTCGCCTGGGGATCTCGTCAACCTACGTCAACCTGCTGGAAGCCAACCAAAGAAGCCTGTCGGTCAAGGTCCTTCTGGCACTCAGCGAGACTTACAACATCGACTGGCGGGAGCTTGTATCGGATGATGGTGCAGCGCGCCTGCCGGACCTGCGCGCCGCCGTCCGCGATCCACTCTTCGCCGAGGAGCCGCCCGACCTGACAGAACTGCGCGCGGCCATCGACCATGCGCCGACGCTGGTCGAGCGCTTCCTGACGCTGCATGCGAATCACCGGCGCCTTTCGGACCGACTGAGCGGACTTGGCGCGGAACTCTTCACCCGCCCCGATCAGCCCGGTGATCTGCTGGCGATCTCTCCGGAAACAGCAATCCACGACTTCTTTCGCGACCGGCAGAACCACTTCAAGGAGCTTGAAGCCCGCGCGCAGACCCTGCGCGAGAAGATCGGCGGGGCAGCGGATGACCTTTATGCCTCGCTTAAGCGCCACCTCCGCGTCGAATACGGACTTCAGGCCACGGTTGTCCCGCTGGAGGAGATGCCGGAGTCGCTGCGCCTCTTTGACCGGAAGCGGCAGCGCGTACTGCTGTCAGATGCGCTCGATCATCCCAACCGGGTGTTCCAACTGGCCCATGTCGTGGGCCTGCTGGGCTGCTCGGACGAAGTGGAACGCCTCGCCACGGAGAGTGGCATCCGCGCGGGCGAGGGTCGCGCGCGGCTTGCTGTGGAACTGACCAACTACTTTGCCGCGGCGTTCCTGATGCCGTACTCGGCCTTTCGCGCCCGCGCCGAGAGCACGCGGTACGACATCGACAGGCTGGCTGCCGCTTTTGGCGTCAGCTTTGAGCAGGTGTGCCACCGGCTCACCACGCTGTCGCGCCCCGGTCAGCGCGGCGTGGCGTTCTTCTTTCTGCGCGTCGACCGAGCTGGAAACGTCACCAAGCGCTTCAATGCCACGCCCTTCGATCTGGCCGAGAAGGGTGGCTCCTGCCCGGTGTGGGACATTCACGGCGCGTTCCGCGCCCCCGGCGTGCTGCATCCCAAATGGGTCGAGCTGGCAGAGGGCGGCCGGTTTCTGACCGTAAGCCGGACAACCGAACGCCCGGTTTTCAACCAGCACACGCAGGACCGCCGCCTCGTCGTCGTCCTGGGCTGTGCCGCTGAAGAGGTCGACCGCGTCGTCTATGGCGATGCGTTTGGCACGGCGGAGCGCGACACCCCCCTGCCAATTGGCATCGCGTGCCATCGCTGCCCTCGCCAGGCCTGCGATCAGCGCGCCCACGCCCCGTTGCACGTCAGGTTGAGCGTCGATGCGGACAAGCGCGGCCGGACGCGTTACGAAAGCTGACCCGAGGAATGCGAGTGCACAGGCTTGCGCCAGGGAATGCGAGCGCAAAGGCTTGCGCCAGGGAATGCGAGCGCAAAGGCTTGCGCCAGGGGACACGCATCGGGATACCATCGCGCAACGTCGTCATTCTGATGGTGAAGGGCGGGAAACCGAGGACAGGGCACGGGAGCCGGCATGACCATGGGAACAGCGTTGCACAAGCTCGCCGGCCTTGCCTTCGGTGCCATAGCTGCGCTGTGCGCACCGCAGGCGCTGGCAGAGCGGCTCACGGTCTTTGCGGCGGCGTCCACCGGGACGGCGCTCACGGAAATTGCCGCGCAATGGGAAGCGCAAACGGGGCACCAAGTCGCGCTCTCGCTGGCGGGGACGTCGGTGCTGGCGCGTCAGATCGAGCGCGGCGCCCCGGCCGATGTCTTCCTGGCCGCAAGCCCGGAGTGGATGGACCACCTCGACGCGCAGGGCCACATCGTTTCCGAGACCAGACGCGACCTGCTGGGCAACGCCCTCGTCGTCGTCGGTCCTGCGGGGGCCGCGGCGCTTGACCCGGTCGCGCCTGGCGCGTTTGCAGCACGGCTCGGCAACGGCAAGCTCGCTGTGGCGCTGGTCGACGCTGTGCCGGGCGGGATCTATGCCAAGGCAGCGCTGGAAACGCTCGGCCTCTGGGACATCGCCGCGCAACGTCTTGCACAATCAGACAATGCCCGCGCCGCACTCGCGCTTGTTGCGCTCGGAGCAGCTCCGCTCGGCATTGTCTACCTCAGCGATGCGCGTGCGGAGCCGCGCGTCTCGGTCGTGGCGCCGATCCCACCTGACACACACGCGCCGATCCGCTACCCTGTGGCGGCGATCTCGGCAGGACAGGTGGCCAAGGCGCGCGCCTTTCTTGCATATCTGCACAGCGCCGAAGCGCGCGCTGTGTTCGAATATCAAGGCTTTGTTCTCTTGGAGGCCGACTAATCCATGGACGTCGGGCTTGGACCCGCGGAATGGGAGGCCGTGCGCCTCTCGATCCGGGTCTCCTTCGTGGCGACCGTGGCGAGCCTGCCCGTTGGCCTCTTTATCGCCTACGCACTCGCGCGCTGGGACTTTCCCGGCAAGCAGGTGCTCAACGGCCTGGTGCATCTGCCCCTGATCCTGCCGCCGGTCGTTACAGGCTACCTGCTGTTGCTGGCCTTTGGGCCGCAGGGCGGGGGGGGCCGGGTGCTGGAAGCACTCGGCATGCCCATTGCCTTTCGCTGGACAGGAGCAGCGCTCGCGGCCGCGGTTATGGCCTTCCCTCTTATGGTGCGCGCGATCCGCCTCTCGATCGAAGCGGTCGATCCGAAGCTGGAGGCCGCCGCCGCGACACTGGGCGCACCGCGCCTCTGGGTGTTCCTGACCATCACGCTGCCCCTGATCCTGCCGGGGCTGCTGGCCGGAGCAATCCTCGCCTTCGCCAAGGCGATGGGCGAGTTCGGGGCCACGATCACCTTCGTGTCCAATATCCCCGGCCAGACGCAAACGATCCCGTCGGCGATCTATGCCTTTCTCCAGGTCCCCGGCGGCGAAAACGCAGCACTCCGGCTCGTCGTCGTCTCCATTGCGGTGGCGATGGGGGCGCTTCTCCTCTCCGAAGTGCTGGCACGGCGCGTGTCTGCCCGGGTCGCACAGGGATGAGCCTCACAGTCCGCCTGCGGCATCAGTTGGGTGTCCTCTCGCTCGACATCGCGTTTGAGGCCCCGCCCGGTGTCACGGTGCTCTTCGGGCGCTCTGGCGCGGGCAAGACCACCGTGATCAACGCCGTTGCGGGGCTGCTGCGTCCGCAAAGCGGACATATCGCAGTGAACGGGCGGACGCTCTTTGCCTCCGCCGAAGGGGTCAATCTCCCGCCGCACCAGCGGCGCTTGGGCTATATCTTTCAGGACGGGCGCCTCTTCCCGCATATGACCGTGCGCAAGAACCTCACCTTTGGGCAAAGGTTTGCGCCTCCCGGGGGCGGACCGCGCTTCGACGAAGTGGTGGAGTTACTCGGGATCGAAGCGCTCTTGGCGCGCCGTCCGGGCAGCCTCTCCGGGGGCGAACGCGCGCGGGTGGCGATCGGTCGGGCGCTGCTGACGCGCCCTGCCATGCTGCTTGCGGACGAGCCTCTGGCCTCGCTCGACGAAGCGCGCAAAGCCGAGATCCTGCCGTTCTTCGAGCGGCTGCGGGACGAGCTCGATCTGCCGATCCTCTATGTCAGCCACGCACCAGACGAGGTGGCGCGGCTGGCGACGACGGTCGTTGCGCTCCAGCACGGGCGCGTCCTGCGCCAGGGACCGGCGGACGCAGTCCTGTCCGACGCACGTGTCACGCCACTCGGCCTGCGCGAGGCAGGTGCGATGCTCGAGGCGCGCGTGCTTCGGCACCACGAGGATGGGCTCACCGAGCTCGACGCGGGTGGCACCTCGCTCTTTCTGCCGGGGCTTGATCGCGCGCCCGGCACAGCGCTCCGCGTGCGACTACCGGCGCAGGACGTGATGCTGGCAGTTGCACAGCCCGAGGGGCTTTCCGCGCTCAACGTTTTGCCCGCCCAGGTGGTGGCCATCGACGCAGGTGCGGGCCACGACGCTTTGGTGACACTCGACACACCTGGTGGGCGCATCCTGTCCCGTGTAACGCAGCGCTCCGTCGCCGCGCTCGGGCTGCGCGAGGGGCGCAGGGTCTATGCGGTGGTCAAATCGGTCGCTGTTGCGCCGCCGTGACCCGCACTGCGTCATTGCTCTACTCAGAGGCACGCGGGCCGATACGCCTTGATGCAGCGCGCCTCAGCCGATCAGCTCGAATTTGGTTACATCCACCATGCCCCGGTCTGTAATCTTAAGCGCCGGGATGACGGGCAGGGCCAGGAACGCGAGCTGAAGGAACGGCTCCTCCAGCCCGATGCCGAGGCCACGCGCGGCGGCGCGCAGGTCGACGAGCCGGTCGCGCACCTCCTCGAAGGACGCCAGGCTCATGAGCCCGGCAACCGGCAGCGCCAGCTCGGCCAAAACGGCGCCCCCCTGCGCGACGACGAAGCCGCCCTCGATCTCGGAGAGCCGATTGGCGGCGAGCGCCATGTCCGTGTAGTCCGCACCGACACAAACGATGTTGTGGTGATCATGGCAGACGGTGGAGGCGATGGCCCCCGCCTGCATGCCGAACCCGCGCACAAAGCCCGTGGCCATGTTGCCGTTCTTGCCATGCCGCTCGACCACGGCGATGCGCATCAGGTCGCGCGCCACGTCGGGGCGCTGATCGCCATCGACGACGGGCACGTCTTCGCGCAGATGGTCGGTGAGGATCTGACCCTCTCGGATGCCAATCACGTCCGTCTCCGCGCGGTTCGACGTGGAGCGAAAGTCCTCGGAAGTGACCCGCCGCGCGCGCACCGAGGCACGGCCCACCGGGGCCACCGCGCTTCGCGCCGCAAAGGCTGCAGCGTCGACAACCCGACCGCCCGCGAGCACCAACTGTGCGTCGCAGGCCTCCAGCGTGCCCAGCGCGACGATGTCTGCACGCAGGCCGGGCGCGATGAGGCCGCGGTCCTTCAGCCCGAACGCTTCTGCCGCGGAGAGCGACGCCGCACGATAGGCCGCCAGTGGCGGACAGCCCAGGCCGATGAGCGTGCGGATCATGTAGTCCAGATGCCCGTGTTCGCCGATGTCGAGCGGGTTCCGGTCGTCGGTGCAGAGGCAAAGGTAGGGTGCGGTGCGTTCGGTCAGCAAAGAGGCCAAAGCGTGCAGGTCCTTCGAGACGGACCCTTCCCGGATCAGCACGCGCATCCCCTTTTGCAGCTTTTCGCGGGCCTCGTCCGCGCTGGTGGCCTCGTGCTCCGTTCGGATTCCGGCGGCGATGTAGGCGTTGAGGTCCTTGCCCGACAGGAGCGGGCAATGCCCGTCGATATGGGCCCCCGCAAAGAGCGCGAGCTTGGCCAGCGCCTCTGCGTCGCGGTGCACGACGCCGGGGTAGTTCATGAACTCGGCCAGACCGATCCCGGAGGGGTGATGCATCAGCCCCGCGATATCCTCGGCAGTGAGCGTCGCGCCCGAGGTCTCCATATGCGTGGCGGGCACGCAGGAGGGGATCTGGACGCGGATGTCCATCAGCGTCTCGGCGCTCGCCCGCTGGAAATAACGCACACCCTCGGCGCCGATCACATTGGCGATCTCGTGGGGGTCGCAAATGGCGGTGGTCACACCGCGCGGGGTGACGCAACGGTCGAACTCGAGCGGCGTGACGAGCGAGCTCTCGATATGGAGATGCGTGTCGATAAAGCCGGGCACGAGCGTCAGGCCGCTGACGTCGATCACGTCGCGCCCCTCGTAGCTGTCGCAGGTCCCGATGATCCGCCCGCCCGCGATGGCGACGTCACCCTCCAGAAGGTCGCCCGTGATCAGGTCGAGCACCGTGCCGCCGCGCAATACGATGTCTGCCGGAGCCTCGCCCCGTGCTGTCGCAATCCGTGCGCCCAGATCCATCGCTGTCTCCCGCCTCGCATTGTGGCTCCTGCCGATCGCACCGGTCGCGTCTCCGTCCGCTTTGGCGGCCGGGGCGAACCCACGGCGCCACAACGCAACGGACACGGGGCGCGCGACAGAGCAACAGAATTGCCGAGCGCGGGCGCGCCGTCCAGAGGCCTCCGCACCCCGCGGAGTGTGGGGCCTAGACGGGCGCGTTCTCCATGACCGCGGCGTCGCCTTCCGCCCCCTCCCAGGTGGGCGTTGGCTTCATAAGGCCCAGGGCGGCCCCTCCAGCGTCGCGCACGATGGCAATCGAGCCGACCTCAGGGACATCGAACGTCGGGCGCATCACTTCTCCGCCCTTGGCCGTCACGGCGGCGAGAGCTGCGTCGATGTCATCGACCGCGAGATACGTGAACCAATGCGCCGGAACCCCCTCGAACTCGGGCATCCCGGTCATGTCCATCATGCCCGCCACGGGCTGGCCGTGCGCCATAGCAAGATGGTAGGGGCCCTCAGGCATCTCCGCCACTTCCCAGACCCAGCCGCAGACGGCCTCGTAATAGGCGCGGCTCGCCGCCACGTCCCGCGTCATCAATTCGCTCCAATGTACCGTTCCGTGTGTCGTCCCCATGGTCGCCTCCGTTGTGTGAGCACGGTGCACGCTAGCAGCTCCTGTCGGGGCGCCAATTCTGCAGATCGTCGCGTTTGCGCCCGTTCCCTTGATCCCGGCCCTGTGGTTTAACGCGCACGACACAACTGGTACAGGATCCCCCTGCCATGGCTCACGATGCCGTCGTTTTCGACGCCTATGGCACGCTTTTCGACGTCACCGCCGCCGCGCGCGCTGCAGCGGAAGCGCCAGGACGCGCAGCCCTGGCGGCGCAGCACGAAACCCTGTCGCGGATCTGGCGGGAAAAGCAAATCGGCTACACTTGGTGGCGCAGCATCACCGGCACCTACACCTCCTTTGAGGACGTCACACGAGAGGCGCTTGCCTTTGCGCTGGAGGCCACGGGGCTCGACGCGGAGGAGGGGCTGGAAGCGGCCCTCATGGCGCTCTATCGGACGCTCGATGCCTATCCGGAGGCCGCCGACGTGCTCGACCGGCTGCGCAACGCGGGGCGGCATGTGGCCCTGCTGTCGAACGGGTCGCCCGAGATGCTGAGCGCGGCCACACAGAGCGCTGATCTCGCCAGCCGGATCGACACGGTGCTGAGCGTCGAGGAGGTGGGCGTCTTCAAACCGTCGTCCAAGGTCTACGACCTTGTCGAAGCGCGGACCGGCGTGGCGCCCGCGCGCGCCCTCTTCGTGTCGTCCAACGGCTGGGACATCGCAGCGGCTGCGGGCTATGGCTTCGACACGGTCTGGGTCAACCGCGCCGGTCTGCCGATGGATCGTCTGCCCTTCGCGCCGGCCCGCACGATGGCCGATCTCACGACCATCCCCGACATCGCCAACGGAGTGCTCCCATAACCCGTTTTGTCACCTCCTCCGATGGTCTTCGCCTCGCCTACGACGATGTCGGCACCGGTCCGCCGGTGCTGTGCCTGTCCGGCCTCACCCGCACCATGTCCGACTTTGACGCCGTGCAAGCGCGGTTCAGCGATGTGGCGCGGATCCTGAGGATGGACTACCGCGGCCGTGGCGCCTCGGACTTCGCCCCTGACGAGACGACCTACACGATCCCGCAAGAAGCCGAAGACGCGCTGACCCTGCTCGACCACCTCGGCCTCGATCGGGCCGCGGTGCTGGGCACGTCGCGCGGCGGACTGATCGCAATGCACCTGGCGCAGGTTGCACCCCACCGACTGTCGGGCGTTCTGCTGAACGATATCGGTCCGGACATCGCCCCCGAAGGCATCGCGGCGATCATGGGGTATCTCGGCCGTCCGCCGAGTTACAGGAGCCATGCCGAAGCCGCCGCCGGCCTTGCCGAAGCGCTTGCGCCCGCGTTCCAGAATGTCTCGCCGGCACAGTGGCGGGCCCATGCGGAGCGGCTTTTCCGTGCGACCGGCGAAGGCCTGGCGCTTCGCTACGACCCCAAACTGCGCGACGCAGTGATCAACACCGGTGCAACCGGCGCGGTCCCAACGCTCTGGCCCTCCTTCGACGCGCTGGCCAAGCTGCGGCCACTCGGCCTGATCCGGGGAGCCAACTCGGACCTGCTCCACCGAGACACCGCCGCCGAGATGTGTGCCCGGGCGCCTCATATGCGGTTTGCCGAGATCCCGGATCGCGGCCATGTGCCGTTTCTCGATGAGCCCGCCGCCGTCGAGGCGATCGCCAAATTCCTGTCGGACCTGCCCTCCACCTGAGCGGCCCGACGTACGGCTGACGCAGGGCGGACCGTTCCGAGGCCGCAGCACGGGGTACTTGCTTTGATCCGCCCCGCGCATCCCGACGGATGGACAGTCCGCCCGAAATCCGCCATCTCCTCCCTGCCCAACGGGAGCGACAGATGACCGATCAGAGCCCTGCCCCGCTCGCGCCACCGAGCCTCGCCGATATCGAAGACGCGCGCGCGCGCCTCGCACCTCACGCCGTCCGGACACCCCTGCTATCCTCGCCGTTCCTTGACGAGATCGCGGGTCGGCCGGTCTTTCTCAAGGCGGAGTGCTTGCAGCGCACGGGCTCTTTCAAATTCCGCGGCGCGTGGTCGGCGGTCTCTGCTTTGCCACCCGGCACGACGGGGGTTATTGCGTATTCCTCCGGCAACCACGCGCAAGGGGTCGCCCTCGCGGCGCGGATGAAGAGCCTCCCGGCGGTGATCATCATGCCATCGGATGCACCGCGCCTGAAACAGGAAAACACCAGGGCCCTTGGCGCCGAGGTCGTCCTCTACGATCGGCACGGTGAGGATCGCGATGCCATTGGCCGCGAGATCGCGACCGCACGCGATCTTGTCCTGGTCAAGCCGTTCGACAATCCGATGGTGATCGCAGGCCAGGGCACCTGCGGGCTCGAAATCGCAGAGCAGGCCGCCGCTCTCGGGTTTGCAGAGGCAACGGTGCTGACCTGTTGTGGCGGAGGTGGCCTGACCTCCGGCATCGCCCTCGCACTCGAAGCGCGGGCGCCAGGCATGCAGGTCCGCCCCGTGGAGCCGGAGCATTATGACGACGTTGCACGCTCGCTCGACGCGGGCCGGATTGTCCCGGTTGAGCATACGCCGCCGTCCACCTGCGACGCGATCGTAACCCGCGCTCCGGGCTCGCTGACCTTCCCGGTGATGCAGCGTCTCTGCGGCCCTGGTATCGTCGTCACCGAGGCGGAGGCCCATCGCGCGGTCGCGCTGGCCTTCGCCCGGCTCAAGGTGGTGTTGGAGCCCGGCGGCGCTGTCGCCCTGGCAGCTGCGCTCTTTCACGGCAATACGCTGACAAGGGAGGGCGGGCCGGACGCCACGCCGGTGATCGCAACAGCCTCGGGAGGCAACGTCGACGCAGCCCTCTTTGCGCGGATCCTGACCGACAACCCGGTCTGATCCGTTACGGCGCACCGCACGCGGCGGCTTGCATCTGCGGGTCTGCACGGTCCACATACGGACCGAGCGCGGCCTCTTCCGGCCCGCGCGCCCACCACCGACCCTGGAGCGCCCATGCCCGGACATCGGATCACCGTTGATGGTATCGGGATACACCTGCAGGACACTGGCCCGAGGGACGGTGCTCCGCTCGTGCTGCTCCACGCGCTGGGCACGGATCTGCGGATCTGGGACACCGTAGTGCCGCTCCTGCCAGAACGCCTGCGCGTGGTACGGATCGACATGCGCGGCCACGGACTCTCGGATTGCCCCTCCGGGCCTTACAAGATGGGCCGCCTGGTGTCCGACGCGGAAGCGATCATGGAGGCCCTCGCGCTCAAAGACGCGGTGGTCCTCGGCCTCTCCATCGGAGGGATGATCGCGCAGGGGCTTGCCGTCAAGCGGCTGGATCTTGTGCGTGGCCTCATCCTGGCCTGCACCGGCGCGAAAATCGGAACGCCCGCGCTTTGGGCAGACCGGATCCGCGCGGCGGAAGCCGAGGGGCTCGACGCTTTGGCCGACGCGACGCTTGCGCGATGGTTTCCGGAGCCTTTCCGCTCGGGCCCGGACGCGGCCCTGACCCGGACGCTGATGCTCCGCCAGCCCGTCGCCGGATGGACCGGCTGCGCCGCGGCGATTGCGGGGACCGACTACTACACGCCGACCTCCGGCCTGCGGCTGCCCACGCTGGCCATCGCCGGAGACCGGGATGGCTCCACCCCGCCGGACCTCGTACGCGAGACCGCCGGGCTGATCCCGGGTGCACGCTTTGTGCTGTTGCGCAAAACAGGCCACCTGCCCTGCGTCGATGCCGCGCCCGCATTCGCACAAGCCGTCTCAGGCTTTCTGACCGACATCGGCCACCTTTGAGGATCCCATGCCCTTTGCCATTCTCCTCTCCCTTGGTCTGTCGTTGTTGATCGCGATCTCCATGGCACGACAGCTCCCCTTTCGCGGCGGCAAACTCGTGGCCCTTGTCGCCGCGAGCGTCTTGGGCGGGATCGCAGCCACGCTCGTCACCTCTGCCGACGCGACCGCCGCCTTTGCCGCGGCCTTCGTGGGCGCAACCATCGGCGTTATTTTGACCCCGCGAGATTGACGCCAGCACCTGTAAAGCTATCCTGACACTGCCTGGGCATCTTTGCGCCACGGGCGTGCCGCCGGTGACCAAACGGTCGCTCCTTTACGTCTTAAGTCCGAGCGCACCGCAGCGCGGGCCCGGCTCTCTACCGTTCATCACGCCGCATGCAACCGCCCGCCACCTCCCCGTCTCCGCGCGCCGCGCTCGGCTTCATCCTGGTGACGCTGACGCTCGATGCGATGGGCATCGGGCTGATCCTGCCCGTGATGCCCGATCTCATCCAGGAGACATCCGGTGGTGCATTGGCGAATGCGGCGCTGTGGGGCGGCGTGCTCTCGTTTTCATTTGCGTTCATGCAGTTCCTCTTCGGACCGTTCCTCGGCAGCCTGTCGGACCGCTACGGCCGCCGCCCGATCCTGATCCTTTCGCTGGCGGTGATGTCGGCCGACTATCTCGTGATGGCGACGACCGGCTCGGTGTGGATCCTGCTCTTGGCACGCATCGTCGGCGGCGTGGCTGCGGCGACCCCCGCCACGGCCAACGCCTTCATCGCCGACATCTCGACACCCCAGCAAAAGGCGGCGCGCTA
>JBCCYI010000067.1:0-19335 GCA_039189975.1 Pseudomonadota bacterium
CCTCCGCCAGGCGGCGCGCGCATCCTGCGCGGGGCGCCCCGCCCCCCGAAGACCGCAGCTTAAAGGCACCGCGATGGTCCGCTTTGCAAAGAAGCTCCACTGGCTCGACTGGCTGACGCTTGTCGTCCTCATCGCCTTCTTCGGCTTCATCTGGCTGCGCATCGATGGACAGCTCAACTACAACTGGCGCTGGGAGCAGATCCCCAATTGGATTCTACGCTACCGCGAAGATCAGGACCGCTGGTTCGCCAATTTGCTGCTTCAGGGCTTCGTGACGACCATCCGGGTTTCGATCTACGCCTCCATCCTCGCGCTCATCTTCGGCACGATTCTCGGCATCGCGCGCGTCTCTGACAACCTGACGATCCGGATGCTTGCGCGGACCTATCTCGAGATTCTGCGCAACATCCCGCCTGTCGTCATCATCTTCATCTTCTTCTTCTTCCTTTCCGAACAGATCACCTCCGCCCTCGGGATCGAGGCCTGGGCCCGCGGCATCGCCCGCTCGGAGAACCCCGCAGTCTGGGAGTTCTTCTTCGGCGACATGCGCCGCTTCCCCTCTCTTATCTCAGGCGTGATCGTGCTGGCGCTCTTTGAGAGCGCGTTTGTCGGTGAGATCGTGCGCGCGGGCATTCAGTCCGTGCCCAAGGGCCAGCGCGAGGCCGCGCGCTCCATAGGTATGAGCCGCACCCAGGAGCTGCGCTATATCGTGCTCCCGCAAGCCATCAAGAAGACGCTCCCGCCGCTGGCCAACCAGTTTATCACGCTGATCAAGGACAGCTCGATCATCTCGCTGATCTCCGTCCAGGAACTGACCTACAAAACGGTCGAGCTTGTCGCCACGACCCGCATGATCTTCGAGGCGTGGATCACCTGTGCGGCGTTCTACTTCGTCTTGTGTTTCAGCCTGTCGATGCTCTTCCGCCGATTGGAACGGCGCTGACGCCCTGACCGCGCGCGGCAATGCCCCAATGGCGCGCATGTTGCGTCCGCATCACCTGGGGTGCGCGGATCACAATGTGCCAGGCCTCTGTCCCGGTAGAGCCCATCAGGCGCGTCATCGCCGCAGCCCGCTTCTTGATGCAACGGTGCACCGGCGCGATCCCTCGGCCTCTGACGTCAGGCATGTACCACAGCGCATTCCCGGGGTCTCGGTGCCGGGGCGGCGGTCGGGACGGTTGCGTGGTCTGGCCTGCGCTGCGCCGCGACCGGGTGCATAGCACGCGCTTGGAACGGGGGGCGGCGGCGCCTCAGAGGCCGACGCGTCTATCCGGTTCGGCAAAGATCGCGGCGGCTTCGGGAAAGGCGGCCAAGATCTCGGCCCCGCCCGGCAATCGCTCTGCGTGAAAAACCCCGTCTTCCCACACCGGCGTGCCGTCGATCTCAATCGTTGGGTCCAGCACGTTCCAGGAGATTTCGCCAGGCGCATAGGCTCCGCAGGTGTGCAGATGCAGGATGCGCGGGTTGCCAAACGCCGACCCGCCCCAACGCTCGTAATTCGTCCGCGCCGCGGTCGGGTAGCCACAGCCGGGATGGATGCCCGCGTGCCAGGAATGGACAGCCGCGCGGTCGATGCCGAAGCGCGCGGCCACGCGGTCGTACTGCGCCTCAGCGGCGCGGACACTGGCCGGGTCGCCCTCGAAGGCGATGAGACGCCCGTGTTCGAATACCGCGTGCAGCGGGCCGTCAAACTCCAGCGTGTAGTCGTCATAGTAGAGCGAGCCTGTTCCCGTCAGAAACCCGCAGAGCGCGACGCGCCCGCTAAAGTCGCTGGCCGGGATCGGCGGGAAAACCGACAAAGGAAAGCGCCGGATCGTTGTGTCGTCGCCCGGACCAGGCCGGAGCGCGGGCGCTCCGCTGAAGTCGGTCCCCCGCGGGCAGCGCACACGGAGGCTGCGGGCGCGGTGCAGCGCCGTGGTCACGCAGCGATGTAGCCCCTCCATGGCCGGATACGGCACCGTGCCAAAGGGGGACCCGAATGCATCTGCGTCGAGCGCGAAGCTCACAACGATGCGCTTGCCGGCGGGCATCTCGGCGAAGCGGAGCTGATCGCCGAGGCGCGCCAGAAAGACGATGACATCGGCCCTGTCGATTTCGGCGAGGCGGTCCGGGGTCAGACGCGGGGCGCTTGGCGAAAAACCGACATCCATGCGGCGCATGAAAAGGCCCATCTCCTGTGCGGCTGATTCGATGCATGCGACCGCGTCTTCGCTGTAGTACCCGTGTTCTGGCGGCTCGGTGATGACCAAAAGGCGCTCGCCAGCGCGCGCCTCGGCACAGTGACGCAGAAGATTCGTGGCGCCGGTTTTGGGATCTGAGAGACGGACAAGCATGATGTCGCGATCTTCAGGTCAGGAAATCCTCACGTCCAATTGAAATACTTAACGCAATATATTAGGTGAGCTAATATGCCTGCTCCGCTTCCCTTCACCTCTCTGCGCGCCTTCGAGGCTGTCGCCCGGCGCGGTAGCTTCTCGGAGGCCGCGTCCGAACTCTCTGTCAGCCAAAGCGCCGTGAGCCAGCAGGTGAAGTCGCTTGAGGAATGGCTCGGGGCGACGCTGCTCGTACGGTCTGCGCGCGGTGCCCGCCCCACGCCTGAGGGGCAAGCCCTGGCGGATGCCGTCGCAGCGGGCTTCGGCGGCGTCGCACAGGAGTGTCGGCGGCTGCGCGAGAGCGTTGGCGCGAAAGCGTCCGTCACCGTGAGTGCACTCCCCGGATTTGCGTTTATTTGGTTATTTCCCAGGCTGTTAAACTTCGACCTCGCGCATCCGAATACACCCATTTCCGTAACCACCGACATCGGAGATCGTGGCCTGATCGAGGGTGTTGCGGACGTGGGCATTCGATACGGAGACGGCGCCCACCCCGGTTTTATCGTCGAACCGCTGATTTCGGAGACGGTGTTTCCGGTCTGTGCGCCGGAGCTTCTAAGGGGAGCCGCGCCGCTTGCGGAGGTGTCCGATCTTGCGGATCACACGATGTTGATGGACGCGTTTTCTCCCCTCACGAAGACACCGCCAACATGGGAATTCTGGGCCAAGGTGTGCGGCGTGACCCTGCCTACACCCGCTCGGACGCGCAGCTTCGGACAGTCAAACCTAGTCGTACAGGCCGCGCTGTCGGGTCTTGGTGTGGCGCTCGGACGCACGCCGCTCGTCAATGCTGCGCTCGAAGAGGGGCGACTGGTGCGACCGTTTGCCCAGGAAGCACGCTCACTGGCGCAATATTGGCTTGTTTACAAACCAGAAGTGCGACGTATCGAACGAATCACTCTCTTTCTCGACTGGATCAAAGCCGAGGCGGAGGCCACCGCGGCTCCGCCGCCCTTCACGCCACGATTGCATCGCACATAAGCCTTGCTTATTCCTAGGGTGTGAGGCTGCCGAAAGGGGTTCGCCATGTTCCTGAAGAACTGCTGGTATGTCGCGGCCTGGTCCAAGGATGTGGGCCGCTCGCTGACACCAACGACACTGCTCGGCGAGCGTGTCGTGCTCTATCGCACCGAAGACGGCGCTCCGGCGGCACTCGAAGACGCGTGCCCGCACCGAAAGCTGCCGCTTTCCAAGGGCAACCTGATCGGCGACACGATCGAATGCGGCTACCACGGGCTCAAGTTCGACTGTACCGGCACCTGCATCGACTCGCCCACCCAGCGAGGGATGACGCCGCGCCGTGCTGTCGTGAAGGCCTACCCTGTCGTTGATCGCTATCGTCTACTCTGGATCTGGATGGGAGACCCGGCGCTGGCCGATCCCGACCAGATCCTCGATATTCCGAACTACGGCGATCCCGGCTGGGGCGCCACCGATGGCGGCGTGATGGACATCGCCTGCCACTACCTTTGGGTTTGCGACAACCTGCTCGATCCCAGCCATGTTGCGTGGGTCCATGTCGGGTCCTTCGCCGGCGCGGGGACGGATGACGGCCCGCTCGAGGTCGTCACCCACGACGCGGGTGTTGTCGTGTCCCGTTGGATCTACGGCCAGCCGCCCTCGCCCTATTATGCCAACCTCGTCGAATTCGAGGGCAATTGCGACCGGCTCCAACACTACGAGATGGTGGTGCCGGGGATCGGGCTCAACATGTCGGTCTACGGCCCGGAGGGCACGGGCGGACCCGGCAAGCCTCACACCGACAGGACGCTGATCAACATCTCCTACAACTTCATGACGCCCGTGGACGAAGACAACACGCGGTACTTCTGGTTTCAGCATCGCAATACCAAGCCGCACGATAAGGTCGTGTCCGAGCAGATGAACGCGGGCGCCAAAATGGCGTTTCTGGAAGACAAGGACGTCCTGGAAGAAGTACACAAGGGCATGAAGAACCCCGCGACCCCAAATATCGACCTGGGGCTGGATGCGGGCGCCAAGCGTTTTCGTCACATGTTGCAGCGGCGGATCCGAGCGGAACACGCCGCCTCTGTGGAAGCGGCCGAGTAGACCGAGGAGATTACGATGGCCGAGGCCCGCAGCGTCGACCTGACCCAGGGGCCCATGGCCTCGCACTTTCGGACGCTGGCGATCCCGGCAGCGCTCGGGATGGTGTTCAACACGCTCTACAACATGGTGGACATGTTCTGGGCGGGGCGGCTGTCGACCGATGCGGTCGCGGGCCTGTCCATCGGGTTCATGGTGCTTTTCGTGTTCATCGCCTTTGGCTTTGGCCTCAGCTCCGGCGTGAGCGCGCTCGTCGGCGGGGCCATCGGGGAAAAGGCAAAGGGGCGGGCGAGCACCTTTGCCGGGCAGGCGCTCTCGTTCGCGGCGATCCTGTCGGCGGTGCTGATGGTGCTGTGCTTGACGCTGAGCCCGATGCTGATCGACCTCGTCTCCGAGCCGGGCGCCTACCGCGACGCCGCCCAGCGCTATCTGGCGATCCTGACGCTGTCGATCCCTGGCTTTGTGATGGCCTATGCCTGCAACGGGGCGCTGCAGGCGCAGGGCGATTCGGTGTCGCTGACGCGGGCGCTCTTTGGCGCGTTCATTCTCAACATCTTCCTCAACCCGCTCTTCATCTTCGGGATTCCGGGGCTCTGGGGCGGGATGGGGTTTGACGGGCTCGCGGCGTCGACCGTGGTCAGCCAGACGCTGGTGCTCCTCTACATGATCCGGCAGCTCTTTGCCTCGCCGGTGGTCGAGGGGATCGGACGCAGCTGCTTTGTGCCGCGCGTCGAGGCGTTTCGGACGCTCGCGGCACAGATGCTGCCGACGAGCTTCTCGTTTCAGATCATGATCCTCGCGGGGTTTGCGGTGCAGTTTGCGCTCAAGGAGTTCGGCGGCGACGCGATCGCGGCCTACGGGCTGGGGCTGCGGATTGAACAGCTGGTACTGCTGCCGATCGTGGGCGTGGCCTCTTCGGTGCTGCCGATCGCGGCGCAGAACTTTGGCGCGAAGGACTATGACCGGGTGCGCGAGGCGGTGGCCTTTGCCGTGAAGGTCGCGCTCGTGTTCATGGCGGTGCTCTGTCCGGTGTTGTGGCTCGGGGCCGAATGGGCGCTGGGGCTCTTCACGGACGATGCGGAGGTGGTGCGGATCGGCGTGACCTATCTGCATGTCGACGCGGTGTTGCTGCCGGTCTACGCGATGCTCTTCATCATCAACTCGCTTCTGCAGGCGCTGAAGCGCCCGGTCTTTGTGCTGTGGATCAGCGTCTACCGGCAGGGCTTTGGCGTGGCGTTCTTCGTATGGCTGCTCCTGACCTATTGGCAGTGGAGCCTGTGGTCCGTCTGGTTCGGGATCGGGGCGAGCGTGGTGACGGGGCTTGTGCTGTCGGTGTTCTTTGCCGACCGCGTCGCCCGCCAGGAGATGGGCGGGCTTTGGCGCCGCCCGGCCGTCGCGGCGAAAGCGGGTTGAGCGGGAGGGGGGCGCTGCCCCCCGGCGCGTGCCGCGCCGCCCCCCGCGGTATTTTCGGCAAGAAGAAAAGATGGGGGCAGGGCTGGCGGGTCAGAACCAGAACTGGACCATGCCGTTGTGGATGCGGGCATCGTACATGCGGAGAGGGACGCGGGCGGGGGCGGCTTTGGGGCTGCCGTCGCGGGTGTCGAAGAGGCCCTGGTGGAGCGGGCATTCGATGTAGCGCCCGTCGAAATAGCCGTCGCAGAGGCGCGCGGCACCGTGGGTGCAGAGCAGGCGGCTGACCCGGATGCCGTCCGTGCTGTCGTAGATGGCGAGTTCGAGCTTGTCCCAGACGGCTGGGGTGACGTCGCCGGGCTCAAGCTCCGAGGCGGGCATGAGGTCGCGCCAGGTTTGGGTGCGTTTGCGGGGCTTTGACGCGTCGCTCATGCGGCCTTGCCATCGGCGCGGGGAGCGCGGCCGGTGAGCTGTCGCAGAATGTCGAGATGGGCACCGAGGTAGCCGCGCGGCTCGACATGGACGTAGCCGTCGAGCTTTTTGTGCAGTGCGGGCAGGGCGTGGAACGGGACCGAGGCGGCGTAGTGATGCTCTGCGTGGTAATTCATGTTCCAGCAGAGGAATTGCATGGGTTTGGTGACGAGATTGGTGCGGGTGTTCTCGGTGAGGTCGTCGACGTTGGGGCGACCGACGTGCTCGGTGAGGCGGATGGCGCGCATGACGGGTTGGCCGAGGAGAAGCGGGATCAGCCAGTAGGTCAGGACGCCTGTCCAGCCGAAGGCGAGGCTGGCGACCGCGAGGACGGCGTAGGCGCCGAGCATCAGGCGCGCCTCGCGAAAGATTGTTGGCGCGATGTGCTTGGTGATGAACGTCCGGTCGGTGGCGTTCAGCCGACCGGAGGCATGCCGGAGGATCTGGGTGACGTAGTTGGTCCAATAGGGGACCGAGGAGATGTACCACAGGTAGGCGCCGACCGACATCGGCAGCTCGATTAGCTCGGGGTCGCGGCCATTGAGCTGTGTGTAGGTGTGGTGGTCGCAATGCTCGTAGCGAAAGTGCTGGTGGGGCAGGATGATCGCCAAACCGCAGAGGCTGCCGACCAGATCGTTGAGCCAGCGGGTTTTGAAGGGCGTGTAGTGCACGCATTCGTGCTGGAGCGAGAAGAGGTGTACGAGCACGACGCCCTGCACGAACATCGCGGGCAGGATCCACAGTGTCCCCTGCGCGGCCCAGATCGCGGTTGCCGTGAGCCCCATCAGTGCGAGATGGGCGGCGAGCCACGTCAGGGCGGGCGCGTCGGAGCGGCGCATCAATTGCTTCAGTTCACGGCGTGTCAGCGCGCCATCATTGAGCGCCTGCGTGATTGGTGTGCGGACCTCTGCGGCCATCGTATCCCCCAAAATGACTGTGGCGAAGATTAGCGGTCTGCCGGGCGAAGGCCAGCCTCATACGCGCGCGAACGGAGGCGTTGCCGGGCGAGCGTAAGACATTTCGTCAAAAACGCGTCGCATTGTTTACCAATTTGCCCGGTATTCGAACGTGGTCATGTGTAATCCGCGCGTTTGCGGGTAGCCAATTTCATCCTCCTGGGGAGCCGTTCGATGCCTACACCCTCGACTTTCCGATTGACCACCGCCGCGACGAGTCTCGCCTGCGCGCTTCTCCTCACGGGACCTGCCCTCGCCGAACAGGATCTCGCGTTTGATGGCAGTAAGGTTCGCGTGAACCTCTCCAACAAGCTCAACATGCTCGGCCAACAGATCAGTGCCGCAAGCTGCGCGATGAAGGCGGGGATCAATCCTTACGTCTCGATGACAGCGCTGGATCGCGCGAAAACCGATTTCGATACGATCATGGCCGGGTTGAAGAGTGGCGATCCCGCTCTGGGCATCCCGACGGGCGAGCAGCGCTCCAACGTACTGAAGGCGCTCGCCTCTGTCGACAAAGCCTGGGCGCCGATCAGGGCGGCCGCCGAGCAGATGATCGCGCAGGAGAACATCGCGCCCGCCGCTCAGGTCATCGCCGACGGCAACATGGAGCTGCTGGAGCGTACCGGCATCCTGGCCTTCGATGTGCTCAACACGTACGCGAACCCGCATGAAATGACGCAGAGCGACGCGCTCGCCCTCAACTTCTCGGGGCGTCAGCGAATGCTGACCTACCAGATTGCCAAGACGGCATGCGGCATCAAGACGGACGTTGCGGCCTTTGGGACGCAGGAAGATCTGTCCAAGCACATGCAGATGTACGAGCTGTCGCTGACGGCTCTGCGCGAGGGGATGGACGCGGTCGGGATCAATCCCCCGCCGAACGACCTGGTGGCTGGCGAGCTCTCCAATGTCGCCGACGATTGGGCCGTCGCCAAGCCGGCGCTCGCAACGATCGTGCAGAGCGGCAGCGCCGAGCCGGCCGACCTTATTGCGTTCAACGGCAAGGTCGATGGCCTGGTCAAGGACATGAACAACGTGGTTACGCTCTACATGCTGGCCGCGCCCGAATCCGAGCAGGTCTACAAGCTGCCGCTGCAGGCCTACGCCCGTGACGAGCTGAGCAAGTGGCTGACGGACCCGCAGCTGATCGAGGCGGTGAAGGCGCAGAATCTGCGCCACGCGAGCTTGAGCCAGGCTGATGTCGACCAACTTGACCTCGATTGGCGCGCTCAGGCCAAAAACGGCGGCGGCCCGCTGATCGACAAGCTCCTGTCCGGCCCGGCGTCTGAAGCGCTGCTCGGACGGCAGAATGCGACGGCTGGCTTCGTCACCGAGGTTTTCGCGATGGACAACAAGGGCCTGAACGTGGCCCAGAGCGTCGAGACCTCTGACTATTGGCAGGGGGACGAGGCCAAGTGGAAGCAGACCTTCGGCGACGGGAGCGGCGCAACGCATATCAGCGAAGTCGAATACGACGACAGTACCGGAGCCTATCAGACGCAGGTCTCCCTGCCTCTGCGGGACCCGACAACGGGTGAGCTGATCGGGGCCATCACCTTTGGGATCAACGTTCAATCCCTTCTCTGAGCACGCATCACATTTGCGATGTCTCTCCCGCGCGCCATGGTCCGGCGCGCGGGAGATTGCGTTTTGCAGCCCAGTAAGAAGGGCGCGCGTGCGCGGTTGTTCCGGCGGTTGGCACAGCCCAACGGGCTGAGACGGCCTTCCGGGTCATCCACGGCAAGGCGCTGGAAATGCGTCAAACTTAGGCATCCAAGCGAAACACTCTGTGCCATCTCCCCTGCATTGTCGTGAAAGTACCGACAAAAACGGTGCGCATGGGCAAGAACCACGAAAACCGCAGGGATCGACCATGTTTTAGACAAGTTTGAGCGACATCCGGGAAGCTAAGCGTGAACACTCAGGGCTCTTGCCCCCGGATTGATGCGAAACTTTGAACGGTAGAGCGATGACAGCCGCAGATCTTTCCACAGACCCGCACCAGGGCACCGCCGCCAGCGATCATTTCGCCGACGAGCTGCCTGCCGGCACACAGCTGCTGCATGGTCAGTACACGATCACCCGGTTCCTCAACGCCGGCGGGTTCGGTATCACCTACCTCGCCAAGGACAGCCTCGACCGCCGTATCGTCGTCAAGGAGTGCTTCCCGGCCGCCTTCTGCCGCCGTGTCAACACCGAGGTGCAGGCGCGCTCGCGCTCGCATCAGGACGAGCTGGAAGCGATCGTCCGGCTCTTTGGGCTGGAGGCGCGGAGCCTCGCCAAGCTGATCCACCCCAACATCGTGGGCGTGCATCAGGTCTTCGAAGAGAACAACACGGCCTACATGTCGCTCGATTTCGTCGAGGGGCGCGACCTGCTCGACATGATCGAGGACAAGGATTGGGTCGCCGATCCGGCGGAGCTGACGCAGATGCTACGCTGCCTGCTGGACGCCATCGGCTTTGTCCATGCCGAGGGGATGCTGCACCGGGACATCTCACCCGACAACATCCTGATCCGGCCTGACGGCACGCCTGTGCTGATCGACTTTGGCGCCGCGCGCGAACAGGCCTCCAAGCAGAGCCGCATTCTGTCGGCGCTACGCGTGGTCAAGGACGGCTACTCGCCCCAGGAATTCTATATCAGCGGTGCCGAGCAATCCGCTTCCAGCGATCTCTACGCGCTGGGCGCCTCGTTCTATCATGCGATCATGCGCGAGCTGCCGCCAGACAGTCAGACACGGCTCGGCGCGGTCGCCGGAAAAGGCGCGGATCCGTACGTCTCCTTGGTGGGCCGTGCCCGTGGCTTTGACCGCAACGTCCTCGCTTCGATCGACATGGCGCTGTCGCTCATGCCGAAGGACCGCCCCCAATCGGCGGCCGAGTGGACCGAAGCGCTTGACCGAAAGCGCCGCGTCTCGCGAGCGGTGTCCCGCGTCGTCAACCCAGGCACGACAACGGCGACGACCGCGTCCCGAGCACCCGCGCGCAAGAGCAGCGGTCGCATGGTGTTGCTCGGATCGGTTGCCTGTGTGGCCGTCCTTGGCGGGCTTGCCGCGACGCAGATGGGGCTCGTCTCTTTCCCGGGCACGGCACCTAACGACGGTGTGGTGGCCGCGCAGTCTGTCTTGGAGCCGAGAGCGGACCGACCGGCGACCGTTCGCCAGACGGACGATACCGCTCAATCCGCTCCCGCTCCGTCCGTGTCCGCTCAATCCGCGTCTTCGTCCGATGTGGCAGCCGCTCCCGCGCCGCTGCGCATGGCAGAAGATGCGCCGGCCGAGGTGCCCGCAGTCACAGATGGTGAGCCCGTCTCGGCGCTGGCCAGCGCATCAACCCCCGAGAACGTAGCGCAAGACACAGCCCTTTCGCCCCTCGCCACCGAAGCGGAGCTGCAAGCCGCCGCCCCTACGCCCGTTGTCGAGGGTGCGCTGGACGCAGAGGACACAGTCGCCGTCGCGGCCTCCGAACCCCCAGCGCCCGGCCCCGCCGTCGTGAATGAGGATGAGCCCTCATCAACCACGTCAGTGACGCAGGGGCCCTCCAAGCCACAGGCGATTGCCGTGGATGGTGTCACGTTGCAGGCCACGGCCGCAGCACGCGCGCCGGCCCCGACCGCGCTCGCCGCGACGGGCGCCGACGCTGCCAGCTCCCTTTCCGGGGATCCCACGGCAGAGGCCGCGCCGCGGTCGCGCGCTGTTGCACGGTCGCTCGCGCCCACAGGAACAGACCAACGCCCTGTTGCACGGCATGCCGCGGAACAGACCGTTGTCGCACAAGTCGAAGACCCTCAGGCCCTGGTCCCGGCGGTGTTCGATGCGCCCTCGCTGCGCTCCCCTGTTCCGCGCGTCGCGCCCAAAACGCGCCCGCTCAACCTGATGCAGATCGCATCGGCCGCGCTGGCAAAGGCAAGTACGCCAGAGGCCCGAGCGCCGCAGGTTGCTGTATCTGACAGGGTCGGACCCGTACCAGCGCGCTGGCGCGTGCCAGCACCGGACGTCACGCTGCAGCTCTTGCAGGCGCAGCGCGACTATCTCGATGCGATGCGCGCGCCATCGGCCGACACTGCGCCGCAGCCCGAGACGCGCCCTCTGCGCCCAACTCTGTTCTCCGGCGATGCGATCGCCCGGGCAGATGCGCAGACGGCGACGCTGGCTGCCCAAGCGCCGGAGCCCGCCGCGCCCCGCACCGAGGCGCGCCTGGTGCCGGCCGCCGTTCCGCCTTCATTGGCGGGGACAGAGGTTCTCCCCGACACGCCCGTTGTCGCAGCGCCTTCGGGGCCGCAGGACGTGCTGTCGCAATGGGGCATCGACCTGCCGTTCTCCACCGACAGCGACGTGCCGCTTGTGTCCGTGAACGGGATCGCCGTGGATGCGCTGTCGCAGATCGATGCAGTTCTGCGGACCTCCCGCACGCTCGGAAACGAAACCGAAGTCTCGGTGAGATTCGGTGTGCGCGACCCCTCCGGCGGCGGTGTGCTGGAGCAAACGATCGCTTTGCCGGTGATCCAACGGACGGCGCTGCTCAACGGTATGGCCTTTGAGACCCGGTTTTCCAACGGAACGTGGCGCACGCGTCTGACCTCCGTCGCAGGGGGCACGGAGACGGACATGGCGCCGGGGGACGAGATCGTCGGCTTCATGCCGACCAACACGCTCATCGACACGCGTACGTCGCTTGCCGACGTCATGCGCACGGAGATCGACAAGGGCACGACGGCCTTTGTCTTCGCGGTCCGCCGCGATGGCGACATGTGGGTCAGCGGATTTGATTATGACCCCGCCGCCACAACGAACTGAGCCAGCCTGAGCCCCCGCGCGGGCACCAACACAGAGATGGAGCAAGGACATGGGCTTCTTCAGGAACCTCTTTCGCAAACGCCCCGACACGCCGCGGCAGGATCTCGCCAACGCGTCTTCCGTGGCACAGGATGGCGCCGCTGCAGAGGGATCGCGCCCGAGCGCGACCGACATGCTCAACGCGATGTCGGAGCAGATGGATGGCACGCCCGGCGCCGCCCCGGTCGCGTCGATCTGGGACGTCGCGGATGGCGAACCGGACGCCGCGCCTGCCCAGCCCGCCGACGGCGGCGCGACGGACGCGGGCTCGTCCAAGCGGCGCAACAAAACCCGGCTGATCGGCTTTGACACGTCCGAGGGCGAGAGCGTCGGCCTTTTCGACGAGGAGCCAGCCCCGGCCCCCGAAGCCGCGACCGCAGGCGCGCGCCGCAACAAGACCCGACTGATCGGCTTCGACACGTCCGAAGGCGATGTTGTGGGTCTGTTCGATGACAGCGAAAGCGAGGGCGCTGCGGCTCAGCCGCCATCTGCGTCTGGGGCAGGGGCCGCGCTTCCGGTGGGGTGGCTTGTGGTTGTCGAAGGTCCGGGACGGGGCATCGTCACAACGCTCGTTACAGGCGCGAACACCATTGGGCGCGGCGCGACGATGGCCGTGGCGCTGCAGCAGGACACGCTCTCGGAGGGTTTGTACGCGACGCTGACCCATACCCCGGGTGCCGGCTTTGCTTTGGCGTCCTCGGGCTCCGGCATATCGCTCCACATCAACGGCACAGAGCCTGGCGGCACGGCAGCGGTCCCGATCCAATCTGGCACGGATATCCAGGTTGGCGCCACGACCCTGCGCTTTGTCGCGCTGAGCGACGACACTTTCGCCTGGGCGGAGCATGCCCATGGTCCGGGTCAGGAGGGGAAGGAGTACGGCAATGTGGCGCAAGCATAATCAACGGTTCGACGTTGCCTCCGCGCTCAGTCAGGGCCGCCGCGACTACCAGGAAGACGCGCTCGTAACCGATTTTCCCGTCGGTGAGGACATCGGCGTCGTCGTCCTGGCGGACGGAATGGGGGGGCATGCCGCCGGAGATGTCGCCAGCAAGATCGTGGTGACGGAGGTCTACGCCATGCTGAAGCGCCAGTCAGAGACCTTTCTGACGAACGCCAAGAGCATCCCGGCACGCATGACGTCCGCCGCGGCCAAGGCCAACGCCTCCGTGCGCGATCACGTTAAGGCGCAGCCCGAGCGCGCGGGCATGGGGGCCACGCTGGTGTCGCTCGTGATGCGGGGCGAGGAGCTCTACTGGACGTCCATCGGCGACTCGCCGCTCTACCTAATGCGGGGCGGCCAGCTGCAGCAGCTCAACGAGGATCACTCGATGGCGCCGCAGATCGACATGATGGTTGAGGCCGGGCTGCTCGATGCCGCCGCTGCCAAGGATCACCCCGATCGCAACTGCCTGACCTCCGCCATTCTGGGCGAAACGGTGGCGCGGGTCGATTGTCCCGACACACCGTTCTTCATGGAGGCGGGAGACATCATCGTGGTCTCAAGCGACGGTCTGCAATTTCTCGAAGAGCCAGAGATCGAGCGCCTGATCCATCGCAATCGCCGCCGCACCGCCGCGGAGATCGCGGGCATCCTGTTGCAGGCGCTGGAGGCGCTGCGCGAGCCCGACCAGGACAACATCTCGTTCTCGGTCATCAAGGTGAACCATGTCGACGCGCTGCGGCTGGATCCGGTCATGGCGATGCCGGCGGAGCGGTCGCGCTCGATGACGAAGTTCGCCGATATGAGCAAGCTGACCGGTTATGCCCAGGGCATCTTCGGCTCCGGCAAAAAGGAAGCGGCGGCGCAGCCTGTCTTCACCAGCAACCGAAATGCCGCGTCGCTTGGCATGAGCAATGGCGGGGCGCCGACCCAGAGTGGACCGTAGCATGTATGCAGAAGCCATCGCGGTCGAAGACCGTCTGCGCACCGCGCTCTCCAGCCACAAGCTGAACGCCGATCAGGCGGCGCGGGCGGAGGCGCTCTTGTCGCGCATCGTGTCGCCGGTGCGAGTCGCCGTCCTGGGGCGGCGCGGGTCCGGCAAGTCGAGCATCGTCAACCTGTTGGCGGGCGGGCTGGTCCTGCCCTCCAGCGTGGCGCTCCCGACGACGCAGGTCTCCTGGGGCGACACCAACGAGACGACATGCACCTACGCTGACCAGTCGCGGCGCACCTTCGTCAAGCCGAGCATGGCGGAGTTGACCGAAGGCAAGCCGATCTTCCTGTCGCTCGAACGGACGCTGCCGGCACTGCGCCAGATCGCCCTTCTCGAAGTCGTCATGGACGGCACCCCTGCAGCGCAGGCGCGAGCGCTGTCCTGGGCCGCGTCGCGCTGCGACCTCGCGGTCTGGTGCTCGCGCGATTTCGACGCGGTGGAGCAGGCGCTCTGGGCGGCGATGCCGGACGCGCTGAAAAAGCACGCGTTCCTGGCGCTCACCCATGTCGACACCCTGCGCGGGGCCCAGGCGCGCAGCGCCCTGGTGGCGCGCGCGCAGGCCGAGGGGCAGGGCAGCTTTCAGCAGGTGGTCCAGGTCAATCCCAAAGCCGCGATTGCCGAATGGAAGCGCGGAGAGACGCCCACGCCGGAGCTCCTCGAGGAGACTGGCGCGAGGGCCCTGACCGAGGCAATCTTCGGCAAGGTGACGGCGGGGTACACACGTGTGCGCGAGGCCGCGGAGACGCTGCTCGACGACGCGGTGCTGAGCGTCGCCCGCGCGCTGCGCCCGGATGGCGCCGCCCCGGCGGCACCGATTGCGCCCATTCCCGGGCCGCAGGCTGTCGCCGCTCCTCCCGTCGCGGACACCCCGGCGCCGCCCGACGGACTCGAGCGGAGGGATGTCACGGAGCGTGCCGCGTCTTCGCTGGGGTATGCGCCCCCGGCCCACACGCTGCCGACACCCCAAGAAGCCCCGCGCACAACCATTCACTCGCCGGCCTCCTCGGCACCTCGGCACCCGCTGCAGCAACATCTGGTTGTGGGAGCCGAGGAAAACGCGGCGCCGGGCGCGCCTGCGGACCAGAAGCCCGCCGCCAGCGCGGGCGCCGAGGCCTCTCTGGCGCGCGACTTGCCCAGCGCGCAGCTCGCCGAGGCAGCACCACCGACGATGGCCGCACCCGCCATCGAGAGGCCGCCCGAAACCGAGGCCGCCCTGGACACGGTCGCAGAGCCGGATCCTGCGCACGAGCCGCAGCGCCTGACGGCGGAGGGACGGACGACCGTGGTCGAGGCCATCTCGTATCTGGCCAAGCGCGGCGAGACCTGGCGCAAGGTCGCCCGACACAACCCGGACGCCGCCTCGCGCCAGATCATGGAGGAGGTTCTGGGCGACGCAGAATGGCTCGCCAGCTACCTCGACGACCCCTTTGAGGACGACGAGGCGCTGCTCGCGCCCTGCCGCAACATGGCGATGGACATCGTGGATCTGGTCCAGCTGATGGAGATCGAGCGAACGGAGACGGCAACGGTCGATGCCGTGTGTCTGCTCCTTCAGGCCCGCAGGCGGCTGCAAGCCTTGGCCGTCGCTGCCTGAGACTCCCCACCGGGACACCACGATCCTGCCACATTCTGCAGGAAAAATATGGTTAGCGATTTGTAAACAATTGCGAGCTGGGCGGTCTCCGCCCGCTCCGGGTGAGCCCACGCCAGGTGGGTGGGGCAGCGACGTGCCACCGGCGCGTCAGGAGGATCAGAGATGAACATGGCCTTCGCCGCAGAAGAGGCCGCAGGGGCAGAACACGCGGCCAACGAACACACCATCCCGACCGGCTTCGAGCCGTTCGAACGGATTGCCGAGGACGTTGAGGAGCTGGAGGACCTGCTGCTCGACCTCAGCAGCCTGTGCGACACCGAGCCCGCCAAGGCGCTGCGCAAGCTTCAGGTCCAGCTGAAGTCGATCGTGCCGAGCGTCACGATGATCGGGCAGGTGAAAGCGGGCAAGACCTCGCTCGTGAACGCGATGATCGGGCGGCCCGAGTTCCTGCCCGCGGACGTCAACCCCTGGACGTCCGTCGTCACGTCGCTTCACCTCAACACGCCGCGCGCCAAGGATGCGCCGCTCGCCTCCTTCCAGCTCTTCAAGCCGGAGGAATGGGACAATCTCGTCCAGAGCGGCGGCCGCCTCGGCGAGCTCGCGCGCAACGCGGATGCCGACGAAGAGCTGCAGCGGGTCAATAGCCAGATCCTGGAGATGCGCGAGAAGACGCGCGCCCGGCTGGGCCGCAAGTTCGAGCTGCTGCTCGGGCAACGGCACGACTTCGACCGGATCGACGAGGACCTCATCCAGAGCTACGTCTGCATGGGAGACGACCCCGCCATCGCTCTGCCCGAGGACGGCGGCGCGGCGGCGCAGGGGCGCTTTGCCGACATCACCAAGTCGGCCGACATCTATCTCGATGCACCGCACATCCCCACGGCGCTTTGCCTGCGCGACACGCCGGGGGTGAACGACACGTTCCTGATGCGCGAGCAGATCACTATCGGGGCGCTGCGGTCGAGCCGCCTCTGTGTGGTCGTCCTGTCCGCCCATCAGGCGCTCACCACGACCGATCTGGCGATGATCCGCATGATTTCCAACGTGAAATCACGCGACCTTGTGATCTTCGTCAACCGGATCGACGAGCTGCCCGAGCCCGAAACGCAGATCGACGAGATCCGCGACAGCATCCGCGCGACGCTCGCCGAACACAAAGGTCCGGCCGACGCGGAGATCGTGTTCGGCAGCGCCTATTGGGCCAACCTGGCCGTGCGCTCCGCCACCGACGCGCTCGACGACGCCGCCTTCGAGGCGCTGGAGCTTTACGGTGCGCTGACGCTCGGTGAAGCCGCCGAACAGCTCGGGACCGACGACCTGGCCTGGGCCGCATCCGGCGTGCCCGCGCTCTTCAACGCGCTGGGCGAGCGGCTCGCCAAAGGTGCCGTCGAGGGCACGCTGCGCAGCGTGCGCCAGCAGGGACAGAACATCGCCCAGGGCCTGATGGTGTCGACCGCGCTCGTCTCCGTCCAGCTCATTGGCGACGCGGCGGCGAAGATCGACCAGGCGGTCGTCGGCGCCCGCGTCGAAGAGATCGGCGCGCGCGCCCGGCGCGACCTGATGGACAAACTCGACGCGCTGGAACACGACTTTGGACAGCGGGTTGACCGGGTGCGGATGCGGTTTCTCGACCGGGCGCTGGAGACCCTGCTCCAGCACCTCGATACCAAGGGCGACGCGGCGGTGTGGAACTACTCCGCCGACGGGCTGCGGATGCTCCTGCGGTCGAGCTTTCTGGTGTTGTCGAAGAACTATGCCCAGGCGTGTCAGGCGGTCTACGAAGAGGCGGCCGAGGGCTTTGCCGCGACGTATCAGACGGCGTTTCAGGTGACGGCCAAGGGCTTCACCATCGCGCCGCCCGACGCGCCCAAAGTGCCGCCCCCCGTGACGCTCGGCGCGACGATCGCGCTCGACCTCAACACCTCGTGGTGGCGCAGCCTCTGGCACCGGCGGGGCAGCGAGGGGCGCGCGGCGCATTACCGCAAGATGCTGGAGGCTGAGACAGCCCCCCTGCTCGAACAGCTCAACGCCAACCATGTGGCGACGATCCGCGAGGCCGCGATCGACACGCTGAACGCCTTCCTCGACACGCAGAGCGCCCAGCTGATGGACATCGGCTCCAAGAGCGCCCGCACCGAGGAGGACATGCGCAGCGCCTTCGGGATCTCGCAGGCACAGGACCGGATCGAGATGCTGCGCTCGTTGATTGACGATTTTCTGGAGATGGAAGAGGACCTGGCATGACACACGGCGATCTCGAGACGCCCCAGCTGCGCAAGCTGCGGCTGGGCGTGATGGGAGAGTTCAGCGCGGGCAAAAGCACCCTGTGCAACCTGCTTTTGGGCACGCGCCCGCTCACCGAGCGGGTGACGGCCACGCGCCTCTCGCCCGTCTGGATCGAGAAGGGCGCGCCGTCGCTCTCGCGCGAGCTGCTCGATGGCACACGCACGCCGGTCGACTTTGCCGAGCTGGAGAGCGTCCCGATCGAGGGCACGCGGTCGATCCGCCTGACGGACGAGGCCGAGGTGCTCGACATGTTCGACCTCATCGACTTTCCCGGGATCTCCGACCCCAACATGCCCACCGAGGTGTGGGAGCGCCTCGTGCCTGAGGTCGACATCGTGCTCTGGTGCACCCACGCGAACCAGGCGTGGCGGCAGTCGGAGGCCGAGGTCTGGCGCAGCATGCCCGAGGCGGTGCGGGCGCAGAGCCTGCTTTTGGTCACCCGGTTCGACACTATTGGCAACGAGCGGGACAAGGCGCGCGTGCTGGCGCGAGTGCGCCACGAGACGGAGGGGCTCTTCGCCGGCATCTTCCCCATTTCGCTGACCCACGCCCTCGCGTCTCTTGAGGATCCGGAGGGGTGGGATGCCAGCGGGGCCGAACCCTTCATCGCGCATCTGGTCTCGGTCATTGCCGAGCTGCAAATGAAGCTCGAAAGCGGCCTCATCGAACCGCGCGCCCCCTATCGCGAGCTCGACGGGCGCGTGGCCCATGCGTCCCCGGCGGTCTCGCAACCCGACGCTGCCACTGCCACTGCCACTGCGGCTGAGGCCGAGCCCGAGCCTGATCTCGCCCTTGCGCTGGAAGGCGCTGCGCCGACAGCCTCGGAGAGCGACGATCCCGCCGGGAGTTCGGAGGGCCTTCAGGCCGATACGGACCCTGTCGACAACGGCGCGCAGGTCGCACCGGAGGCAGCGCCGGACCCGGTAAAAGTGAAATCCCCGATCTCACTCATGCCGCGCCGGGGCGCCGCTCCAGCGGATGCGACAGCCGCGCCCGCAATCCTCCCGCGTCGCGTGACGGCGCAGGGCGCTCGCCGGACGGAGCGTCCTCGCGGTGATGGGGCCGTCCGCGCGCTGCGGATCGACGACATTCCACCGGAGGAACCAGCCGCGCCCACCGATCTGCGCTCTGCGTTCAGTCCCCAGTGAGTCGGTGCGGTTGGAGAACCAATGCGGCTCCTAGATTGGGATTGTCGCGCGGATGTGCCCGAAATCGGGCGCATTCGTGCCCAAGTCCCGCCATATTGCTGATCCGCTAGCGCCACATTTCCCGAACCCCTAGCCTCAAGCCCATCGCGTGTCGCGGTGGGTTTCTGCGTGCAACAGCTGTGACCGGCTCCGGTCCTGGCGATTGCCTGCCTCGATCTCACACCCGGCGCGCCGTGGCGGCCAGGCGAGGTGAG
>JBCCYI010000068.1:0-19092 GCA_039189975.1 Pseudomonadota bacterium
CAGCGATCGGGACGGGCGAAAGATGTTCGCTGATTGTTCTAGCCCGCACCCCGATACGAGTCGAGTCGCGCGCGCCGAACATGCCACGTTGAAAACCGGGATGGAGCAGGAGGAGGGAGCAGGGTGAGAGGCTGGACAGCGACCCAAGCGGGGCTCGTTGCGGCTGCTTCCTTCCGGACCTGACCGGGTTGGCGAGGCGCTCGCCCGCGCCAACCTCTCGCCTCAGGAATTAGGCCCCGGCCCCACAGAATGCAAGCCTCACAAACAGCCCGACGCGCTTGGCGACAGCAAAGACCTGCCACAAATGCTATGCTCGCCCACACAGCGCCAGGAGACCCATGATGCCCCGAATGCCCCCGCCAACGACCCGACCCACCAAACCCCAGTGCCCCGCACGCCCGTGCGCTTGAACCGCGCACGCCTCGTCTGGCTCTTTCTGGCACTCTGGCTCGCCCTCTTCCTGTGGGCGTTCATCGCTGCGCGCGGCACGGCCCCGACGGGCGACAGCTTTCTGCGTGGCATCAACCGCGCGGGTGTGTTCTTCGGGTGGCAGCTGGCGGCCCTTCTGCCTGGCATCGCCGCCTTCGTCACCGCACGCGCCCTGCCCCGCGGCATGCTCCGCCGCCTGTCCTGCGTGCCCGTCGCCCTGCTTGGGGCGTTTGTGGCTATTATCCTCAGTCTGATCCTGTGGGCACGGCTGAACATCCTGCTCCACCCGTCCGTCCCACACAACGCGCCCGTCACCGCTCCCGCCGCACCATCTGCGCAGCCATAGCGCCTAGCCCGGCGTGCGCTCCGCCCACCCGGCAAAGGTCTTCTCGAGGGCGACCACGACATAATAGAGCACGATCCCGAGAAACGCCAAAGCGATCAGCACCGCAAACATAAGCGGGTAGTCAGAGTTCGTCTTGGCGCTGTCAAAGAGCGCTCCGAGCCCCCGGCCATGCGGGCTCACAATCTCCATGAGATTGGTCCCGATGAACGCCAGCGTCACGGCCACCTTCAGCGCACCAAAGAACTCAGGCAACGTCTTGGGCAGCGCAATCTTCCAAAAGATCGTGGCCTGGCTGGCCCCAAGCGAGCGCAAAATGTCGCGATACTCAGGCTCTAACGTTGAAAGCCCTATGGAAACCGATACCGCGATCGGAAAAAACGAAATCATGAAAGCGATCAGCACCGTGTTGAAGTCATGCGCCCCGATAAAGAGCAACGCAACAATGGGAACCACAGTCGCTTTCGGAATGGCATTGAACCCAACGAGCAAAGGATAGAGCGCATCCCGCATGGTACGCGAAAAGCCCATGGCCATGCCTATCCCGACGCCGACGATCACGGCGACAACGAGGCCCACAACCGTGCGCCACAGCGTCTGCCACCCCATAACCAGAAAGAGCTGCCAATACTGACTGTAGGCCGGCGGCAGATCCGAGGGCGAGGCCATCACATAATTGGGCCACCCGTTCAGCCAGACGAGCGCCTCCCAAACGACCAGAAACACCACAACCGCGACCACCGGCGCCAAAAGCGCGCGGCTTGTCAGAAAGCCAAGGGGGGTCTTTCGAGTTCCTCTGCCCTTCGCAGAAGGACCTGCAACTCCGTCGGGGACGTAGGCCATCGAACCACTCCTTACGCAACGCCACTCTGCGCCGGCGGCTGAGCGCTATCCTCTCGCGTACGACCCTGCGCGATTTCAATCTGGTGGCGCAGGACGGCCAGCCTTTCCGCCGCCTCGGATGTGTAAAGATGCTCCAGATCCCGAGGCCCGGCATCAGGCACTTCCATTACAAACTGCGCATGCGCCGGCCGCCCTGACATCACAACGACTTGGTCAGCCAGGAAAATCGACTCGCGCAAGTCATGAGTAATCAGAACGCCCGTGAAAGGTTCGCGCGCCTTAACCTCGTGCATCGTTTGCCACAGGTCCTCCCGCGTGAATGCATCAAGCGCCCCAAACGGCTCGTCGAGAATGAGCACCTCCGGCTGATGGATAAGCGCCCGACACAGCGACGTACGCTGTCGCATGCCGCCGGACAATTCCGAGGGCCTCTTATGCTCAAAACCCTCCAGACCAACCAACGACAGCAAAAAGCGCGCGCGGTCTTCCTGCTCCTTCTTGGAAAGCTTCGTAGGTACAATCTCAAGGGGAAGAAGCACGTTCTGAAGGATCGAGCGCCACTCCAAGAGCACCGGATTCTGAAAGGCCATCCCAACCGACGAACGCGGTCCACGCACAGGTTCACCATGCAGCCAGACATTGCCCTCGTCCGGGATCATCAGACCGGCTATCAATCGCGTCAGGGTGGACTTTCCGCAGCCCGAAGGACCAACCACTGCGCAAAATCCGCCTTCCCGAACAGAAACATCCAGATGATCCAGAACGTGCAGCGGCCCGCTCTGCGTTGAAAACGTGTGGCTAACGTTGCGAATTGCAATTAGCGGCTGGTGATCCATGGCTCACCCCGGTCCGCCTCCGGCGGGGATATTTGTGGCACAATGAAGTTGAGCAGGCCCGTCATTCATTGTGCTGAAAATATCCCCGCCGGAGGCATCCGAACTACCCATCACAGACTGCATCTCGATGAATGCGCCAAGCGTCACATGGATCCGCCGATCACGAACAAGCCGTCCGGCAAGAAGGACGGATCGAAATAGAGGTCTGGCGTGGGATCGTTCTCGAACGCATAGGTTTCCGCGATCTGGGCAATTGCGGCGTCCATACGCCCGGCGTCGATGCCGCCCATACCGTTTGCCTTAACGTAGTCAGTCATCACGTTGGCGTCGATCGCGAGCTGAAGACGGCGTTCTTCCAGAGCTGTATCGATGGCCGGGTTACGCTGCGCGACCATTGCAGCTCCTGCCGCCGGGTCGGAGATTACGTCCTGCCAGCCGGCCGCGACGGCCGTCAGGAAGGCGCTCACGGTGTCGGGATTGGACGCCGCAAACTCAGTGTTTGCAATAATTGCATTGCCGTAGAGCTGCAGACCGTGATCTGCCATCAGAATGGTGGAGATATCGTCCTCCGGCACCCCGAGGCGCACCAGGTTCAGGAACGACGAGAACGAGAAGCCAGTGACAGCTGCAACGGCTCCTTCGGCCAGCATCGGCTCGCGCGTCGGAAAACCCACCGGTTCCACGGTGATCTTCGACATGTCAATCCCGGCGGCAGACGCGAAAGCCGGGAACTGCGCCCATGCGCCGTCCGGTGGCGGGGCGCCGAGCACCTTGCCCTCCAGGTCACCCGGGGCAGAGACTCCCAGCGACTTTCGGCCGACCACCGCAAAGGGTGGCTTGTCGTAGACCATCATGACAGCGGTCACAGGGGCGCCCGGGTTCTGATCCAGGAATTTGATGAGCGAGTTGATATCAGCGAAGCCCATCGGAAATGCGCCCGTAGCCACTTTCGGAATAGCGTCCAGCGAGCCTTGCCCCGCCGCAATCTCCACCGCCAGGCCGGCGTCCGCGAAGTGTCCGTTGTCCACCGCTGCGAAATAGGCTGCGGACGGGCCCTCGAACTTCCAATCCAGCGCGAACGGGACTTCCGTTTCGGCCTGGGCTGTGCCGATAACGCTTGCAGCGCCCAGACCAAGGGCCGCTCCAAATGCGGCAAGATGTCGTGTGAACACTAGGAGACCTCCACTCTTTTTGTTTGCCGTGGCCGGTGATGACGCGCCACCAGTCTTGGCGCGCACCTTCAAAAGCAGCGACCAGACTTAAAAGCGTACACCGCGAAACCGGCACCTTGGCGCGCAGGCTATCAGTCGGGGCGTCCAAAATCCATGCGGGATGCTTGAAATTTCGGCACACCACGAGGCCCGGAAAGCTAGGCCTCGCGAGGCCGCAGAAACGGGCCCAGACCATCGGCCCGCGCCAGGTCGAGCGCGTATGCCCGGTAGGCATCGGCAGTGAGCCCCACGAACTGGAGAATCGGTCCGCCCGGCGCGTCCGCCCCCGGAACGTCCGCCAAAGCCGCCCCTGCCCCCGTGGCCAATCGTGCCGTCGTTCCCGGCTGGGGTACGAAGCCCCAGCTGGCTCGGGGGAGGGGGCGCTCCGCCCCGCCCGACGAAAGGTACCGGGTCAGCACATCGCGCACCGGCTCCGGGCGCGGAAGGGGGATCGCCGCATCGGCGGGGATCGGGAAATTGCTGCCATGCCCGAGGCGATAGCTATTGGTGGCAAGCACGAAGGCATCGGTATCGCGGACCGGCTGCCCCTGCCAGCACAGCTCAACGATCCGGCCGGGGCCGCGCTGCTGCCGCCCCTGCACGTCAAAGAGCGGCGGAGCAGCCAGATCAATCTGGTAGGTGACGCCTGACACGATGTCATACCCATATGCCGGCTGCCGCGGGTCCAGTAGATCGTGTCCCTGGCTGCCGGTGGGGATCGTGTGAAAGACGCTGGCGCTCCGCTCCAGCCAAAGGCGCAGAACGCGGCCCGAGACACGTAGCGCCGCTAGTGTGTTCGGATAGACGTAGAGATCCACCACATGGCGTTGCGTGATCTCCCCGGGCGGAACGTCTGTGTAATTGTGCGGCCCCTGGAGCCCGCCGGCGCGGAGCGGCGCCGTTGCTGATAAGACCGGAAGCTCCCCCTCGGGCCGATCCGTCAGCGCGGCTGCAACGGCGGCCCCTTGCGCCGCGTTCACGAGTTGAACGGCGGGCACATCCGCAACTTGCGCGAAGTAGGTGTCCAGCCGCACCTGGGTACGTCCGACGGAGCGACACACTTCGCGGAGCGTTGTCTGATGATGCGCATCAACCGCCGCCATCACACCCGCGTGTGGCGTCGCCGACTGGACCGTGCGGAGGTGTGCCTCGTTCTGGTTCAGGACCCAACCGGCCTCCGTCGCTTCAAGCTGAAGGTCGATCACACCCAGGTGCTGCCCCCAAAACCCAGGCATTACGGCGGGTTTGCCGTGGAGCGTCCCTTTCCGTGCGTCGACAGCGGCCTCAGCTCCGGGCGCGACCGAAAAGGACGGGTGCGGGAACATCTGATGGGCATGGCCGGTGAGCACGAGGTCGACCTCGGGCACCGCTGCGACCGGAACGGCCGCGTGCTCCATCCGCGGGGTCGCTTCTGCTGCGCCGATGCCGGAATGACACAGCACCGCCACCAGATCAGCGCCGCGGCGGCGCAGCTCGGGCGCCCAGGCCGCCACCGTCTCGACGATGTCGCGCGCCTCGAGCACGTCACCGATCTTATCCCGATCCCAGTCGAGCGTCTGCGGCGGCACCACGCCGATCACGCCCAGCGTGAAGGCGCGGTCATGCCCGTCGCCGCAGACAAGGCGGCGCTTTAAGAGCAGCGTCTGCGGCAGCCACGCGCTGTCTTCCAGAGGCGTCGCCCCCCGACGGCGCACGATATTGGCCAACGTGATCGGGACCGGGCCATGCATGACCGCGCGCTCCAGCGCAGGCAGCCCATGATTGAAATCGTGGTTGCCCAGCGTCAGGGCGTCGACGCCCAGCGCCACGAACGCGGCCATCATGGGGTGACCGGGATCGGGCAAAGCGTCCGCCAGGTGTCCGTCCACCGGACTGCCCTCGAAGGCATCCCCGACGTCGAACAGAAGGCTATTAGCGGCCTCGCCGCGGGCGGCCACCGCTTCGCTGCCTGCGAGCGCGAGGCCTTGGGCCGCGACAGGGCGGTCAGCAATATAGTCGTGCGGAATCAGCCGCATATGCAGGTCGGACGTGGCCAGGATCCGCAAATGCGCCTCGGAAGGGCCGGCGCGCGCTGTGAAGCGGTGGTGAGGGGGCAAAACCGTAGGACCTGATGACGAAGACAGAATGTGACTTGGAGCGGACCCAACATCTGACAATGGCGAATCACGCAAAGCGCTCGCGTATATGTCGGGGAATTTCGGGCATGTGCACGCATAAGTTGCGCAGGTGGGGTGTATTTTTAGCCCTCCCGGCAAGGTTGGCCGGGCTTGCCATGCCCTAAAGCGTTTGCGCCAACCCGCGCGCCGTGGCATGGCGCGCCCCGGAAATGGCCAAGCCACCGGAGCGTCGATGAAAAACGCGGAAGCTGTCACATTCGGAGGATCAGGGCTGGATCGCGGAGGGCTGATGCGCCCGGACAAGGCCCGGCTGGCCGCTCTCACCGCCGCACCGGAGAGCCGCGTCCTGCCGCTTTGGCGCGGCAAGCCTTTGATCACAGAACGGGACGGCGGGCTAACGCTGGCAACTGTCCCCTTCGACGCAGCACTTGCAGGCGAGGGGCCGGGACAAACCGTCTTTCTGGGATGGGGCGATGGTCCAGATGTCAGGGAGCAGCCGCACGACGGCGCATCGGGACCGGCCTGGTTCGCCCGCGACGTATCCGGCTGGGCACCCGACGGACAGGACGAAGGGGACCCGACCGCCTTCGCGGATGCCACCGAACAAATCTACCCCGGCCTGCATGAGGCACGCTTTGTCGAGTTGCGCGCGGCCATGGCGCACCTTGAAAGCCGCGACGCTGAGCTTGCGGCAACGGCGAAGGCCGTCCTCGGCTGGCACGCCACGCACCGCTTTTGTGCCTGTTGCGGCCACGCCAGCGAGAGCCACGAGGGCGGGTGGCAGCGGCTTTGTCCCGCCTGTGGCGCACGCCACTTTCCGCGCACCGACCCCGTGGTCATCATGCTGATCACGCATGGTAATTCGGTGCTGATGGGACGGTCGCCGCATTGGCCGGACAAGATGTACTCGCTCCTGGCTGGATTTGTCGAACCGGGTGAAACCATGGAAGCTGCCGTTCGCCGGGAGGTCGCCGAAGAGGCGGGTGTGCATGTCGGCGAGGTTGCCTACCTGGCCTCGCAGCCTTGGCCGTTTCCCGCCTCGCTAATGCTTGGCTGCCGGGGCGAAGCGCTGACCCGCGAGATCACGCTCGACCCCGCGGAGCTCGAGGACGCGCAGTGGATCACCCGCGAAGAGCTGCTGGCCGTGCGGGCCGGAGAATCCGATCGAATGAAGCCGGCGCGGAAAGGCTCCATTGCGCATTTCCTCCTCGAACGCTGGCTGTCGGACACCCTGGACTGAGGATACCCCATGGATCTGAGCGCAACCCAAGAGATCGCCCTCCCCATCGCCATCGTCTGGCAAGAGGTCACGCATTTCGAGCAATTCGAGGAGGGGTTGCGCCGGCGTGAGGTGACGCTGGAGCGCAGTGAAGGCGATGTCAGCATGGGCACATCGTGGACCGCGCACTTCCCACTGGCCGGACGCACCCTCAAGGCAAAAGCCCATGTCGTGCGCCTGGAGGCGCAGCACGCGGTGCGTCTCGAGGGTCAGGGTACCGGGATCGACGGATATGCCGACGTCCAGCTTGATGCGACTTCGGAGGCGTCCACCCGGATCACGCTCCAAACTGGGTTGCAGGCGAAGGCGATCGGTGCGCAGGTCATCCTGCAGCCTCTGCGCCTGGCCCGCGGCAAGCTCCAGGGACAACTGGATGCGCAGCTCGAACGGATCGCCCGCGGCATGGAGCAGCGCCACGACACCGCCTCAGGCTGACCGCGGATCGCAGTGCCTCGGAGCACATGTCCAGCAATGCAACCTGCTCCGAGCAGTCGGGCTTGACGGGCGGCATCGCCCCGCGGCGATCGTCACCCGATGTGTCTTCACCAAGGGCACTGGTTTTCTCACACACACAGCGCGCTCGTATGCCGACTGGGATCGGGCGCTGCGCCTGCTGAGCCCTAGTCGCGGCGCGGGTCGGCCGGGTAGGTTCCCAAATCTCGAACTTCGAGCAGAAGTAGTCGAGCTCTTCAAAGGCAAGCTGAACGTTCCGGTCCTCCGGATGGCCTTCGATGTCGGCGTAGAATTGTGTCGCGGTGAACGAACCGTCGACCATGTAGCTTTCCAGTTTGGTCATGTTGACCCCATTCGTCGCAAAGCCCCCCATCGCCTTGTAGAGCGCGGCCGGAAGGTTGCGGACCCGGAACACAAACGTGGTCATCATGCCATGATCGCCACGGCGCGTCTGGTCGGGCGTGCGCGCCATGATCAGAAAGCGCGTGGTGTTCGTGTCCTCATCCTCGATGTGGCGCGCCAGCGGGGTGAGCCCGTAGATCTCCCCGGCAAGATCCGAGGCCAGCGCGGCCTTCGTGACATCACTCCAGTCGGCGACATCGCGGGCGGCGCGGGCGTTGTCGGTGCTCACCCGGCCCGTAATCCCGTGGGCGCGCAGAAACGTCGCACATTGCGGGATCAGAACAAGATGGCTCCAGGCCTCGCGGATGTCGGCAAGCGCTGCGCCGGGCACCGCGAGCAGGTTGATGTGGACGCGCACGAAAGCTTCGTCGACGATGTGCAGACCGCTTTCGGGCAACAGCCTGTGAATGTCGGCCACACGTCCATAGGTCGTGTTCTCGACCGGCAGCATCGCCAGATCCGCCCGCCCGCTGCGCACCGCCTCAATCGTGGCTTCAAACGTCGGACAGGGCAGCGCTTCGAAGTCCGGACGGGCCTCGTGACAGGCCTGGTGTGAATAGGCACCGGGTTCGCCCTGAAACGAGATCTTCGGCTGCGGTATGGCGGTGGACATGGGAGCGCCTTTGGCTGCTGGGTCGGCGCGGTGTACCGACCTTGCGCAGCACCCTCAAGGGCGTTTGGTCGCGCCGGTTGCACCTTGCGGCAGACCGAGGAGATGCTCTAGACCGCCGCGTATGTAGGCAAGAGCGGAAGCGACATGTTCGATACGATGACTCTGACCAAAGCAGCCATTGGGTTTCTCGGATCCTGGCTTGTGTTGATGCTTGGTATTTTTGTGGCAGACAACCTCTACACGGTGGGCAGTCACAAGCACGGTCATCACGAACAGGCCTATTCCATCGAAGTGGAGGATGCCGAAGGCGGTGAGGAAGTCGCCGAGCTGTCGATTGAGGAGAAATTCGCAGCGGCCGATGCCGGCAAGGGCGAACGCGTCTGGAGCAAGTGCCGCGCCTGCCATCAGCTGGAACAGGGCGCCAATGCGACCGGGCCGTATCTCTACGGGGTTGTGGGGCGCGACGTCGACGCGGCGGAGGGCTTCAGCTACTCGGGCGCTCTGGAAGCGGTTGCCGACGTTTGGACGCCGGAAAATCTCTATGCCTTCCTGGAGAACCCGCGCGGGTTTGCGCCAGGTACGACCATGTCGTTCAACGGCCTTCCCGCCTGGGAAGACCGCGTCAACCTCATCGCGTATCTGGACGCCACGGACGACTGATCGCCACGCGCGCGATGCTGGACGGACAAAGCGCCCCCGCGGGCGCTTTGTTGCATTTTGGGGGCGAAATCCACGCTGACGCCTCGCGCAAACTCACAGAAATGTAAGTTGGCCCTTCACATGGCCGAAGCGACCCTATCTTTTGGGGATCACGATGGCGCATAAGCACCGCATGCCATCCGCCGAGCGAACCAAGGAGACGTTGCCGATGCGCCCACCCGTGCCGAGCCTCACGCCCCGCCCGCAAGCCCCTGTCGACAGGATCGGCCTTGCCCTCGTCGCGTCACTCGCACTGGTCATGCCCGCCCACGCCCTCGAAGACGGCTGGATCCGCGCGCACGGCATAACGACCTTCCAGGGCGACGCAATGAAGTACGGGCCTGATATCGCGCACTTGGACTATGTGAACCCGGAGGCACCCAAAGGTGGCGAAATGTCGATCTGGGCCTTCGGCAGCTTCGACTCGATGAACCCCTATACGATCAAGGGACGCGGGGCGGCCCTGTCGTCTTTTCCTTACGAGAGCATCCTCGACGGGACAGCCGACGAAATTGGCGCGTCCTACTGTCTTCTTTGCGAGACCCTCGAATACCCGGAGGACCGCTCCGAAGTGATCTTCACCCTGCGCGAGGGGATCGTCTTTTCAGACGGCACGCCACTTACCGCCGAGGATGTCATTTTCACCTACGAGCTCTTTCGCGACAAGGGCTTGCCCTCTTTCAGGGCCGTGATCGACCAGCTTGTGGAAACCGCGGAGGTGCTCGACGACCGGCGCGTGCGTTATGTCTTCAAGGAGGGCGTGCCGACACGCGACGTGATCCAGACGGTGGGCGGGCTGTCCGTCTTTTCCAAGGCGCATTACGAGGCCAACGGGCTGGATCTGGAAGAGAACTCGCTCGTCCCCTTCCTCGGCTCCGGGCCCTACATCGCCGATATCGAGAACATGGATATCGGCCAGACCATCGTCTACAACCGTCGCCCCGACTATTGGGGGGCGGAGTTGCCGCTCAACATCGGCCGGTACAATTTCGACAGCATCCGCGTGGAATACTTCGCGGATTTCAACTCCGCCTTCGAGGCATTCAAGGGCGGCGCCTACCACTTTCGCAACGAGGGTTCGTCGAAAAACTGGGCGACGTCGTATAACTTTCCGGCCGTTGAAGCAGGACACGTCGTGAAGCGCGAGCTGGCGGACGGATCGATCGCAACCGGCCAATCCTTTGCGATGAACCTGCGCCGCCCCCAATTCCGGGACCCGCGCGTGCGTGAAGCGGTCGCGCTGATGTTCAACTTCGAGTGGTCCAACGAGCAGCTCTTCTACGGCATCTACGAGCGGATCAATTCCTTCTGGGAAAACAGTGATCTGGCCGCAGAGGGCCTGCCCACGCCGGAGGAGCTTACATTGCTGGAGCCGCTGGCCGAGCACCTGCCCGATGGCGTGCTCGACGGTGAAGCGGTGATCGCACCCGTCAGCGGTCCGCGACAGCTCGACCGCGGCAACCTGCGCAAGGCGCTTGCGCTGCTCGATGAGGCGGGATGGGCCGTCGATCCATCGGACGGGATGCGGCGCAAGGACGGTCAGACCCTGCGCATCGAGTTTCTAAACGACAGCCCGACCTTTGACCGGGTGATCAACCCTTACGTCGAAAACCTGCGCCGCGCGGGCGTCGACGCGGTCCACAGCCGGGTCGACAATGCAGAAGCCACGAACCGCGAGCGCAGCTTCGACTTCGACATCGTGACCGACCAGTTCCCGATGGGCTACATCCCGGGTCGTGGCCTGGAGCAGTACTTCGGCTCCGCAACTGCGGATACGAGCGTGTTCAACGCGATGGGCGTACAATCGGAGGCGATCGACAGCCTGATCGCAACCATCGTCGCGGCCGAGAGCCGGGAAGAGATGAACATCGCGGTCCGGGCGCTCGACCGGGTGCTGCGGGCCGAGCGGTTCTGGATCCCGCAGTGGTACAAGGATGTGCACACGGTCGCCTACTATGACATGTACGAGCACCCCGATCCGCTGCCGCCCTATTCGCTCGGGTTTCTCGACTTCTGGTGGTACAATGCCGAGCGCGCCGAGGAGCTGCGCGCCGCGGGCGCCCTGCGTTAACGGTCCGGCCCCGCCATGAGCGCCTATATTCTCCGCCGGCTTCTGCTGATCATCCCGACCCTCTTCGGGATCATGCTGATCAACTTCACGCTCACGCAATTCGTCCCCGGCGGTCCGATCGAGCAGATCATCGCCCAGGTCGAGGGTGACGGGGACGTGTTCGAAGGCATTGCAGGGGGCGGCGATGCGGGCCAGTCGGCCCAGGACGCGGGCGCTGGCGGTGGCGCGGACGACCGTTACCTCGGCGCGCGGGGGCTGCCCCAGGATTTCCTCGATGAACTGGAGGTCGACCTTGGCTTTGCCCGCATCGTCTGCACCGATGACCATGTCGGCGAGCCCTCGCTCGAGAGCGATCTGTGCGAGAAGGAGCTGATCGGCATCGGCGAGCGCTTCGTCATCCTGATGGGCAACTACCTGTCTTTCGACTTTGGAGAGAGCTACTTCCGCTCGATCTCGGTCGTCGATCTGGTGATCGAAAAGATGCCGGTCTCGATCACGCTGGGCCTCTGGTCGACGGTGATCGCCTACCTCATCTCGATCCCCCTGGGCATCCGCAAGGCGGTGCGCGACGGCACGTCTTTCGACACGTGGACCTCCGCGATCATCATCGTCGCCTACGCAATCCCAGGCTTTCTCTTTGCGATCCTGCTCCTCGTGCTCTTTGCAGGCGGGTCGTACTTTCAGATCTTCCCGCTGAGGGGGCTCGTCTCGGACAATTTCGATGAGCTGACGCTGCTGGGCAAGATCGGGGACTACTTCTGGCACATCACGCTGCCGGTGCTGGCTTCGACCATATCGGCCTTCGCGACGCTGACGCTTCTGACGAAGAACAGCTTTCTGGACGAGATCAAGAAGCAGTACGTTGTCACCGCAAAGGCCAAGGGCCTGAACGAGCGGAGCATCCTCTACGGCCATGTCTTCCGCAATGCGATGCTCATCGTGATTGCCGGCTTTCCGGCGGCGTTCCTGTCCGTTTTCTTTGGCGCGTCGATCATCATCGAGACGATCTTCTCGCTCGATGGGCTGGGGCGCCTCGGCTTTGAGGCCGCGGTTGCGCGGGATTACCCGGTGGTCTTTGGAACACTCTACGTGTTCGGCCTGATCGGCTTGCTCGTGGGGATTATCTCGGACCTGATGTATGTCCTTGTCGATCCCAGGATCGACTTTGAGAGCCGGGAGACCTGAGATGGCAGCGCCCGACACGTCCCTTCCCGACCAGAGCTTCCCAGGCCAGAGCGCGCCCGACACGCCCGCGGCCGTGACCGTCCCCCCCAAGAAGCGCGGCATCTTCACGCTCTCGCCCCTTGGCCAACGGCGCTGGCGCAACTTCAAGCGGAACCGGCGGGCGTTTTGGTCGCTGATCCTCTTCTCGATCCTTTTCACGATCACACTCTTTGCCGAGTTCATCGCCAACGACAAACCGATCCTCGTCCAGTTCCGCGGCGAGCTCCACGCGCCGATCTGGAACTTCTACTCCGAGCAGACCTTCGGCGGCGACTTCCCGACCGAAGCCGTCTACCGGGACGCCGAGGTCCAATGCCTCATCGTGACGGGCGGGGTGGAAGAGTGCTTTTACGAGCCCGAACAGGTGATGGCGGACGTAGACGCTGGCGCGACGGAGATCGCGGGTGAAGAGGTTGTGAAGGGCTGGATGCTCTGGCCGCTCATCCCCTACAGCTACAACACCCCAAACAACCTGGGCCAACCTGCGCCCTCCCCGCCCGATGCCAACCACTGGCTCGGCACGGATGACGCGACGCGGGACGTGCTGGCGCGAGTGATCTACGGGTTCCGCCTGTCGATCCTCTTCACGCTGATCGTGACCATCTCGGCCTCGATCATCGGGATCGTCGCGGGAGCCGTACAGGGCTATTTTGGCGGCAAGACCGACCTTCTGTTCCAGCGCTTCATCGAGATCTGGGTGTCGACGCCCTCGCTCTACATCATCATCATCATGTTCGCGATCCTGGGGCGAAGTTTCTGGCTCCTGGTCTTCCTCACCGTGCTCTTTGGCTGGCCCGCGCTCGTCGGCGTTGTCCGGGCAGAGTTCCTGCGGGCGCGGAATTTCGAATATGTCCGGGCGGCGCGCGCATTGGGTGTGTCGAACTGGAAGATCATGTTCCGCCACATGCTGCCGAACGCGATGGTGGCGACGCTCACCATGATGCCGTTCCTGATCACGGCGACCATCGGCGGGCTTGCCTCGCTCGATTTCCTCGGCTTCGGCCTGCCGTCCTCAGCACCCTCGCTGGGGGAACTCACGCTTCAGGCCAAGCAGAACCTGCAGGCGCCATGGCTTGGCTTCACCGCGTTTTTCACCTTTGCGATCATGCTGTCGCTGCTGGTCTTCATCTTCGAAGGGGTGCGGGACGCCTTTGACCCGAGGAAGACGTTCTCATGATCGGGCGTGGGCAGGCCCGGGGGGCAGAGGGGGGCTTCACGCCCCCCGCGCGGCAAGCGCGCCCCCCCGTGGGATATTTGGAACACAATGAAGGCCGGAGGCCGGGCGGCTTTTGGGCGGGAGGCGTTGCGTGAGTTTGCTCAAGGTGTCGAACCTCACGGTGTCGTTCCGACAAGACGGGCGGGACATTCCAGCGGTCAAGGGCGTGTCGTTCGATGTGGGCGCCGGGGAGACCGTGGCGCTTGTCGGAGAGTCGGGATCGGGAAAATCTGTCACGGCGCTCTCGACCGTGTCGCTTCTGGGGGACAACGCGACAATTGGAGGGTCAGTCACCTACCGCGGTGCGGAGATGATGGGAAAGTCCGAGGCAGAGCTTCAACAGGTCCGCGGCAATGACATCAGCTTCATCTTTCAGGAGCCGATGACGTCGCTCAACCCGCTCCATACGTTGGAAAAGCAGATCATGGAGAGCCTTGCGCTGCATCAGGGTCTTGTCGGAGAACCCGCGCGACAGCGGGTGCTGGAGCTTCTGGAGAAGGTTGGCATTCGCGATGCGGAAAGCCGGCTGAGGGCCTATCCACACCAGTTGAGCGGTGGACAGCGGCAACGGGTGATGATTGCCATGGCGCTGGCCAACGGGCCCGAGCTGCTCATTGCCGACGAGCCGACCACCGCGCTTGATGTTACGATCCAGGCGCAAATTCTCGATCTGCTTTATGAGCTGAAGCAATCGGAGAAGATGAGCCTGCTCTTCATCACCCACGACCTGGGGATCGTACGTAAGATCGCGGATCGCGTGTGTGTGATGAAGGATGGCGAGATCGTCGAGGCCGGGCCGACGGGGGAGATCTTTGACCGGCCCCAACATCCCTACACGCAGAAGCTTCTGGCCGCTGAGCCGAAGGGCACGGTGACGCCTTTGGACGGCGGGGGGCAGCAGGTGCTCACGACCGAGGGGCTGCGGATCTGGTTTCCGATCCAACGAGGTTTCCTGCGCAAGACCGTGGGCCACGTCAAAGCGGTGAACGATGCGAGCTTGTGCGTCAGGGCCGGGGAGACGCTCGGGATCGTGGGCGAGAGCGGATCGGGGAAGACGACGCTGGCACTGGCGCTGATGCGGCTGATCTCGTCGGAAGGGCCGATCGAGTTTCAGGGAAAAAATGTTCAGGGTCAGAGCTCGCGGCAGCTGCGAGGCCTGCGGCGGCACATGCAGATCGTGTTTCAGGATCCCTACGGCTCCCTCAGCCCACGGATGACGGTCGAGCAGATCATCGCGGAAGGGCTTGGGGTCCACGGGATCGAGGACGGACGCGATGCGCGCCAGATGGTGGGAGAGATGCTGGCCGAGGTCGGGCTGGATCCGGCAGCGATGGACCGCTATCCGCATGAATTTTCGGGCGGCCAGCGGCAACGCATCGCCATAGCGCGTGCGATGATCCTACGCCCGAAGCTCGTGGTGCTCGATGAGCCGACTTCGGCGCTCGATATGACGGTGCAGGTGCAGATCGTCGATCTGCTGCGGGATCTGCAGGCGCGCTATGGCCTTGCCTATCTCTTCATCAGCCACGACTTACGGGTTGTGCGGGCGATGTCGCATCAGGTGATCGTGATGAAACAAGGCGACATCGTTGAGGCCGGACCAACGGATCAGGTGTTTGGCACGCCGCGCTCGGAATACACGCGCGAGCTGATCGGAGCAGCATTCAACCTGACGCCAGAGGGCGCCCATGTGGCGTGAGCGCGCGCGCCGATGAAGATCCTCCTCGTTCACCGCAACTTTCCAGGGCAATTTCGGTACCTCGCCCCAGCGTTGAAAAACGCAGGGCACGAGGTCGCCGTTCTCACCTGGGAGAAGAACCGCAACCCGCAGCCGATGCCGCACATCCGCTACAGCTATGAGATGGGCCCAACGACCGCACTGGGCGGGACCTATAGCGAGAACGCGATGAATGGCGCCGCAGCGGCGCAGGCGGCCAAAGCCCTGCGGGACCGAACCGGGGAAGTTCCCGATGTTGTCTTTGGCATCATCAATTGGGGCGAGACGCTCTTTCTGCGAGAGGTGTGGCCCGAAGCGCGGCACCTCGGCTATGCGGAGTTTCTCTACGCGACGTCAGGGCTCGACACCGGGTTCGACCCGGAAATGTCACGGCCAGACTTTCGGCGCGACCTGCGCGTGGTCGCGCGCAAGGCACATCTGCTGCAGGCTGCGGTGCAGGCTGACGCGCTGCTGGCGCCGACGGCGTTCCAGGCCAGAACCTTTCCTGTCGAGCTGCGTGAGAAGATGTCCGTGATCCATGACGGGGTCGACACGCAGCGGATTGCGCCGGACCGGGCGGCGACCTTTCAGGTGCCAGGCGGGCCGCTTCTGCGGGCCGGGGACGAGGTGCTGACCTTTTGCAACCGAGTGCTGGAGCCTTACCGCGGCTTTCACACCTTCATGCGCGCGCTGCCTTCGGTGCTCGAGGCCCGCCCCGAGGCGCATGTGCTGATGATCGGCGGGGACGTGGGCGGATACGGCCCCAAGCCGGCGAAGGACACGACCTGGAAGGACGTCATTCTGGCCGAGGTCGGGGACCGGCTGGACCTTGACCGCGTGCACTTCCTCGGCCGCGTGTCCTACGAGCACTTCCTGTCGGTGCTCCGCGTTGGCCGCGCCCATGCCTATCTGACGTATCCGTTCGTCCTGTCCTGGTCGATGCTCGAAGCCATGAGTGTTGGCGCGCACGTTATCGGGTCGCGCACAGCGCCGGTCGAGGAGGTCCTGACAGATGGCGAGACGGGCACGCTTGTCGACTTCTTCAACGTCGAGCGCTGGTCCGCCGTGATGACAGATGCGCTGGCCAACCCGGACGCGTATGCCCCCCGCCGGGCAGCCGCCCGCGCGCACATCATCGAGCACTACGATCTCAAGAAAGTGTGCCTGCCCAAGCTCATGGACTTCGTGCTCGGACGCGCCAGCTAAGCCATCGGGCGCTCGGCGGAGAGCCGACGAGCGCCGCGCCGAACGCAGCTATTCGGCCGCGATGTCCTCGGGCCAGCCGCTGACTGCCTTGACCTCGCAGAACTCCTCCAGCCCCCACATCCCGCCCTCGCGGCCGTTGCCGGACGCTTTGTAGCCACCGAAGGGCGAGCCCTGCGCGCGCCCGCGGCCGTTCATCTCGACCATGCCGGAGCGCAGCTGTCGCGCCAGCCGCATCCGGCGCGCGGCGTCGGTGGACTGGACGTAGTTCGTGAGGCCATAGGCCGTATCATTGGCGAGGGCGACGGCTTCCTCCTCGGTGTCGAACGGGATGATCGAGAGCACCGGGCCAAAGATCTCTTCCCGTGCGATGGTCATGTCGTTCGTGACGTCGGCGAACACGGTCGGGCGGACGAAGTACCCCCGGTTGAGCCCCTCGGGCCGGCCCGTGCCGCCCGCCACCAGCCGCGCGCCCTCGTCGATGCCGGCCTGGATCAGCCCTTGGATCTTGGTCCACTGCACCTCGGACACGACCGGACCGATGTGCCGCCCTTCATCGTGCGCGGGGGCGACCTTCGTCGCCTCGGCGGTCTGGCGCGCGACCTCAACCGCTTCGGCGTAGATCGACCGCTCGACGAGCATCCGCGTCGGCGCATTGCAGGATTGCCCGGTGTTGTTCATCACGCGCTGGGTGCCCTGCTTGACGGCGCGCGCATCGGCATCCGCAAAGATCAGGTTGGCCCCCTTGCCGCCCAGCTCCAACGACACGCGCTTGAGCGTGTCGGCAGCGGCCTTGGTGATCGCCGTTCCGGCGCGGGTCGAGCCCGTGAAGGAGATCATGTCGACGTCCGGGTGCACAGAGAGCTGAGTGCCGACACCGGCGCCATCGCCGTTCACCATGTTGAAGACGCCCTTGGGCCAACCCGCTTCATCGACGATTTCGGCAAAGACGACTGACGACAGCGGCGCAATCTCGGACGGTTTGAGCACCATGGTGCAGCCCACCGCCGCCGCAAAGGCGACCTTGAGTGTGACCTGGTTCATCGGCCAATTCCAGGGCGTGATCATCCCCACGACACCGATCGAATCCATCAGGATTCTGTCCTGGGGGGCGTCCGGAGAGAGCATGCGGACCTGCTCGAAGCGCTTCGCTTGGTTGATCGCGTCTTCGATGTGCCAGGTGCCGGAGGGTGTCTGCGCCCCGCGCGACCAATCGACCGGCGCGCCCATCTCCAGGCTGATCGCGCGGCTCATATCATCGGCGCGGGCGCGATAGACCTCCAGCAGCCGCTCCAGATACGTGATCCGTTCCTGCATCGTCAGCGCCGCCCAGGACGGGAATGCCTGCCGAGCCGCTGCCACCGCAGCATCCGTATCCGCCTGATCTCCGAGCGAAATGAGTGCGACTGCCTCTTCCGTCGAAGGGTCGATCACGGGGCAATCCCTGGCCGCCGCGGGGGCGACCCAAGCCCCGTCGATGTAGAACGCACGTTTCTCGATCATGTCCGGACCCTCCAGTTTGCGCGCAAAGTGACACCGACTCGCGGCCGCTGCAATGGCACGAAAAGCGCAGGACGCAGCGACGTTCTGCCTGGCCGTGCCTGCGACAGGCCGCCGCCCTCACGCGCTCGTGTGCACCTGTTGGGGCAATTTCAACACGTTTTGCGCATTGGTGTGTCCGTCGTGCACTTGTGCACGGCCCCGTGCTTGGGAGACTGCTGGTCACGTACCAAGAAACCCTGTCGGGCAGAGCGAACAGACCTTGGAGACGCACCATGACGACGAGACGTCACTTTCTCACCCAGGCCGCCGCGATTGGCGGCGCCCTGGCCGCTCCGGCCCTGGCCCCTTCGTTGGCGCATGCCGCGAGCGAGCCGTTTCAGGTGTCCGACCGCTGGCGCCCGAAAATGGTCCGCGTCAAGGAGAGCCTGCCGGCTGGCGAAATCTACGTGGTTACGGCGCGGCACTATCTCTACCTGACGATGGGCAATGGCGAAGCTCTACGCTACGGCGTGGCTGTCGGCGCCGAGGGGCTCAACTTTCAAGGCACCGCCAAAGTGGCCCGCAAGGTCGAGTGGCCATCCTGGCGCCCGACTCAGGACATGATCGACCGTGAGCCCGCAAAGTACGGCCCCCTCGCGGACGGGATGGAGGGCGGGCCGAACAACCCGCTGGGTGCGCGCGCGCTCTACCTCTATCGCAACGGCCGCGATACGGCCTACCGCATCCATGGGACACCGCAGCCCTGGTCGATCGGACGGTCTGTGTCGTCGGGCTGCATCAGAATGACGAACGAACACGTCGCCGAACTCTATGAAAAAGTGCCGATGGGCACGCGGGTCACGGTCTATTCGTAAGGCTTCCGGCGGAGTGGCAAAAAAGAATCGGCAGGTGCTTCCGAAACGTCATCTACCGGCGTTGCCCCGTCGCTGGGCA
>JBCCYI010000069.1:0-18773 GCA_039189975.1 Pseudomonadota bacterium
GGCCTTTGGTGGACCGGGTGAACGATGAAGTGTTCCGGCGCTGCGGTTCGGAGTTTGCAGTTGTGCGCGTACGGCGCGCGGCCGTTGCGCGTCTCCAAACAGAGGACGTCGGTGTCGGGGAGGAAGGGCCAGGGACCGCCCCCCTCCCGACGCAAGAGAGCTTGGGTGCGGTGGCCACGCACGTGTTCTTGGCTGTCGTAGCGGTCTCGTGGGAGGGTCCGGCTACGCTTGATCCACCGGATCAAGCGCTTAGCGCCTGCGCCGTCCGTGAGGGCGCGCCGCTTGAAACGAGGTCTCTTGGGCGTGCCGCCGTCCTTGTCCGGAAGGCGAAAAGTGCATTCGCCATTGTCCGACGTCGTCCTCAATTATCACTAAGGCGGATGGCGCACCAGGACGCATCGCTGCAGACACCTCTGCACGGAAGACCCTGTGAGAGGCAGGATCTTGGGCTGCACGGCATAGCGACCGTATTCGAGCGGGCGCGGCATGTGCCGGCGAACCGCCGCGCCGACGGCCTCTTCGTCCTCGCTCGGAACGGTTGGGCGCGGCTGCCTTGGTCCGGTCTTACGCGCCTCGACCGTCTGCCGCTTCCGCCCAGTCGCCCCATCGTCCCGTCGCCAGCTTCTTGGGCGTTCGTCGGGAAACAATCCGCCGGATCGCTTCCTTGACCCTCCTGACCCCCGAGCTCGCGGCTCACCTTCGCGGTCGACGCGTGCGCCTCGCAGCGCTTGCAATGCCATCGCCTAACGGCCAACGGATGGCTGCCCTGACCGCGTGTGCCCCTCTCGGCAAAGGCCTGCCTTCGCCTGCCGTCAACGGGGCCGTGGCGCACCCGCGACGTATCTGTCCCCGAGCGCGCCCGTCCAGTCCAACGAGCGGATCGCCCGATCAAATCGAGGCTTCAAGGGCACCAGCGTCCGGGCAGAGAGGGCAAGCGCTGTGATTGCATCCGGCTGCGCGAACCGCGACAAGGGACCTTGCAGACGCGCCAACGGAGGAGGCCCCGCCATGACACTGCCCGCAACGATGCGCGCCATCGAGATCCGGGAGCCCGGCGGACCGGAGGTTCTATCGTCGGCGACGCGCCCCGTGCCGCAGCCAGCGGCCGGAGAGATCCTCATCAAGGTGGCCTTTGCCGGCGTCAACCGGCCCGACGCGCTGCAGCGCGCGGGCGCCTACAACCCGCCGGCCGGTGCATCGGACCTGCCGGGCCTCGAGGCGTCGGGCACCATTGTCGGCGTTGGGCCAGGGGTCACGGAATGGGCCACCGGCGCAGAGGTCTGCGCGCTCTTGCCCGGCGGCGGCTATGCGGAATACGTGACGGCACCGGCATCCCATGCGCTGCCGATCCCCAAGGGCCTGTCCCTGCGGGACGCGGCCTGCTTGCCGGAGACGTTCTTTACCGTCTGGACCAACGTCTTCGACCGAGGAGCGCTGCAGGCGGGCGAGCGCTTCCTCGTCCACGGCGGCTCCTCCGGCATCGGCACGACGGCAATCCAACTTGCGGATGCGTTTGGCGCGCGGGTCTTTGCCACCGCGGGCTCGGCCGACAAATGCGCCGTCTGCGCGCGGCTTGGAGCAGAGCGTGCGATCAACTACAGGGAGGAGGATTTCGTCGAGGTCCTGCGCGATGCGGGCGGCGCGCATCTCATCCTCGACATGGTCGGCGGGGACTACCTGCCGCGCAACGTCAAGGCACTGGCCGATGACGGGCGGCTCGTCCAGATCGCGTTTCTGGAGGGGCCAAAAGTGGCGCTCAACTTCGCACAGGTGATGATGCGCCGCCTGACGATCACCGGCTCGACGCTGCGGCCGCAATCGGTGCTGGCCAAGGCGAGGATCGCTGCGGCGCTGCGCACGCAGGTTTGGCCGCTTCTGGACACGGGCCGGGTCGCTCCCCTGATCGACAGTGCGTTCCCCCTGGCGCAGGCAGCCGAGGCCCACGCTCGTATGGAAAGCTCCGCGCACATGGGCAAGCTCGTCCTCGAGGTCGCCGCGTGACAGCTATGCCCGAGAGCACCACATGAGCGACGTCACCGCCGAAGCCGTCGAACAACTCTTCACGCGCAGCGATGGCACGTATGTCTTTGCGCGGTGGGGACGGCCGATGGCACCGGTTGTGTTCGGGGTCGATCAGCGCACGCTGGAAACGGTGAAAGGCGCGTTCGAGGCGGTGGCCGCACTGACGGGACGGCCGCTCGCCGATGTCGATCCCGAGCTGGGCACGAACGTGATGCTGTTCTTCGTGCGCAGCTGGCAAGAGGTGTTGGACACACCGGATCTCGACCGGCTCATCCCGGATCTTGCCCCGCTCGTGGCGCGGCTGGAGGCGGCCGATGCCAACCAGTACCGCGTCTTTCGGTTCGATGCGGCCGGGGCGATCCGGGCGTGTTTCGCCTTTGTGCGGATGGATGCGGCGATGCAGAGCGCACCGGCTGAGACACTGGCGCTGACGCAAGCGGTGCAGGTGGCGCTGTTGTGGTCCGACACGGCCTTTGGCCCGGACCGCGGGGTGCTCGCCCGGACAGCGGAAGGTCACGTCGTGCTGGCGCCAAACGTGGGCGATGTGCTGAGGGCGTCCTATGATCCGGTGATGCCGGACGCGGCCCACGACGCGTCCCATGCGCTGCGGCTGGTCGCACGGCTGCGCGTGGTACGCCAGTAGCAGCTCGGCGGGCGGGCGCTGGTCGGCGGGCGGGCGCTGGTCGGCGGGGCAAATGCGCCGCACCCGGCCTGTTGCGACCCCTGGGGCGGAGATCGGGCCATCAGGCAAACCACCATGGGCGCCGACGGCGTTATTCTGCGGCTTCGGGTTGTTTCTCGATCGCACGCAGCCGATCTCCCGCTGGATCGAAGGGCGGGTGGGACAGTATTCGCGCGGTGTGGGGCTGGCCCAAAATCGCCACCTCGACTGTCGCACCCGGTGCGACCGCGTCGGCGCGGAGGTAGGCGAGCGCCAGCGATTTTTCTACGAAAAATCCGTACCCGCCCGAGGAGACCTGGCCGATGGGATCTCCGGCCGGGGTGAAGACGGGCTCGCCGCCGGAGGCGTCGGCGATGGTGGCGTCGATCTCGAGCACGACCATCCGTTCGCGCGGCGGCTTCTGGGCGATGGCCTGCCAGCTGGCTTTATTGAGGAACTCTTTTTCGGGCTTTATGAGACCGTCGAGGCCGCATTCATGAGGCCAATATTCCGGCGAGTAGTCGCGGCCCCAGGAGCCGTAGCCCTTTTCAAGCCGGAGGGACATCAGGGCGCGGCTGCCCACCGGGCCACCGCCGTGACGCGCGGCTTCGGTCAGGAGAGCCGTGTAGAGCGCCACTTGGTCGGCCTCCGCGCAGTGCAGCTCCCAGCCCAGATCGCCGGTGAACGAGACGCGGAGGGCAAGGACGGGCACGCCCGCCACTGTGATCTGCCGGGAGCGGAAGAAGGGGAAGGCGGCGTTGGTCAGGTCGGCATCCGTGAGCGCGGCGAGAATGGCGCGGGCACGGGGTCCGGCGAGGTTGAACCCGGCCATGGCGACCGTGCGGCTTTCGACTGTGGTCCCCTCGGGGATCGGGACCTGGGCGAAGAAGCGCTGGTGGAAACGCTCAGCTGCGCCGCCGCCGATCATGAGAAAGCTCTCGGCGCCGGTGCGGGTGACGGTGAAGTCCCCCGCGATGCCGCCGCGCGCGCCGATGAGGGGCGCGAGGCAGGAGCGGCCGACCTTGCGGGGCATGCGGTTGGCGAGGAGGCCATTGAGCCAGTCCTCGGCGCCCGGCCCCTCGACGGCGGTGCGGGCGAAGTTGGAGATGTCGATGACACCGGCCGTTTCGCGCAGCATCCGGGCTTCGCGGCCGACGACGTCCCACCAGGGCTGGCGCGCGAAGCCGGCGGTGTCGGGCACGGAGGCGTCGAAGTAGAGCGGGTGCTCCCAGCCGTAGTTGAGGCCGAAGACGGCGCCCTTGGCGCGCTGCATCTCGTGGGCCGGGCGGGTGCGGACAGGGCGACCCGCGGCGCGCTCCTCGCCGGGGAAATGGATCTTGAACCGGTGGGCGTATTGGTCCTTCACGCGGGCCTTTGTGAAATCGGCGCCCGCCCAATGGCCATAGCGGGCCATGTCCCAGCCGAAGAGGTCGAGCGAGGGCTCGCCCTCGACCATCCATTCGGCGGCGAGCTTGCCGAGGCCGCCGTTCTGGCTGAAGCCGGGGATGATGCCGCAGCAACAGAAGTAGCCCCTGAGCTCCGGGACCGGACCGAAGAGGGCGGAGCTGTCGGGCGACCAGATCATCGGGCCGTTGATGACGCGCTTGATGCCGGCCTCGCCCACGGCGGGGACGCGCTCGATGGCGCACATGATGTTGTCTTCGATGCGCTCGAGATCGTCGGCGAAGAGCTCATGGCCGAAGCCCTGGGGCGTACCGTTTTCGGCCCAGAGACGGACGTCCTTTTCATAGGCGCCGACGAGGAGGCCCTTGCCCTCCTGGCGCAGGTAATACTCCCCGTCGCGGTCGGCGATGGAGGGGAGGCGGCGGTCGAGCGCCGCGATCTCGGCGATGGTTTCGGTCACGAAGTATTGGTGCTCCGTGGGTTGGAGCGGCAGGTCGATCCCGGCCATGGCGGCGACCTCGCGGGCCCAGAGACCGGCGGCGTTGATGACCCAGGGCGTGCGGATATCGCCTTTGTCGGTGCGGACGATCCAGGTCCCGTCGGGCTGCTGTTCGGTGCCGGTGACGGGCGTGAAGCGGTGGATCTCGGCACCCTGTTGGCGCGCGCCCAGGGCGTAGGCATTGGTGACGCCGGAAGGGTCGACGTTGCCGCCGTCAGGCTCAAACATGATGCACTGGACGCCGTCGTAGTCGGCGAGCGGGTGCAGGCGCTCGGCCTCGTCGCGCGTGACTTCGTGAAAGTTCATGCCGTAGCGGCGCGCCTTGGCGGCCTGCAAGCGAAGCTGGTGCACGCGGTCATCGGTCTGGGCGAGGTAGAGCGAGCCGGGCTGGAACACGCCGCAGGACTGGCCGGTTTCGGCTTCGAGCTCCTTGTAGAGGGTCATCGTGTAGTGCTGCAGGCGCGAGATGTTCGTGCTGTCGTGCAGCCCGTGGATGTTGGCCGCGGCATGCCAGGTGGAGCCGGAGGTGAGCTCGGACCGTTCGAGCAGCACGGTCTCTGTCCAGCCAAGCTTGGCCAGATGGTATAGGATCGAGACGCCGACGACGCCGCCTCCGATGACGACAGCCTGAGCCTGGGTGCGCATGGGACCTCCCTTGGTTGTCGGGCGAGCCTAGCGGGAGTGGGCGGGCCGTGTCGTTGGTCTGCGACGCCGCATGTCGCCGCTGGACATTCGTTCGGGCGGAGAGGCCCCTTGTCGCGCTTGGGAGCCTCCGGCGGGGATATTTTTCTGCACAATGAAGGTGAACGAGCGCGTTAGGGCTGCGCGGTGAAGGTGTCTTGTGGGCAAGCTGTGGGATTGCTTGGGGGGCTGGTGCGCCAGTCAATCGTCCATGTCGATGTGCAGCTTTGCGGCGAGATCTGCGAAGGTGCCGCGGGTCGTGTCGCTCCAGGCGGCTGAGCGGGCTCTGAACAGGGTCGCCTCGGAACGGTGGATCGGCGGAGTCGCGAGAGGACGCAGATGGTTGGCGGCGAGGGTGTCACCGGAGGAAGTGATGTCGGCGATCGCTTCGGCAGTGCCATTGGCAACGGTGCCTTCGGTGGCGCCCTGGCTGTCGACCAGTGCGTAATCGGCCACCCCTTCGGCGCGCAGGTACTCCCGCACCAGGCGGTGGTACTTCGTCGCGATGCGCAGACGGTGGCCGTGGGTGGCGCGAAAAGCGGCCGCAGCGGCATCAAGGTCGCCGGGGGTTTCAACGTCGATCCAGGCTTTGGGTACGGCGATGACCAGGTCTGCGTGCCCAAAGCCGAGGCGCGTCAGGGCACGGACATGGTTTTCCCAGCCAGGAATACGCTCCTGCACAAGGTCGGATCCGGTCACGCCGAGGTGGATGCGCCCGGTGGCCAGCTCTCGGGGGATTTCGCCGGCTGAGAGCATGACGAGCGAGATGCCCGTGATCCCGGTCACTTCGCCAGCGTATTCACGATCCGAGCCTGTGCGGGCAATGGACACGCCGCGCGCGCTGAACCATTGGATGGTCTTATCCATCAGCCGTCCCTTTGACGGCACGCCGAGCTTGAGCGTCATGGCCCCCCTCCAATAGCGAGGACAAGGTTCGGACGGATGACGCCGCCCACCGCGGGGAGACAGCGGCCATCGCCCAGCTTTGCCGTCAGCGCGTCGTAGCGCCCGCCCGAGGCGACCGGCGGAAGCGACGTGCCCTGTGGGGCCAGAAGACCAAAAACGAAGCCGTCGTAGTATTCCAGCGTCGTCCGGCCAAAGGTCGTCTCGAAGAGGATGTCATCGAGAGCGAGCCCCCGTGCTTCAAGGGCATCAAGACGGTCGCGCATCCTGTCGACCGCGGGCTCGAAGGCCGGCAAGTCGACTGCGATATCATAGAGTTGCGCCAGTGCATCGCGGGGCGCGGCGCGGACGGACAGGATATCGTCGATCAGGCTCAGGTCCCGCTCTGGCATCGGGGGCTCCGCGGCGTCGGCGGCAAGTGCGTTCAGCCGCGCCACGATCTCGGGCGCGCGGCGCTTGCCCGGCGCAGGACCAGCCTCCGCGACCAAGGCCTCGGCGGGCTCTGTTTCCAGTCGACGCAGCAGCGACGTGCGCGCCGGGCTTGGCGGGACACGGCCTGCGAAACGATGGAGCAGCGCGCGGAAGCGGCGGGGGCGCCAGATGTGGCGCATGAGAGCGGCCCGCCGCGGAGGTGTCAGGGTCAAGCTCTCGAGCGCTGCCTTAAGCAGGCCAATGTCCCCCATCGACGCCGTCAGGTTGAGCGGAGAGAGAGCCTCGACGAGCGTCGCGAACACATCGGCATCCTGGTGGGCGGCATCCTTGGGCGTTGCATCAACCGGGCCGAACACCTCCAGACCGACTTGCATGAACTCGGCGGGGCGCGCCTCATTGTGGACTTCCTGACGGCGGAACACTTCCCCGGCATAGGTGTAGCGCGCCGGACCCGCGCCGCGGGCCATGTGCATCTGCACGACCGGCACCGTGAAGTCCGGACGTAGCATCTGCTCGCCCCGGACGGGATCGGCGGTGACATAGGCACGCGCGCGAATGTCCTCGCCATAGAGGTCCAGGAGAGTGTCCGCGGGCAGCAGGATGTCGGCCTCAACTGGCTCGGCCCCTGCGCCGATCCGCGCCTGAAGGCGGACGGCCTCGGCCCGGATCGCAGCTTTGGGGATCATGCCAGCCCGTAACGCTCCAGCAGGGCCCGCACCTCGTCGACGATGCTCCCGGCCGGAATCTCGCGTTGCGCCGGCTGGCTTTTCCATTCCTCCAGGCTGGCGTCTGCGGCAATTCTTGCGCCCAGTATCAGGTCTTTGATCTGGACGACGCCGCGCTCAGCCTCATCCGAGCCCTGGATGATGGCGGCCGGGCTTTGCCGCTTGTCCGCGTATTTGAGCTGATTGCCGAAGTTCTTGGGGTTGCCGAGATACACCTCGGCGCGCACGCCAGCAGCCCGCAGATCAGAGACGATCTTCTGGTAGTCGGCCATTCTGTCCCGGTCCATCACGGTGACGATCACCGGGCCGGGCGAGCTGCGTGCGGTGCGGCCCGTCTCGCGCAATGCGGCGAGAAGCCTGTCCACCCCGATCGAGATCCCGGTTGCGGGCACGGCCTGCCCGGTGAAGCGCTTGACGAGATCGTCGTAGCGTCCGCCCCCGGCCACCGAGCCAAACTGGCGCGGCCGACCCTTTTCGTCGGTGATCTCAAAGGTCAGCTCAGCCTCGAAGACCGGCCCGGTGTAGTAGCCCAGGCCCCGCACGACAGAGGGGTCGATCAAGGCGCGGTCGGGGCCATAGCCCTGGGCGGCGAGCAGATCCGCGATCTGCGAGAGCTCGTCGACGCCAGCCGTGCCGGTCCCGGATCCTGCGACCAGGTCGCGCAATCGGGCCAAAACGGTCTCTTGGCCGGCGTCTCCGGCGCCTGCCTCCATGAACGCCATCACTCTTTCAGCTTGCTCGTCCGTGAGGTTTGCACCCTCGGTGTAGTCGCCCGACTCGTCCTTGCGACCAGCGCCCAGCAGCGCACGAACGCCTTCCGGCCCCAGGCGATCGAGCTTGTCGATTGCGCGGAGGACGATGCCACGCTCCGTGGCGAACGCCTCTGGATCGGCGGGATCCAGCACACCCGCGACTTCCATAACACCGTTGAGGACTTTGCGGTTGTTGATGCGCACGATATAGTCACCGCGCGGGATGCCGACAGCCTCCAGCACGTCCGATAGCATGGCGACGATCTCGGCATCGGCCGCCACGGACGGTGCACCCACCGTATCCGCATCGCACTGATAAAACTGGCGAAACCGGCCCGGCCCGGGCTTTTCGTTGCGCCAGACCGGCCCCATGGCGTAGCGGCGGTAGGGCGCGGGCAAGTCCTGACGGTATTGGGCGGCGACGCGAGCCAGAGGGGCCGTCAGATCATAGCGCAGCGCAAGCCAGTCACCGTCCTCCTCCCAGGCAAATACCCCCTCGTTCGGGCGGTCCACATCGGGCAGGAATTTTCCCAGCGCTTGGACTGTCTCCACCGCACTGGTCTCCAGCAGGTCGAACCCGTAGAGATGATAGACTTCGGCGATCTTGTCGAGCATCGCCTTGCGCTCCGACAGATCCGTACCGAAATAGTCCCGAAAGCCCTTGGGCGTCTCTGCCTTCGGGCGCCGTTGTTTCTTGTCCTTGGCCATGCCTGCCCTCAAGGTCGCGCGCGCGAGAGCGCCATAGCCCAAGGGCCTCCGCATCGCAACCGAAGGAACGCCATGCCAACGCCCCACCCAGAGCCCTCCGCGCGCACGACCAGAGAGATTGAGGAAGAGCTCGCGCACCTGCGTCGCACAACCGATGATCTGAGCGATGTCGTCGCCCGTCAGGCGCAGGAGATCGCCGTCCTGACCCGCCGCGTGACGCTTCTGATAGAGCGCGCTGCAGAGGCCGAGGCCGAGCAGGGCGGCGGCGCGGTTTTCACGGAAAAGCCGCCGCATTACTGACGCCGGTGACGGCCCTCGGCAAAGGCCCGGGCCAAGGTGCCGCGGCGATGCTGCGAAGCGTAGCAAGCCCGCCACGCCCCCTCGTGTTCTTTCAGAATTGAGATGCGCCCGGAGGCGTCTTTGGTATCGTCCGCGCCGGCTGGCGCGACATCCCTCGCACCGCCTTTTGTTGGAGCCTCTCCTATGCGCCTCGTGCTCGGTATCTTTCTTTTCGCTCTGGTTCAGCTCTCGGTCTGGCACGTTCCGCCGGCACAGGCGCAGCAATCGGCCTGGGTCCAGATCGAAGCGGTGCCGACGCTCAGCCAGGGACAGGCCCGCGCGCAGGCCTATGCCGCGCGTCTCGACAACGTGCACGGTTTCCGCTTGGCTTCGGGGTGGTATGCGATCGCCCTGGGACCGTTCGATCCAGGGCTGGCGCGGGCGGAGTTGGTCGCCCTGCGCGGCACCGGCGAGATTCCACAGGACAGCTACATCGCGTTCAGCAGCGACTATCGGCAGCCCTTCTGGCCTGCGGGGGTGACAGTGACCCCTCTCGCGCCCGCGCAACCCACGGCTCCAGCACCCCAAACGCCAACCGCACAGCCGCTTCCCGCGATCGCGGATGAAACACCGCAGGAGGCGCGGCGCGGCGAGCGCCTGCTGACGGCGGCAGAGCGCCGGGAGCTACAGGAGGCGCTGGCCTGGTTTGGCCATTACGCCGCCGCCATCGACGGCGCCTTTGGCCCCGGCACCCGCCGCGCCATGTCCAGCTGGCAGGCCGCGCAGGGGCTCGACCCCACGGGCGTGCTCACAACCCGTCAGCGGGCCGAGCTGGTGGCCGCCTGGCGGGAGCCCTTCGATGCGCTGGGGCTGGAGGTCAAGCGCGACGGGATCGCCGGCATCGAAATGCTGATGCCTGCCGCAAAGGTCGCCTATGCCCGGACGGAGGCTCCCTTTGTCCATTATGACGCGACCGACGACAGCGGGATGCGCCTTCTGCTCATCAGCCAGAGCGGCGACGCGGCCACGCTCTTTGGCCTCTATGACATCATGCAAACGCTGGAGATCGTCCCCGCCGAAGGGCGTCGCGAGCGCGGCGCCCGTGCGTTCAACCTGCGTGGCACCTCGCCTGAGCTCAGCAGCCACACCTATGCCCGCCTGACCGACGGCGCGGTGAAGGGCTTCACGCTCGTCTGGCGCGACGCCGACCCCCGCGTGATCGATAGCGTCGTCGAGCAGATGCGTGAGAGCTTCACGCCGCTCCCCGCGATCCTGCCCGACAGCGCCCGCGACGGAGACGTGGTCGAACAATCGGTGGATCTGCTCTCCGGCCTCGACATACGCCGCCCGTTGCGCTCCCGGACCGGGTTCTTCATCGACGCCGCCGGAGCGGTGCTGACCACGCCCGACGCACTTGCTGGCTGCGCGCGCGTGACGCTCGGCGCGGACCAACCCGTGGAAGTTGCAGCGGTGGACCGTCAACTGGGCCTTGCGTTGCTGCGCCCCCAGGGCGCTCTTGCGCCCATCGCCGTGGCGGAGTTCCAGGGCCGCCAGCCGCGCCTGCGCTCCGAAGTCGCCGTCGCGGGCTTTGCCTATGGCGACGCGCTGACGCTGCCCGTCCTGACCTACGGCACGCTTGCCGACCTGCGCGGCCTCGCGGGCGAGGAAAGTCTGGCGCGGCTGGCGCTCACGGCTCAACCCGGTGATGCGGGCGGCCCCGTGCTCGACAGCAGCGGCGCCGTCATCGGCATGCTTCGCGGCTTGGCACCGCCGGGCGCCCAGCGCCTCCCCGAAGATGTCTCCTTCGCGGTCGACGTGCCCACCATCGCGGCGTTTCTGTCGGCTGCCGGTGTTTCTGCGCGGGCGGCGGACGGCAGCACGCCCATTGCGCCCGAAGACCTCGCCGTTCTTGCCTCCGACATCGCGGTGCGTGTCAGCTGCTGGAACTAGCGTTCCGCCCTCCTCCGCCCTGCCATCTCCGTCCCGGCCCGCTCGGCGCCCCCGGGGTCACGCCCGCCAGAAACGCAGCGTGAACAGCGCAAAGATCACCAGCAGTTCGAGCCGTCCCAACAGCATCGCAAAGGCCAATATCCACTTGGCCGCATCGTTGAGCCCGGCGAAGTTACCCGCCGGCCCAATCTCGTCTCCCAAGCCCGGGCCGATGTTGGCGAGCGCCGCCGCCGCGCCGGAGACCGAGGTTGTAAAGTCCAGCCCGGTCATCCCCAAAAGCACCGAAATCACGCCGAGCGACACCGTGAACATCACGAAAAACGCCATGACCGAGTTCAGAACGTCGACACTGACAGGCCGCCCATCGTAGCGAGGCGCGAACATCCCGCGCGGCGAGTGGATGCCACGGATCTGCGCCTTGATCGACGCAAAAAGCAACTGGTAGCGGAACACCTTGATCGAACAGGCCGTCGAGCCGGCGCATCCGCCAATAAGCCCCGCAAAGAAGAGCACCGTGACAGCAAACCCGCCCCAGAGCATGTAATCCTCGCTTGCGTAGCCTGTGCCCGTCAGGATGGAGGTGACGTTGAAAAGCGATTTGCGCAGCGCCGGCTCAAACGCCCGATCCGACGCGATGACCTGCCAGACGATCATGACGACGGCGATTACGAGAAGCGTCAGCACAAACGCGCGGATCTGCGGATCCCGCAGGGGCGCGGCAGGGTTCCCGGCAAGCACCTGCACGTACCGGACGAACGGCAGGGCCGCGAGCGCCATGAAGAGGACGGCGGCGTATTCGATGCTCGGAGCGAACGCGCCAAAGGAGGCGTCGGAATTGGCAAAGCCGCCGGTCGCGATGGTCGTCATTGCATGGACGATGGCGTCAAACCCGTTCATCCCGAGCGCGAAATAGGTCACCGCGCAGGCTGCCGTCAGCGAGAAGTACACCACAGAGATCCGGCTGGCGATCTCCGTCGCGCGGGGCAGGATCTTGCCAAACGTGTCAAAGCCCTCTGAGCGGAAGATCTGCATCCCGCCGACGCGCAGTTCCGGCAAGAACACCATCGCAACCACGATGATCCCGATCCCGCCAAACCATTGCGTCAACCCGCGCCACATCAGGAGGCCGCCCGGCAAATCGTCGAGGCCGGAGAACACCGTGGAGCCTGTCGTCGTCAGCCCGGACATGGCTTCGAAAAAGGCGTCGACAAAGCGCGCCTCCGTTGCGCCGAGCATAAACGGCAACGCGGCAAAGACGGGCAAGGCCAGCCAGACCGTGGTGGTCAGCAGGAAGGTCTGACGCAGGTCGAGCCCCTGGCCCACCGCGTTGGCACAGGCCAGCGCCAGGAGCACGCCCACAAACAGGGTCACGAAGGCGCATTCGGCAAAGATGAGCCAGTGCTCATCGCCTTCGATCATATCCACAACCATCGGGATAAACATCGACACGCCAAGCACCGCAACAAGCAGCCCGATCACGTATGCCACGGGGCGGACGTCCAACATGCGCCGAGCGTTGGCGGCGCGCCGTGGCTCTGTCAAGGGGAGGGCGCCGCTCCGTTGGGATTGGTGCGCCCGAGGGATACGCGTGCGGCGCGACCTTGGCGTTCCACCAACTGCGCACGATCGTGCCGCTCAAGGATGTGCAGCACTGACACACGCAGCAGGGAGCGAGCCCTCGCGGCCATGCCGCGCGCGCCGGAGTGCGTGCGCCCCGTGTATCAGACGCGTCGCCGCGCTTCAGCGTCTAAGCATCGCAGGGCAGCCTCTCGCGCACCTCTGCAAGGGCCGCCTCTAGCCCACGTCGCGCTACTGCGCGCTCCAGCTTGCGAGCCACACGAAGAGGCCGCCCGCGGTCATCGCCAGCAGGCCGACGAGGCGCACGGTTTCGGACGGCAGTGTCTGAAGCAGGCGCAAAGCTTCTTCCAAGCGCGCAGGGGCCAGTGCAAGCACCAGCCCCTCAAGGAGGAACACCAACCCCAGCGCAAGCAGGACAGTCGTCATTCCGGGTTGGCGGAGCCGACAGGACCCGTAGCGCCCGGCGCGCCGGACGGCGTGGACAAGCCGCTCGACCCATCGAGGAACTCGAAGAACTCGCTGTCCGGCGTGATCACCATGGTCGAGTTCGACCCCTGCAGCGCGCGCTCGTAGGCGGCCAGAGAGCGATAGAACTCGAAGAACTGCGGATCCGCACCGAAGGCCTGCGCGAAGATCGCGTTGCGCTCGGCGTCTGCCTCACCTCGGATCACCTCGGATTCGCGGCCCGCGTCCGACGTCAGCTCAACGACCGTCCGGTCCGCCTGGGCACGCACCCGCTGGGCGGCTTCCTCACCGCGGGCGATTTCGTCCGCAGCTTCCCGCTCCCGCTCGGCCCGCATCCGGGCGAAGGTCGCATCGAGGTTCTGCGCGGGCAGGTTGGTTTGCTTGAGCCGCACGTCGACGACCTCAAGCCCCAACGGCAGGGCCGTCTGACGCACCTGCGCCGTGATCCGGTTCATCAGCTCGGCCCGGTCGGCCGACAAGATGGTGTTGGACGTCACACCGTCGGCACCGAGCACAGCCCGAATCGCCGGGTTGATAATGCTCTCCAGACGATCCTCTGCTGCGCGCAACCCGCCGACACCCACGGCCTGGCGGAACTGCACGACGTCGTTGATCCGGTAGCGCGCGAAGGCATCGACCACGAGGCGCCGGTCATCCGACGGGGTAACTTCTGTCGGCGGCGTGTCGATCGAGAGGATCCGGTCGTCATAGCGGACGACCTCCTGGATCACGGGGATCTTAAAGGCAAGGCCGGGCTCTTCCTCGACGCGCTTGATCTGGCCAAACTGGAGCACCAGCGCCTTCTCCCGCTCATCCACGATAAAGATCGAGGACAACAGGCCGACGATAGCGACCGCGATGATCGGCAGGATGTATCCGAACTTCTTCATCTCAGTTTCCTCCGCTTGCGGCAGCGGTTGTCGAGCGGCGCAGCTCGTTCAGCGGCAGGTAAGGCACAACGCCCTGCCCCCCCGCGCTTGCATCGGCACTGTCGAGGATCACCTTGTCCACATCTCCGAGCACCCGCTCCATCGTTTCGATGTACAGGCGGCGGCGCGTGACATCCGGTGCCTTCGCGTATTCCTCCAGCACGGCGGAGAAGCGGGAGGCCTCACCCTGGGCCTCGTTGACGACGCGGGCGCGGTAGGCTTCGGCCTCTTCAAGGATCTGCGCGGCCTCACCGCGCGCGCCGGCGGTGACGCGGTTGGCGTAAGCGTCGGCCTGACGCTCCAGCCGGTCGCGCTCCTGCTCGGCGGCCTGCACCTCGCGGAATGCGTCGATCACCTCGGCGGGCGGGTCCGACCGGTCGAGGTTGAGACGGATGATGCGCACGCCGGAGTTGTACTGATCAAGGGTGGTCTGGATCAGCTCCCGCACCGTCGTCGCGATCAACTCGCGGTCCCGGTTCAGGATCGGCGCCAGTTCGCTCTGGGCGATCACATCGCGCATCGCCGCCTCGGACACCGCACGGATCGTCTCGGACGGATCGGCGAGGTTAAAGAGAAAAAGCGACGGGTCGGAGATGTTCCATATCACCTCAAAGTCGATGTCGACGATGTTTTCATCCGTCGTCAGCATCAGACCGTCGTCGTTGCCGCCACGGCCGACGCCAAGCTGCTCGGATTGCTCGCGCGTCACCGGCAGCACTTCCCGTGTCACGAGGGGCCAGGGCGCGAAATTCAGACCCGGCTGCCCGATCGAGGAAAACTCGCCGAGAAAGAGCTCGACGGACTGTTCCTCCGGCCGAACCGTGTAAAAGCTGAGCGCGCCCCACAGGACCACAAGCGCCGCGACGCCGAGCCCAACGGTGCCGCGGGTCAGCTTGAAGCCGCCGCCACCCCCGGCGCCATTCGGGCCACGGCCATCATTGCCGCCACCCCGACCGCCCATGAGGACGCGCAGGCTTTCCTGGCCCTTTTTGACGATCTCGTCGATCTCGGGGATCTGCGGGCTGTCGCCCTCGGGGCGCCGCGGCCCACCCGGGCCACCACGTCCGCCATTGCCATTGTTCCCAGAGCCGCCGCCGGAGCCGCCGCCCCAGGGTCCGCCACTATTTCCTGCCATTGGGTCGAGTTTCCTTCTCGTGTCCGGAATGCCACATGTTGAACATCAAAGTGGTCGTGCCACCGCGCATTTCAAGCGCTGGCCGCACCGCGAGGCCCGCTCTGCGCATCGTCCTCTAACGTTTCCGTGAGGCAATGCACAGGCTATTTCGGCCGATGCCCTCCAGCAGAGGACAGATGCCCGCGCGGCCCGCGCGTTCGCCGCACAGACGGAGTCCGCCCGGGCCCGCCCGCCTGCGATGCTGCGACGCAGGTCGCGTATGCGTTCCACCTTGACCCCATGCACTTGCACCTGGCGTGCAGGACGGCCCGCCCGCGGCCTTCGGCATCGCGCCGGTCGGCCAGCGCCACGGGCACGAAGCGGGGCGGGTCGCGCCGTCATTATGGCGGCCACGCGCCTCACGGCCCTGGCGCGCCACCGTCGCGTGGCGACGGCCCAGCGGCAAAGGCACTCCGAACGACGGCTCGAACCGAAGCGGAAACCGCAGCCCGCTCAACAGGTGCGAACGGGCGCCTTCATGGTGACGATCTCCTCAGAGATCGTCGGGTGAACGGCCACGGTCCGATCGAAGTCCGCTTTTGTCGCGCCCATCTTCACGGCAACCCCCGCGAGCTGGATCATCTCGCCCGCGCCATCGGCCACGATATGCACCCCCAGCACCTTCTGCGTTTCGCAGCTCACGATGAGCTTCATCATCACGCGGTCATCCTCGCCGATAAAGGCGGTGCGCATGGGGCGGAACGACGTGCAATAGACGTCGATCGGCTCCTGCTCGCGCGCGGCCTCCTCCGTCATGCCGACGGTGCCGTATTCGGGCTGCGTGAAGACGGCGGAGGGCACGAGCGCGTGGTCCGGTTTCGTCGGGGTGCCGCCAAAGACCGTCTCGGCAAAGGCCATCCCTTCGCGGATCGCCATCGGCGTGAGCTGCAGCCGGTTGGTCACGTCACCGATCGCGTAGATCGACGGGACCGCCGTCTGCGAGTAATCGTCAACGACCACCTCGCCCCGGCGCCCGATCTGGACACCGAGCTCCTCCAGCCCCAGCCCCTTGGTGTTGGGGTCCCGGCCGGTCGCAAAGAGAACCTTGTCGAAGGTCTCTTCCCGGCCAGTCGTGGACTTGACCCAGATGCCCTCGCTGGTCTCTTTCATCTCTAGGATGTTGGTGCCGGTGTGGATGCCCACCCCGTGGCGCTCCATATGCTCGGCGATATGGCCGCGCGCCTCGTCGTCGAAACCGCGCAGGATCTGCGCGCCGCGGTAGTATTGCGTCACCTTCGTGCCCAGCCCGTTGAAAATGCAGGCCATCTCGCAAGCAATGTAGCCGCCGCCGACGATCAGCAACCGCTCCGGCAGGGCGTCGAGATGGAAGACTTCGTTGGACGTGATACCAAGCTCCGCCGCGCCCTCCAGCGGCGGCAGGGACGGCCAGCCGCCGGTCGCCACAAGGATGTGCTTTGCGGTGATCTCGGTGCCATCGGCCAGGCGCACGGTGTGCGGGTCGGCCACGGACGCGCGCTGCGGATAGACCGTTACGCCCGAGCCCTCCAAGAGGTTGCCATAAACGCCCTCGAGGCGATCGAGCTCCCCCTCCAGCCGCGCGCGAAAGCGCGGCCAGTCGAAGCTGTCGGGCCTGGGGATGTCCCAGCCATAGGCATTGGCCTCGTTGACTGCGGTGCGAAACTCCGAGGCGAAGACCATCAGCTTCTTGGGCACACAACCGCGAATGACGCAGGTGCCGCCAAGCCGGCTCTCCTCCGCGAGGCCGACCTTGGCCCCATACTGACCCGCCGATACGCGCGCCGCCCGAACCCCGCCGGAGCCTCCGCCAATGACAAAGAGATCATAGTCGAATTCCATGGCGCACCTCCGGGTTACTCGCAGCCTGCCTAGCGTCTCGACCGTCGAAGGGAAAGGGTGCCTGCCCGCGCACAACACTGTGCGGGCAGGCACGCCAAGCTTGCTCTGAAGAGGTCGCTACGGCCTTCGCAACATCGCGAGAAAAGGGGGCGCCAGATGGACGCCCCCGCTGGGGCAGCGTGATGTGTCGCGCGCCCCTATGGCATGCCCTGGTCCAACAGGTCGCCGCGCGCCACGTTCCGCTCTGAGATGGAAGCGTGCCACGGACTCGGGGCGAATCCGCTAGGTCGGCGACATCCCCCGGAGCCTCTCGGACCGCCGCCGCAGGATTTCGACCGTCGCCAGGAGTGCAATCGAGACAATGACGAGCAGCGTCGCCACCGCGAGAATCGTCGGCGAGATCTGCTCGCGCAGGCCGGTGAACATCTGCCATGGCAAGGTCTGCTGGTTGGCCGAGCCCACGAAGATGACCACGACGACCTCGTCGAACGAGGTGATGAAGGCAAAAAGTCCGCCCGAGATCACGCCTGGCAGGATGAGCGGCATCTGGACCTTGAAGAAGGTCGTCACCGGATCCGCCCCGAGGGACGCCGCCGCGCGGGTAAGCGACCGATCAAACCCGACCAGTGTCGCCGTCACCGTGATGATGACGAAGGGAATGCCCAGCGCAGCATGCGCCAGGACGACGCCGGTATAGGTCCCCTGCAGGCCGATGCGGGAGTAGAAGAAGTACATCCCTGCCGCCGAGATGATCAGCGGCACGATCATCGGCGAAATCAGGATCGCCATGATCGCGCGGCGGAACGGCACATGCGGCTGACTGAGCCCAATCGCCGCGAGCGTGCCGAGCGACACCGAAAGGATCGTCGCAGCCGGTGCGATCTTGAGCGAGTTCCACATCGCCTGCTGCCAGTCAGGGTTGGTGAAGAAGTCGTCGTAGTGCTTCAGCGAATACCCTTCCGGGCTCAGCGCCAGCATCTCCGGCGTGAACGTAAAGAAGTCCTCCGCGTTGAACGACAGCGGGATAATGGTGAGGATCGGCGCGATCAGGAAAAAGAAGATCACCCCGCAAATCACGCGGAAGCCATAGTACCAGGCGCGTTCGCCCGTGGTGGCGTAGGTCGGTGGTCCGGACATGTTTCTCTACCCCAAGCTCACGTTGTCGATGCCCACAATCCGGTCGTAGACCCAGTACAGGATCAAAACGACCGCCAGAAGGATCGTCCCCAAGGCGGCGGCAAGGCCCCAGTTGAGCGACGATGAGATGTGGAAAGCGATCCGGTTGGAAATGAACGTGCCGGTTGTGCCGCCGACGAGTTCGGGCGTGATGTAATAGCCGATCGCGAGGATGAAGACGAGGATGCAGCCCGCGCCGATCCCCGGCACCGATTGCGGGAAGTAGACCCGCCAGAAGGCCACCGAAGGCGTCGCCCCAAGCGACTTTGCCGCGCGTACGTAGGACGGCGGGATCGTCTTCATCACCGAATAGAGCGGCAGGATCATGAATGGCAACAGGATATGCGTCATCGCGACGATGGTGCCGAACTGGTTGTTGATCATCGTCAGACGCGCATCGTCGGCCACGAGACCGACCCAAACGAGAATGTCGTTGATCACACCTTGCTGTTGCAGCAGCACCTTCCAGGCGGACGTCCGCACCAGCAGCGAGGTCCAGAAGGGCAGAAGCACGAGAATGAGCAGAAGGTTCGCCTGCCGGGCGGGCAGCGTCGCAAGAAGGTAGGCGATGGGATAGCCGAGCAGGACACAGCACCCCATGATCACGAGCGACATAA
>JBCCYI010000070.1:0-18762 GCA_039189975.1 Pseudomonadota bacterium
CCCTTGGTTCGTCGGGTTCGGGTTTCTTTGTTGGTCTTCCGCGGGCGGTGTAACAATCCGCCCTTCGGTGCGGCCCGGGTGGGGGGGGCGGGCGGGGGGGGCGGCCCCCCCCCCCCCCCCCCCGCGGGTCGGCTGCCCTGCAGGGCAGCCGAAATCAGTTGAAGAGGTCCATGCCGACCTTCTTGTTGGTGAAGTCCAGCGTGTAGGCGGCCTTCCAGTCGATGCCGTCTTCCAGCACGCCCGCCTCCACCAGTAGGGAGTAGAAGTCCTCAACCTTGGCGTCCGTCATCGCCCCGATGCCCATTTCAAGCGCATCGCCGGAATCCACGATGCCTTCTTGGCGCATCATGTTCTTGGCAAAGTCGATCTTGTCCTGTGTCATGTCGGGGTTGGCGTCCTTGATCAGAGCATCCGCGCCTGCGCTGTCGCCATAAAGGTAATTGTACCAACCGGTCAGCGACGCATCGACGAAGCACTCGACGATCTCGGGCCGATCGTCGATCGTGGCCTGCATCGTCTCGATCGTCGTGGCGTAGCTCGAATAGCCCGCATCGGCGATCAGGAACACGTTCGGCTTGAACCCGGCCTCTTTTTCCACCGCGTAGGGCTCAGACGACAGATAACCCTGCATGCCCACACCCTTGTCGGCGATGAACGGTGCTGGGTTGAAGGTATAGGGCTGGCGCTGGTCTGCGGTGAAGCCATGCGCGGCGATCATCCACTGATAGTAGGAGGCAAAGCCGTTATCCCCGATCAGCAGTGTCAGATCCTTTAATTCGTCCCAGCTGTCCGCCTCGCCCGGATGGGCCAGGATGACTTGCGGGTGCTTTTGGAAAATCGCAGCCACAGAGACGACGGGGATGTCTTCTTTTACGGCGTTGAACGCCTGCAGAAGGTCTCCACCCATGTGAAAGTCGATCCGGCCCGCGAGCATCAGCGCACGGTTGTTGACCTGCGGACCGCCCGAGAGAATCTCGACGTCCAGACCGCAGGCGTTATACGTCCCATCCGCGACGGATTGGTAGAAGCCGCCATGTTCTGCCTGCGCCAGCCAGTTGGTGCCGAATGCCACGGAGGTGAGCTCCTGTGCGCCCGCGCTGGTCGCAGTGGCAAGCGCCGCGAGAGCTGCAGCGGTAAGGGTCGGTTTCATTGGTGTCTCCCTGTTGATGTTTGGACGGCACCCTACGTGCGCCGCGCAGACCGGCGCAGGCCCGGAGCCGCACTTTTGAGCAAACACTAAGGTCGAATGCGCGCAGCGCCAGCAAAAACGCATGGCGGTGCCTATCTTTTGGGCTATTGGCGGGAGGTCAGGCCCAAGGCTCTGGCACAAGTGATCGCGCTTTGTCACGACAGAGCCCGAAAGAGAAGGTGACCCATGACGCTCAGAATGCTGCGCCCCGCCTCGATTCGTCCGCCCTTTGCGCGCTATGCCCATGGCGTGGAGGTGCCCAACGGTTACCGCTTCGTGCTTGCCGCCGGGCAGCTCGGGATCACCGCTGACGACGTTATCCCCGAAGCCGCCGAGGCGCAGGCAGAGCTCTGTTTCGCCAATTGCGCGGCTGTCCTGGCGGAGGCTGGCATGACCTCAGCAGACGTCGTGCGGATCAATGCGTTCGTCACCGGGCGGGAACACATGGCGGGCTACATGGCCGCCCGGGATCGCTGGCTGGCAGATCGCCCGGAGGACGCGTTGCCCGCCTCCACGCTTGTGATCGTCTCCGGCTTCACCCGGCCGGAGTTCTTCGTTGAGGTCGAAGTCACCGCCGCCGCCCCGTGACCCTACAGATCGACATCGCACCCCTGCTGCGCAAGGGCCCGGTTGTCATCACACATGCCCTTGCGGCCTTTGCCGCTATCGCAGCCGGCAGCTTGCAATTCGCACTCCCCAAATGGACCGGCCTGCATCGCGTCTTGGGATACCTCTGGGGAGGTCTCCTTGCCCTTGTCGCAGGCAGCAGCTTTTTCATCTTTGATCTGCGTCTGATCGGGCCCTTCAGCCCGATCCACCTCGTGTCGGCCTACACGCTCTGGTCCCTCTGGACCGCCCTGCAGCATGCCCGCCACGGCCGGATCGAAGCGCATCGGCGCCAAATGGTATCGCTCTACACGGTTGCGCTGATCCTGACGGGGCTCTTTACGCTCATTCCGGGCCGAACGATGCATGAGGTGCTCGCCGGGGGCTGACAGCCGCGCTCCCCCGCCTACCTCTCGCGCGACCACCAACGCCACCGGAGGGGCCATGGACATTGTCGCGCTACTTCTGACGTCAACCTTGTTTGGCGGAATGCTGCTGTATTCGTTCGGATTTGCACCGTTTCTCTTTCGTGAGCTCGCGCCGGAGCAGGCAGGGCCGCTGATCCGGGCCGCGTTCCCGCACTACTATCTCTTCGTGATCGTTGGTGCGGTCGTGTGCGGCCTGGCGCTCTTCGCGGTGGATCCGCGGAGTGTTGCGCTCATGGGGTGGGTCGCGGCACTTGGGGTGGCCGCGCGCCAGATTCTGATGCCGATGATCAACGACGCGCGTGATTCCCAGCTCGCGGGGGAAAATGTCGCTGCGCGTCGATTTGCGCTCCTGCATGGCGGCTCTGTGGCGATCAACTTCGTCCAATTGGGGTTGATCGGCTGGGCATTGGCGCGCTTCCTTTAGGGCCGCTTTGCGCGCGCAGGCGGAAGCGGCTATGGGCAGCAAATGACCTTTGCACTCCCGTCCCTGCAGGATCTTGGCCATCTGCCATTCGACACCCTGATCGACACCCGCTCCCCTGCGGAATACGCCGAGGACCATATCCCCGGCGCCATCAACCTGCCTGTTCTCTCGAACGAAGAGCGCGCGCGGGTGGGCACGATCTACACCCAGGAAAGTCCGTTTCTTGCACGTAAGATCGGGGGCGCGCTTGTGGCGCGCAACATTGCCGCCCATCTCGACGGGCCGTTGGCGGACCACGATGGCGCGTGGCAGCCGCTGATCTATTGCTGGCGCGGTGGGCAACGCTCGGGCGCCTTCACGCTGTGGCTGCGTGAGGTCGGCTGGCGGGCGGAAAAGCTCGCGGGCGGCTATCGGGCCTATCGCCGCGCAATCGTCGCGCAGCTTTACGATACGACCGTGCCGCACCGTATTCTGCTCCTCGATGGGAACACCGGCACCGCAAAGACCGAACTTTTGCAGCGGGTTGCGCGGCTGGGGGGCCAGGTGCTCGATCTGGAAGGTCTCGCCAATCACCGGGGCTCCGTCCTTGGCCTGCGGCCAGGCGGGCAGCCGAGCCAGAAGATGTTTGAAACGCGGATTTCCGCCGCGCTCGCCGGGATGGACCCGGAGCAGCCTGTGCTTGTCGAGGCCGAAAGCAGCAAGGTTGGTGACCTGCTGGTACCGCCCGCGCTCTGGCTGGCGATGCGCGCCGCGCCGCGCGTCCAGCTTCACGCCACGCCGCAGGACCGCGTGCGCTACCTCTGCCGGGCCTATGCCGATCTCTTCGCCGACCTCCCGCTCTTCAAGGAGCGGCTGGCGTTGCTGACCCCGATGCAGGGCCGCGCGCGCATCGCCGAGTGGCACGGCTGGGCGGAAGCAGGGGATTTTCCCCGCCTCGTCGCAGACCTCATCGACCGGCACTACGACGCGCGCTACGCCAACAAGCGCGACGCCGGGCGAGAGGGCGCAACGCCGCTGTCCGTGTCTCTCGATGACGCCGGGTTGGACCGCGCGGCGGCCGCTCTCGTGTCGCACATGGCGGGGGACGCTCCCCTCCGGTCCTGACCCTTCGGACAAAGCGTGGGTCAGCAGCAGCCGTTGAGCCGTCCCCTCCCCGTGACCAAGTGCTCCTCCGCCCTCTGGACACGGCACGCGGGCCCGCATCCCATCGGTGTTTATAGCTCTATCGGCTTTTCTAAAACTGTGTTACGGGAAAGCCGAAACTATAACCGACAGCCGAGGCCCGCCATGCCGACAGCCCGTGAGACGCCGCGCCCAAACGCCCCCAATGTCTACGATGCCGAGCCCATCCCGGAGGCCGCGCGGGCCGAGGTGGAGCGGTTGCTCGCAACCGGAGATCTCTTTCGCTACACGGCGGCCGAGAACGCGCCGGTGACGCTGCTGGAGCGGGACTTCGCGGCGCATCTGGGCGCGAAATACGCGCTGGCGGTGGCGTCCTGCTCGGCGGCGCTCTTCTTGTCGATGAAAGCGCTCGACCTGCCGCGCGGCGCGCGCATCCTGATCCCCGCCTTCACCTTTGCCGCCGTGCCGTCGGCGGTGGTTCATGCTGAATGCGAGCCGGTGCTGGTCGAGGTCGGCGCGGATTACCGGATCGACCTGGCGGATTTCGACGCCAAGCTCGACGACAGCATTGCCGCCGTCCTCATCAGCCACATGCGCGGCCACACCTCGGATATGGACGCGATCCTGGAGCGCGCCGCGGCGCGCGGGATCCCCGTGATCGAGGACGCCGCGCATTCGCTCGGCACCACCTGGCGCGGGCAGAACATCGGCACGCTGGGGCGCATCGGCTGTTTCTCGTTCCAGTCCTACAAACTGATGAACGCGGGCGAGGGCGGCATTCTCGTGACCGACGACGACGACCTGATCGCCCGCGCGGTCATCATGTCCGGCGCCTACGAGCATGCGTGGAAGAAGCATCACGGGGACCTCGCGGAGGCGTTCGGCCGCTGGCAAAACCAGCTGCCGCTCTACAACACCCGGATGAGCAATCTCTCGGCCGTGCTCGTGCGTGCGCAGATCCCGGAGGTGGCGCGCCGCGTGCGGGACGGCCGCGCGGGGCACGACTATGTCGCCGGACGGCTCAACACCTCGCCCGCGCTTCACGTACCGGACCCGCTGGGGCCGGAGCAGCGGGCCCCCGATTCGATCCAGTTTAATCTGGCGGGCCTGAGCGACGCGGAGGTCGACAGCTTCACCGCCTACGCCAAAGCTGCCGGCGTCAGCGTGCAGGTCTTCGGCCGATCGCCCGACAACGCGCGCGCCTTCTGGAACTGGCAGTTCCTGCCCGGCGGCACCCCCGATTTGCCGCAGACGCGGGCGATGCTCTCGCGCGCCTGCGACGTGCGGCTGCCCGCTCGGCTGACCCGGCCCGAGCTCGATTACATCGCAGACGCGCTTTTGGGCGCGGCCGCCCAAACCCTCGCCGATCGGCCCGCCTACGGCACCTGACCCTGCGTCGGCCCGGAAAGACCGTTTCTTGCGGGCTCAGGTGGTTCCCCTGCGCGCGCGGCTGGTCTATCGCACAGCCGTCGGGGGACGATCGGCAGGGGACAGACGCGCATGGCGCATATCATCGTCGTTGGGAACGAGAAGGGCGGCAGTGGCAAGTCGACCACGGCGATGCACGTCGCAACGGCGCTCGTGCGGATGGGCCACAGCGTCGGCTGTCTGGATCTCGACGTGCGCCAGCAAAGCCTCGGCCGCTACATCGAGAACCGCACGACCTGGTGCGCCGCCGAGGGCAAGTCGCTGGCGACGCCGACCTTCCGGCAGCTCCCCGACGCGGTGCCCGACGCGCCGGGCAACCCGGCGGACGCGCGGCTGCACGCGGCGGTCGAGGATCTGGCGCGGGACCATGCGTTTCTCCTGATCGACTGTCCAGGCTCACACACCCGTCTCGCGCAGGTGGCCCACACCCTCGCGGACACGCTCATCACCCCGCTCAACGACAGCTTTGTCGACTTTGACCTGCTCGCCCGACTCGACGCGGCGACGGGCAAGATCCTCGGCCCCTCCGTCTATTCGGAGATGGTCTGGCAGGCGCGCCAGTACCGGGCGGAGGGCGGGCTCAAACCGATCGACTGGATCGTCTCGCGCAACCGGCTGGGCTCCACCCAGATGCACAACAAGCGCAAGGTGGGCGATGCGTTGGAGCGGCTCTCCAAGCGCATCGGGTTTCGCGTGACGCAGGGGTTCTCCGAGCGGGTGATATTCCGCGAGCTCTTCCCGCGCGGGCTGACCCTGCTCGACCTGCGCGATGTCGGCGAGTCGCGCCTCAGCCTCTCCGGTGTCGCCGCGCGTCAGGAGCTGCGCGATCTGGTGAAGGCGCTCGACCTGCCCGACGTCAAAGTCGCGTTCTAGATCATCCGATCCAAAACCTGACACCGTCCGAGTATCCGCCTTGCCTCGCCCGGCGGTATTGCCGGGCCGCTCTGTATCGCCCCACGGGGCGGCGCAGCGTTTCTGCGTGGGTATCTCAGATTTTGGGTCGAGCGCCGACGTGCCCCGAGCCCAACGACAGCAACACTCCTAGCAAGACCCTGCGGGACCAAAACGAGCCACCCTGGGGCTCTTCACCCGATGCGTTTCGCTTAATCTGACGCCGCTCGGGCCCGGGGCCCGGCGCGTCAGATCACGTGCCGCCCCAGGGTGCGCTCGACGTCCTGGTAGACGGCGTGCAGGTGCTGGGGCTGGTTGCGCAGGGTGGCGAACTCGATGAGGAACGTGTCGCTGTGCAGGCGGTAGTAGATCGAGCCGGACAGGTCAGCGCCCGCCCAGATGAAGCGCGTGCTGTCGATCCCCGCAGCCGTGCGAGCGGCAATCGCCGCGCCCAGCGCGCCGTCATAGGGCTCTGACGTGTAGACCTCGATCAGCCGCAGGGCGCTGTCGCGTTGCGAGGTCGTCATCTCGGCCAACGGCAAGCCACGCGTGTCGCCATCGTAGCGCGTCTCACGGCCATTGGTGGTCAGGATATTGCCGGGCGAGTTGGGGTTCACGACCGCCAGCTGCCGCTGGGTGTCGCTCAGATCGGTGTAGAGCGCGCGGGCCAGCGCTTCCTCCTCGGTCAGGACGACGAGCCCGGCATGGGGGCCAGAGGGCACCGTGTTGGGCTCTGACGAGAACGCCGAGGGGGTCACGGACACAATCTCGTCGCCGACAAGGGTGAAGGAGAGCGACAGGTGATGCCCCTCCCACCGCCAGGCCCAGGGCGCGGTGGCGGAGGGAGTGCCGAAGATCATGACGGAAAACCGCTCGCGGTTGCGGTCGGCGGAGCCCTTGCCCCACTCGTCGCGCAGGATGTCCTGTTGCAGCATGATTTGCTCGGCCTTCTCAAAGCCGCGCGCAGAGAGCGCTGTGTCCAAAAGGTCGAGCGCCGCGTCCTTCTGGACCGGCGTCATCTGTTCGAGCGCGAGGCCCGGCGCGCGGCGAGATCCGAGCATGAAGCTCCAGCCGATGCGCGTCGGGTCATCGAACGCGAAGCTGGCCGCGGCGGCCTGGGGGGCTTCCAGTGTGGCGAGGAAGGTGCTGACACGGCTGCGCATCTGCGATCCCTGGCTCGGCGCCATTCCGACGCCGGTTTGCGCCACAACGGGCGCGGGCAATGCGGGGACGACGCTGGCGGCAGCAGCGGTGGACATCAGGGCGCGGCGGGTCAGGGGCATGGCGTCGGTCTCCTTGATGGTGTTCGTTGTGATCTGGGGTCGGCGCGCGGCGGCACCACCGATCTCTCCGATCACAACCTCTTGAGGCGGCGGGCGCCCGCCGTCCTGTCAGTTCAAGGGTAGTGTCCTTGAGCGATTCGCGGTATGCAAACGACGTGGACCAGTCGCGCAACAGAGGAGGACGGTGCATGACGCTTTATCTTATGCTCCAGTTCCGGCCGTGCGACGTCGCCCGATATTGGGACCGAACGTCGGCTTAAGCCACCCGTTCGCCCTGCGGTTCGTCCGCACCTTCCAACCAACCGCTTGAAGGCCGCCAACCGCACGAAGACCGATCGGCCCGTCTGAGGGTCTGGGCGGTGTTCCGGCCTTTTCCCATCGCAAGGAGCTCGTCTGCCCCTGGCGGCGAGATTGACCATGATCCATGTTCTGAAGCCCCCGGCGCCGCTGAGCGTTGCCGACCAACTGTATGACATTCTGAGGACCCATGGCGCCCGCACCGTGCTGCTAGCCTTGGCGCAGGCCCTCGTCCGCCAGCGGCGTGAGAGCCTGGCGGGGATCACAGGCGTGCCGCCCAATCTGCGGCGGGACGTCGGGTTGCCGCCAGAGCCGCCGGATCTCGCCCAATGGTACCGTCATATATGAGCGCAGCCACCCCGGCGTTTGCCGGGGCGGCCTCGCCTCTCTTCAATGCGCGCAGGGTACAGATTTCACTGGGCCATCATCGCGCGCCTTTTTCCCGACGCTCGGACCCTGGGCTGACCGCAAGTGTCTGAAAACCAAAGTTGGTTAGCGGTGATCGGCTTCGGGCACCATGGCGCGCAGCCACGCGCCGATGGGGGTCGCGAGCGTGCCGCGGATGTCATCGCGGAAGGTCGGCGTCCAGCTGCCGTGCTGCTGGCGCGGTCGGGGGTGGATGGTGCCGCAGGTCTCGCGATCGGGCTGGCCGATGACGAAGAGCACGCCAGCCACGATCTCCTCCCCGTTTTCCTTCATCAGCAGCGGGCCGCCGCTGTCGCCGGAGGACAGGCGCTTGCCGTCGCGACGCAGGGGAGGGACGGCGACGATCACGCATTCGTTCTCCCCCCAGTACTCGACCGGCCCGGTGCCGCGAATGGCGGACGGAGAGGGGTCGTCCGGGTAGCCGCCCCAGCCGACGTGGCGCAATGCACGCCCGCGCGGAAGCTCGCCCCGCGGGCCGACCTCCGTCAGGATCGGCAGTGGGACGGCGATATCTGGCGGGATAGGTGCGCTTAGGCGAAGGAGCGCCATGTCCGCGCAGCGCGGGGCCGCATAGGCGATCGGGCGCACCTTGTGCAGCGGCGCGTCGCTCAGGTTGCCGAATTGAACGTCGCGGGTGCTGGCATAGGGATACCAGCGCAGCGGCTCTTCCCATCCATGCCCCTGAAGCTGTGCCTGCTGCTGCATCCTGGGGCAGGCTTGGCCCATGTGGGCGCTGGGGGCCGCGGTGCGCCACTTGGGGTTCAGGCAATGGCCCGCCGTGATCACCACATCCGGGGCGATGAGCGTCACGGCACAGCCAGCGAGCACGGCCACAGCGTCGCGCACCGGGCTCGACGTGTCGGGCACGTTCGTGGGGGACGGGGCCGGCACGGCCTGCGCGATCGAGGCCGCTGGGCTGGTGAAATGCTCTCGGTGGCTGATCGGCGGTGTTTGCGCGATGGCCGGCGCGGCGAGCGCAAGGGCGAAGGCCCACAAAAGCGGCCAGCCCGTCCGACCCGGAAGAAGGGTCGCCCCGGAAGGCCGTGCGCACCGTCTGACACCCCAAAACTCTCGCATAGGTAGAGCGTAGGCGCCATGGCGCGTTGCGTCCAGACCTCAGATGAGGGGGCTGCGGGCGGGTGGCCCGCGTTGACAAGCGCGAGCTGCGACCGCATCACCCCGCCGAGTGGGCTCGCCAGGGGAGGAGCGCAGGGGTGCGACCGACACCGCATGGATTCGCGGCGACCGCTGCCGCACACCTTCCGCTGGCAGGGCCCGGACAGCGCGTCGGGCTCTTGGGCGGGTCGTTTGACCCGCCGCATGAGGGGCACGTGCACATCTCGCTTGAGGCGCTGAAACGGTTCCATCTCGATGCGGTGTGGTGGCTCGTCAGCCCGGGCAACCCGCTCAAGCGGACCGGTCCGGCGCCCATCGCGATGCGGCTGGCTGCGGCGCGGCGCTGCGCGGCTCATCCGCGCCTGCATGTGACCGACATCGAGGCGCATATCGGCACGCGTTACACTGCGCAGACGCTGAGTTGGCTCTGCGCGGTACGCCCACGGGAACGGTTTGTCTGGCTTATGGGAGCCGATAACCTGGCGCAGTTCCACCGCTGGGACAATTGGCGAGGGATCGTGTCGCGCGTGCCCATCGGGGTTCTGGCGCGGCCGGGCCACCGGTTGCCGGCGTGCAGGTCGGTTGCGGCCGCGCGGTTCGAGGCGGCACGCCTTCCACTGTCGGCGGCGCCTCTGCTGGCGGGCAGTCCGACGCCGGCGTGGTGCTTCGTCAACATGCCCATGCGGGCGATCTCGTCCTCGACCCTGCGGGCCACGGGAGCGTGGGGATCTGCCGCCTGATCCCGCCCCGCCCGAAGGTCGCAGAATGGGGGGTGGCAAAAACCGGCAGTCCGTGCTCGGATGGCCCAGTCTGCGCGCGGTTTGCTGTCCCGATTGACGTCCCGGGACGTTGCGCCGGGTGCCCCCGGTTGATCCCAAGGAGCTTTGAAGATGAATGTGCCTGCCCCAAACATCACGCCCAACATCGCCTATTGGGACGAGCGGGTAGACCTTGCGGCCGCCCTGCGCTGGACCGCGCGGATGAACATGCACGAGGCAGTGGCAAACCACTTTTCCCTCGCCGTGAGTGACGACGGCACGCAGTTCCTGGTGAACCCGAACAAGAAGCACTTCGCTCGCGTGCGCGCCTCCGATCTTCTGGAGATCGACGCGAATGATCCCGAGACGCTGAACCGCCCCGGTGCGCCGGACCCGACGGCCTGGGGTCTGCACGGATCGGTACACCGCCGCTGCTCTCATGCGCGCTGCGCGCTGCACGTACACTCGACCTTCGCGACCGTGTTGGCGTGCCTGGAGGACCCGCGCCTGCCACCGCTCGATCAGAACGCCTGCGCGTTCTACGGCCGGCAGGCGATCGACACGTCCTATGGCGGGCTTGCCCTTGAAGAGGAGGGGGAGCGCTGTGCGGAGCTTCTGTCCGACCCGCGCACGAGCGTGCTGATCATGGGCAATCACGGGGTGATGGTGATTGGGCAGACCGTCGCCGAGGCCTTCGATCGGCTTTATTACTTCGAGCGTGCCGCCGAAACGTATGTTCGTGCCCTTCAGACGGGCCGCCCGCTCAACATCTTGTCCGATGAGATCGCCGCGAAGACGGAAGCCGAGCTCAACGATTACCCGTCCGCTGGCGCGGCACACCTGGCGGAGCTGCGCGAAATTCTCGACGCGGAGGGCAGTGACTACGCGACATGACGGATGGGGCAGCCGATCTGGAGAGGTTCGCCTCCGCCCAGACGCCTGTGATCGGCGCCGTGATGGCAGAGTTGGCGCGCGGCAGGAAGGAGACCCACTGGATGTGGTTCGTCTTTCCTCAGTTGCGTGCGCTGGGCCAATCGGAAAGGGCGCTGTACTATGGCATCGCAGGCCGCGAGGAGGCTGAGGCCTATGCGTCCCACCCGGTGCTGGCGGCGCGCGTTCGGGCGGGCGCCGAGCTGCTTCTGTCCCATGCGGGGCAGCGGAGTGCTGTCGACATTATGGGCGAGGTTGATGCGATGAAGCTGCGGTCATCTATGACGCTCTTTGCCATGGTCGCACACGGCCAAACGTCCTTTCCGGCGGTGTTGGATGGCTTTTACGCAGGACACCGCTGCGCACGCACGGAGGAGCTTTTGCAATGACGGGTACGCTGTTGTCCCTCGGTCATGGTTTTTCGGCGCGTGCGTTGGCGCGGCGGCTTGGACCAGCCTGGAATGTGATCGGCACAACGCGCTCCGAGCAGAAGGCCGAGGCGCTCCGCGACGACGGGATCGAACCACGGATCTGGCCGGGCACCGACCTTCGCGCCGATATCGCCGCCGCGACGCATATTCTCGCGTCTGCCGGGCCGGGGCCGGCGGGCGATCCCTTCCTTCCGGAGATTGGGGAGGCCTTGGCGCAGGCGGCGCCCGTGTGGGTCGGCTACCTTTCGACGACCGGCGTCTATGGCGACCACGCCGGGGGCTGGGTCGATGAGGACACACCGCTCGTGCCCTCTACCGAACGGGGCGGGCGCCGGGTCGACGCAGAGGCCGCGTGGCGCGGTGTCGCTGCACGCGGCGGCTGGCCGCTGCATCTCTTTCGTCTGGCGGGGATCTATGGCCCGGGGCGGGGGCCCTTTGCCAAAGTTCGCAAGGGAGAGGCCCGGCGGATCATAAAGCCCGGCCAGGTGTTTTCGCGCATCCATGTCGAGGACATTGCCCAGGTTCTGGCCGCGTCGATTGCCCGCCCGGCGGAGGGGGTGCGCGCCTACAACCTGTGCGACGACGATCCCGCGCCGCCCCAGGATGTCCTGGCCTACGCCGCCGAATTGCTCGGCGTGCCGGCGCCGCCCGAGGTTCCCTATGACACGGCCGAGATGACACCCATGGCCCGCAGCTTTTATGCCGAGAACAAGCGTGTCCGAAACGACCGGATCAAGGACGAACTCGGCGTGGTCCTGCGCTATCCGACCTATCGCGAGGGCCTGCAGGCGCTCCTGCGGGCAGAGGGTTAGGCCGTGGACAAGGTCGTGATCCTGACTGGCGCAGGCGTTTCGGCCGAGAGCGGGCTCGGCACGTTTCGCGATGTGGGCGGTCTTTGGGATCAGTACGACCTTGAAGACGTGGCGACCCCCCAGGGCTATGCCCGTGATCCCGCGCTCGTCCATGGGTTCTACAACGCGCGTCGGGCCAATTGCCTTGGGGCTCGGCCCAATGCAGCGCATGTCGCCTTGGCCCGGCTCGAAGCCGCATGGCAGGGCGAGGTCGTCCTGATCACGCAGAACATCGACGATTTGCACGAGCGGGCAGGCCATCGCGAGGTTCACCATATGCATGGCGCCTTGCTGCGCGCCCTTTGCGGCGCTTGCGCGCATCGTTGGGATGCACCTGCGGAGATGTCGCCCGCCACCCTCTGCCCTCAGTGCGCGGCACCTGCGGCGCGGCCCGATGTCGTTTGGTTTGGCGAGATGCCCTATGGGATGGAGAGGATCGAAGACCATCTTGTGGCCGCGGATCTCTTCGTCTCCATCGGGACGTCGGGCACCGTGTACCCCGCCGCAGGGTTCGTCGCAGAGGCTGCGGCCCATGGGGCGGCCACGCTTGAGCTGAACCTCGATCCGACGGAGACATCACCGCTCTTTGAGGAGCGGCGCCTTGGCCCCGCAACGGCGATCGTACCGCAATGGGTGGATGACATGCTCGCCGGCGCTCCGCGCAGACGCTGAGCCATATCCAGGAAATCCGTGCCCTGCACCGCGCAGCAGGCGTTGTGGGGTTTGCCCGGCAATGTTGCGAGACGGGCCTTTGCGGGCTTTCGCGCTGACAGCGACGCCCTCGTTTGCGCAGCCGAGGACCCACACGGCAGGAGGGAGGATCTCTGGGATGGAGGTCGCCGAGGGAAGGCGTATAGTCCACGCGACGTTGAAGGGAGACCACCATGCACGATGTCTATCTCACCCGGCTCGCCGCGTTGCGCGCCCGCATGGCCGAGACGGGCACCGACCTCGTGGCGCTGGGGCCATCGAGCCACCTGAAGTGGCTCGCCGGAGTGGATCCTCATGGGGATGAGCGTCCTATCCTGTTGCTGGTGTCCCAGGGCTATGCCGGGTTCCTGATGCCTGCGCTCAACGCCGACGCCGTGCGGCAGGCCACAGATTTGCCGTTTCACCCCTGGGCGGACGATGTCGGGCCGGATGCCGCGCTGGCCGACGCGCTGAGCGCTTGCGACGTTGCGCCCGGGGTGCAGGTGGCGCTCGATGAGACCATGCGCGCGGATTTTGCGCTGCTGCTGCTCGACGCGCTCGACAGCCCCCGCCGTAGCTTCACCGAAGCAACAGTGGGCCAATTGCGTGCGCGCAAGGATGCGGCCGAGGTTGCGTTGCTGACGGCCTCCGCCAGGCTCAACGACGCGGCGGTCGAGGCGGCCGTTGCAGGCCTCAAGTCCGGCATGACGGAGCTGGACGTCGCGCAGGAGATCAACGCGGTCTACCGTGCGCACGGGGCACAGAAGGCGTTTACGATTGTAGGCTTCGGAGCAAACGGCGCCTTTCCCCATCATCACACGTCGTCCGCAGTGTTGCAGCCGGGGATGGCGGTACTGATCGACACAGGCTGCCGGTTGGACGGCTATCCCTCTGACATGACACGCTCGTTCGCCTTCGGTGCGCGGCCGGACGGCTACGCGGAGGTCCGCGCCACCGTCGAGGCCGCGGTGCAGGCAGCGATCGAGGTTGCGCGGCCTGGGGTCCGCGCGCGTGATGTCGACCGCGCCGCGCGACAGGTGATCGAAGATGCGGGCTACGGACCTTACTTCGTGCACAGGCTCGGCCACGGCATGGGCATCGACGTGCACGAGCCGCCATGGATCACGGCGAGCTCCGATACGATCCTCGAAGAAGGCCATGTCTTCTCGATCGAGCCAGGGATCTATTTGCCCGGCCGTTTCGGTGTGCGCCTTGAGGACATCGTCGTGCTGCGGGCCGATGGGCCGGAGGTCCTCTCGGGCCTGCCGCGCCTCTTGCCGGACCGCGCCGCGTAAGCCGCAGCCGCTGTCACGCGCGGAGCGTCCCCGCTCCTTAGATCGACACGATCACGCCTCTGATGCACGCGTCTGCCCCCGGACGCGCAATCTCCCATTAACCAATTTCTAAGCGAATCGATGGCATGTGCCGGGAGTACAAAATGAGAACACAGGGGGACATGTGGGATGACCGGATCGGCCGACACGCAAGCGCCTGTACTCACGGCGCTGACCCTTCCGAGTGTGATCAGCCTCGCAGGCGGCGACGCCACAATCACCTACAGCGCGCGCGCGACCGACAATGTCGGCGTGGCGTCCGTCTGGATCACGTTCGACCGTCAGATCGTCGGCAGTGCGGGGCCAACGGCGACGTGGCTCATGCGCGAGGAATTTGGCGAGGACTTTAGCGCAGCACCGATCTCGCGCGATCTGCTCATTCGCCAGACCAACGCCCCGGGTCCCGTTCAGGTGCTCAACGTCACCGTCTATGACGATGCGGGCAACAGCACCAGCTATTCGACGACCGACCTGCAAGGTCTCGGCCTGCCCACCGGCTTTACCCTGAGCAGTGCATCGCCCGACACAGCGCCGCCGGAGCTGACGGCGTTGACCCTGCCGAATGTGGTGGACATCACGGCGGGCGCGGCCCCCGTGAGCTACAGCGTGGATGCGACCGACGACCGGGAGGTCGACGGCGTCTGGCTCACCTTTGAGCGCCCCGCGTCCGGGACCAACCCCGCCGCCAATCGCTGGCTGGTCTACGAGATCAGCGGGGAAGCGTGGGACGCCGGACCGCTCACGCGCCAGATCGACATTCGCGGCGACACTGTCCCGGGGACAGTGGCCCTGTACTCGGTCAGTGTCTTTGACGTCGCGGGCAACGCGCGTGTGTACGACCGCGATGACCTTCTGGACCTTGGCCTTCCCCTGCAGTTCGAAGTGGTGAATGACGCGATCGCGCCGGAGTTTCGGATCGACGTCGACATGCAGGGACAGGATCTGATGCTCACGGTCGCGCGGGAGGGTGACGGGCTGACAGCGCCGCAGATCGGTCTCGTGCTGCGTCTGGACGCCGCCGACGCGGGTCCCGCAACAGTCGACCTGCGTCCCGCCGGGGACATCGTCGTCACCACGGAGGCGGATAACTCTGGCCAGGTTCTGCGGGTTATGTCGGAGGTGACGGAGACACTTGAGCAGGGCGACGCGCTTTTTGACATCACGCTGCCAGTCAACACGTCCCCCGATGTCGATGTGACCATCCTCGGCATCGAAGTGGAGGGGGATCTGGTCTACCTGCCGGACCCCGTGCTGATCCTCCCTGGCACCTCCGGAGACGACATCATAGCGGCGCCCGGAAACGATCCGTTCGAGGGCTTCGGCGGTCAGGGCGCCGATCGGCTCATCGGGGGGGGCGGGGACGACACGCTGACCGGCGGGCCGGATGAAGACATTTTCGAAATCCGTGCCGGCGGCGGCGCCGATGTGATCACGGATTTTGCCCCTGGGCTCGACCTGCTGGATCTGACCGACTTTGGCGAGGCTGCGGCCATCGCGGCGCTCTCAAGCGCGGCCGACACCGCCGCCGGTGCCCTCGTCTCGCTGCCGGGTGGCGGTACGCTCCTGCTGAACGGGCTGATGGCCGATGCGCTCGATGTAACGTCGACCACCTATCATACCTTGCCCGCCCCGCCGGCGGATACCGTCTGGGAGGTGCAACACCTCACGCTGACCGATGTGCCGGAGGTGGTCAGCCTCGCGCACACCTTCGACAACCCGGTGGCCATCGCCCGATACAGCGATCCCCTGCGCGAGATCGGGGTTGTCCGCGTTTCCGAGGTGACGGCCGACAGTGTTCGCCTCGCGATCCAACGGCCCGATTACCTGGACCCCGCCTATCACCCGGTTGAGGTGACGCTGCTCGTTGCGGAGGCCGGGGCGTACATGATCGGCGAAAACACATTCGTGCAGGCCGGCACGATCGACACCAGCAGAGCAACCGTCACATACGACACACCGTTCGATGCGCCCCCCGCGGTCTTCGCGCAGGTTCAGACCGAGAATGACCCAGGGTTCGTCATCACCCGCTACCGGCAGAGCGACGCCGACGCGTTCGAAGTGTCCCTGCAACAGGAAGAAGCACAACAGGCGTTCGGCTCGCATCCCGTCGAAACGGTCGGCTGGCTTGCGGTGTCGACAGGGACCGATGCTCTCGGGGATGGCTTGGGTGATTTGGGCGCCGTCGAGGCCGCGCGTCTGGGCGCCGTCGTCGACGAAGAGGAGTACGCGGTGACGTTTGCGTCAGACCTCGGCGCGACGCCAGAGGTTTTGGTATCCCTGGCCAGTCGCACCGGGCCGGATCCTGCCTTTGCGCACCTCATCGACGTGTCGCCGAGTGGCTTTGATGTGTTCGTCCAGGAGGAGCAAAGCCGCGACGCTGAGCTCTCCCATTTCCCGGAAGACATCCACTACCTCGCGATTGAAAACGAGGGAACGGTGCAGGGTCGTCCGCCGGATCCGGACCTGCCCGTCATTGGCGAGGTGATCAGCGCGGAGTTCTCAAGCGACCTCACCACGATAGAGTTCTCACATAGCTTCACGTCGCCCGTCGTCATCGCGGGCCCTCTCACGATGTTCGACAGCGAGCCCGCGGCACCCAGGATCGTCAATCTCACGTCGACGGGGCTCACGATCTTTGCCGAGGAGCCTGAGGTCTACGACGGCGTGCATGGCGTTGAAGACTCTACGCTGCTTGTCCTGGAGGCGGGCCGGCACGTCTTGGCGGATGGCACGATCCTCGAAGTCGGCACGATCGAAACGGATCTGCTCAGCCCCCAGGGCTTTGCCCCGGTCAGCTTTTCGCAGCCGTTTGCCTCCGCACCCTCGATCATGACCCAGGTGCAGACCTTTCGCGGGCCTGACTTCGTCGTCACGCGGCAGACCAATGCGACGCTGGAGGGTTTCGAGGTCGCGATGCAGGAGCAGGAAAGCCGCAATGGCGGCGGTCACTTCGCGGAAACGATCGGCTGGATCGCGATCGAGCGCGGCACGGGAGAGTGGTCCGGGCTGGACTACGAAGTCGGTTCGGCCGCACGCTTGGTCGACGAACAAGGCAGGTGGCACACCTACGACACCTTGTTCGATGACCGGCCAGAGATGGTGGGCAACCTGTCGTCCTTTCGGGATGAGGATGTGGCCATCTTGCGGACGACGGGGCTCTGGGCGCCGGGCTTTCGCGGGTTCGCTCAGGAAGAGACAAGTCGGGATGGCGAAGTGGACCGTTCCGCCCGGGAGTTTGTCGACTACATCACGTTCGGCGGCGAGGGCCTGCTCTTCGGAGCGTGATGCGCGCCGGGCGCCACGTGCCACGCGGACAGTTGGAGGCGTTCAGCCTCGCGTTCGGACGGAAATGCCAACGCAAGTAATGGCCCGGCAAACCGCGCCATACCGCCGCCCGTTGCCACTGGCCCCGGAGTGCATCTTGCTGACTGCCGGGTCATCCAGGCCCATCCGGTTGACACGGAGGGGTGCATGAGGTGTCTGAGCGGAGCGGTGTTCGGCTTGGACCGCGCGCGGCCTGGCCGATCCGTGGGCGGGCGGCGCAAAAGCCAAGCATGCACGGAGGAGCGCTGGGCGGCATGGCAATTCATCTTCATCGCGGGGACCTGCCCGATGGGCTTGATCTGGGCGCTACAGTCGCCATCGACTGCGAGGCCATGGGCCTTCTCCCGCATCGAGACAGGTTGTGCCTTGTCCAGCTTTCGGCCGGTGATGGTGAGGCGCATCTCGTTCAGATCGCACTGGGTCAGACGGAGGCGCCCAACCTTTGCCGCATGTTGACCGATCCCAACGTGTTGAAGCTCTTCCACTACGGCCGGTTCGACATTGCGCTGATGAAGCATGCCCTCGGCGCGCTCACGGCGCCCGTTTACTGCACCAAGATCGCTTCGAAACTGGTGCGGACCTACACCGACCGGCATGGTCTGAAGAACCTGTGCCACGAATTGATCGACGTTGATCTGTCCAAGCAGCAGCAAAGCTCGGATTGGGGCGCAGACACGCTGACCGAGGCGCAACAGGCCTACGCCGCGTCCGATGTGCTCTATCTGCACCGGCTCAAGGAGGTGCTCGACACGCGCCTCGCACGTGAAGGCCGCACGCACATGGCACAAGCCTGTTTCGATTTTCTTCCGACGCGGGCTGTCCTCGATCTCGCAGGGTGGCCGGATACTGACATCTTCGCGCATTAGGCCGCTGTGATGCCGACGCCCGATGCACAACCCTCTCCGGCGGACCTGCTCGCCACGGCGCGCCGGGTCGTCGCGCGAGAGGCCGAGGCCGTCGCCCTTCTGGAGGACGCGCTCGGCGACAGCTTTGTCGCTGCGGCCGGCGTTTTGCTGGAGGCGACAGGGCGTGTGATCGTTTCGGGGATGGGCAAGTCCGGCCATATTGCGCGCAAAATGGCCGCCACCTTTGCCTCCACCGGGACGCCCGCGCATTTCGTGCACCCGGCCGAGGCGAGCCACGGCGACCTTGGCATGATGGCGGCGGGCGATGTGGCGTTGCTCCTGTCGAACTCCGGTGAGACCCCCGAGCTTGCGGACATGATCGCCTACAC
>JBCCYI010000071.1:0-18698 GCA_039189975.1 Pseudomonadota bacterium
CTCATGGTCGAGATCCTCGCCACCACGCTCACCGCAGCGAACCCCTCCCGCGAGGTCTCGTCCTTCTTCACCGCCGAGGGGCCGCCCCCCGGCACCGGACAATTCCTGATGGCGATCAAACCGCACGACGCCGATGCCTTCGCCCAGCGGCTCGAAGCGCTCCTGAGCCACATCGCCGGGCTCGACGGTGCCCGCCTGCCGGGCATGCGCCGCGCCGCGGCCATCGAGACGTCCCGCCGCGAGGGCATCGCCGTGCCCACAGCCTATCTCGAGACGGCCCGCGCGATGGCGGCCGGCCGTGGCTAACGCGATCTTCTCGCGGTTCGAGGGCGCGGGGGCGCTGGGCCCCGGCCTCCTGATCGCGGGGATCATCGCGCTGGCCAGCCAGTTCGTCTCCGAGCATTACGGCGCGCCCGCGATGCTCCTGGCGCTGCTCTTCGGGATCGCGCTCAACTTCCTGGGCGACACCAAGGCCCGCCCCGGCATGGACTTCGGCGCCCGCCAGATCCTGCGGCTTGGCGTGGCGCTGCTCGGCGTGCGGATCAGCGCCGAAGTGCTGACCCTCCTCGGCTGGCCCGTGATCGGGCTCGTCGTCTGCGGCGTCGCGCTGACGATCTCCTTTGGCCTGCTCACGAGCCGCGTCTTCGGCTTCCGCTACCGCTTCGCGTTTCTCTCGGCGGGCGCCGTCGCGATCTGCGGCGCTTCCGCCGCGATGGCCATCGCCGCGATCCTGCCCAAGGACGACCGCTCCGAGGAGCGGCTGATCTTCACCGTCGTCGGCGTCACGCTCCTCTCGACGCTTGCCATGATCGTCTACCCGATCCTCGGCGGCGCCCTCGGCTTCAGCGAGCAGGTGACCGGCATCTTCATCGGCGCAACGGTGCACGACGTGGCCCAGGTCGTCGGCGCCGGGTTCTCCGTGTCCGACGAGGCGGGCAACATTGCCACGCTCGTCAAGCTCCTGCGCGTGATCCTGCTGGCCCCCGTCGTCGTGATCGGGGCGCTGCTGATCCGCGCCCTCGTCGTCGAGACCGACAGCTCGGGCGAGCGTCCACCCATCGTGCCCGTCTTCGTCGTCGGCTTTGTCGTGCTCGCCGCCCTGGGTACCGCTGGTCTGATCCCTGCGCCGGTGATTTCGGTGCTGGCCGAGGTGTCGGGCTGGCTCTTGCTCACCGCGATCGCCTCGGTCGGGATGAAGACCCGGCCCGAAGAGGTGATGAAGGTCGGCCTGCCCGCCGCGCTCTTTCTGGTGGCGCAAACCGTGTTTCTCGCCGTCTTCATCGCCGTCGGCCTGAGCCTCCTGCCGCTGTCCGCCGCCCCATCCCCGTAGGGGCCCGCGCCCCTGACCCGTCCGCTTGAAAGGAGACCGCCATGCATCGCCACATTCTGATCCCGGTCGCGCTCGACCACGAGGAGGTCGTGCCGCGAAAGCTCGAAGCCGCGCGGCACTTGCTCGACGCGGGCGGCAAGATCACCCTGCTGACGGTGCTGGAGGACGTGCCCGGCTTCGTCGCCGAATTCGTCGACCTCAAGCCGGAGAACCACCTTAGCACCCAGATCAAGGCCAAGCTCGACGGGCTGGCCGACGGCGCCGCGGACGTGGTGACCGACGTCACCAAGGGCAAGGCCGGCGTGCAGATCACGTTCTACGCCAAGGACAACGATGTCGATCTGATTATCGTCGGTTCGCACCATCCGACGGCGACGGACTATTTCTTGGGCTCGACCGCGGCACGGGTGGCGCGGCGCGCGCCCTGCTCGGTCTACATCCTGCGCTAGCCCGCTTCCCTAAAGCGCGCGGCGGGCACGAAAAAAGGGCCCGGCGCACCGGACCCCTGGACCTCTCCCGACGCGTGGGGATCAGGCCACCGCAAAGGGATCGTCGACCCCCGCGAGCGCGACCGTCAGCGCCCCATCGTCGCCCGCCGCCGCCTCGGCAAAGCCGTCGATCAACGCGTCGATATCGGCCAGGCTGCCAGCGGCGTCGGTCGCGTCGTAGGCGGCCAGCAGCGCAAGCCCGTCGTCCACGTCGCCCAGACCCTCGACCGCGGCATAGGCGATCCCGGCGTCGACCTTGTCGGCCACGACCTGCGCATCTGCGGGCGACCCCGTCTCGGCCTTGGCCCCGTTGATCAGCGCCAGCATGAACTCCGGGCGGCTGACGCTGCCGGTGGCCAGCTCCTCGATCCAGTAGTCGCGGCCGGGCTGATCGGGCGCCCGGTTGAAGAGGTTCTGGTAGGCCGCGTCGACGAGCCCGCCATGGTCGTCGGCAACGGGCAGACGCTCGGCCGTCTCATCCTGGGTGAAGAAGCTCGACGCGATTTCCTCGATCGACATGCCGTTCACCAGCTCGGTGCCCCAATAGGTCAGGCCAAGCGCATCGGGCGCGCGGTTGAAATAGGCGACGTAGAGCTCGACGATCTGCACGAGTTGACCCGCGTCGAGATCGACCGCACCGGAGATGGCCTCCAGGTTCAGCCCGGCGTCGGCCTCAAAAGCGAAGTCGTCCCCGAAGAGGAGCGTCTCGACGTCGACGAGCGTGTCCATCCCGCTGCCGCCCTCGCTGCGGTCCATCACCATGACGCCGCTCGTGGAGAGGGTCAGCGCATAGCTGCTCGACGCGCTCGACACCATCGCCGTGTCCCGCCCTTCGCCGCCGACGAAGAGGTCGTTGCCCGCGCCCCCGTCGAACATGTCGTCGCCACCCTTGCCGGAGACGAGGTCGTCATCGGCGCCGGTGGTGAAGGTCTCGCCGGTGTCGTCGCCGATCAGGAAGTCGACGTCGTTGGAGCCGTCGCTCGGCAGCAGATCCGCCGGGATCAGCACGCCGCCGATCACATGGACGATGCCGTTGGAGGCGCCGATGTCTGTGTCGAGAATGTCCGCATTGGGCAGGTCGGGGTCCAGATCGACGAGAGACGTCCCGTCGACTCCCACATCCGCGCCCAGGAGCGTCGTGATGCTGTCGGAGCTGAGCACGGCCGCGGCGTCGAGCGCATCCGGCGCGACGTGATAGGTCAGCACATCGGTCAGGAGCGGCACGGGATCGCCCCCGCCGCTGACCAGCGTCAGCGCGTCGACGATGAAGCCAAAGGCCTCCGCCTCGCCCGTGCCGGTGAAGCCGAGCGCGGTGGCCGTGGACACGAACGCATCGTCGGTGGGCGCGAAGACGGTCAATGACGCGTTGGGGTCGTCGAGCGTGGCAGCGAGGTCGGCGGTGACGACGGCGTTGAGCAGGATGTCGAAGTCGCTGCCATTGTCGTCAAACTCCCCGCCGGAGCCCACGACGATGTCTGTGATCGTCGTGTTGCCCTCGATGTCGAGCGGGACGAGCACGCGGTCGAGCACCTGGATGGTGCCGTTGGAGGCGGCGATGTCCGGGATGGCGATCGTCGGGTCGGCAAGGTCCGGCTCATTGTCCGTCAGCGTGCCGCCGGCCGCGGCAAAGGTGGCGCCATCGAGCAGGGTGCCGATCGTGCCCGCGCTGTCGATCTCGCTGGCGGATTTCGCTCCCTCGGAGACATGGTAGAGCAGGACATTCGTCAGAACGGGGATCGGGTCGCCTTCGCCCAGCTCGGTCAGGGCGCCGACGATGGCGTCAAAGACGGCGTCCTCGTCCGTGGCGTCGCCGGTGTAGCCAAAGTCGGCCGCCAGGGCGGCAAAGGCGGCATCGGTCGGGGCGAAGACGGTGATGTCATCGAGCCCGCGCACCGTGTCGACGAGCCCCGCGGTGTCCAGCGCACGCACCAGCAGGTTGAAGTCGTCCGACCCTGCGGCGATGTCGACGATGTTGGACAGATCGTCCTGCGCGGTCTCGACGGAGGTCGGATCGGTGGTCGGTGTGGATGTCATGAAACTCTCCCTTCAATGGCCGTCGGATGCGGCCTGGTCTGTGACACTGCCCCCGCTCAAGCGGTGCCAGCGATGCGTGGAAACTTTTTCCACACGTCGAAATGTCGCACGGTACGATTTGGTCAAGTTTTTTGTGGAAGAAAATTACACGCGCGGTATGTCTGGCGTATGGCAGGCTCTGAGCAGGATCCTTTCCCCCGCCTTTTGCGCGGGTTGTTGCGTCCGCTGGTGCGGACGCTGATCGCGCGCGGCCTCACGGCGCCGGACTTCTACCGGATGCTCAAGCGGATCTACGTCGATGTCGCCCATGAGGACTTTCGCATCGGGGACGCGCCGCCGACGGACAGCCGCATCAGCCTGCTGACCGGCGTGCACCGGCGCGATGTGCGCACGTTCCTCGAGGAGGGCGACGCCGGGTGGGAGGAGACGCGGCGGCGCGAGGCGGCCTTCGCCACCGTCCTCGGCCAATGGCTGGCCCGGCCCGAGTACACCGGCCCCGACGGCACGCCGCGCGCGCTGCCGAAGTCGGGCGCGGAGGGCGCGGATTTCGAGAGCCTCGTGCGGAGCGTCAGCACCGACATCCGCCCGCGTACCGTCCTCGACGAGCTGATGCGGCAGGGCCTGGTGGCGGAGGGCGAGGACGGGCGGCTCTCGGTCGTGGCCGAGGCTGTCGCCGGGCCGGGCGGCGAGGAGAGCAAGCTCGTCTTCTTCGCCGCCAACGTCGGCGATCACCTCGCCGCCGCCTCCGAGAACCTCTTGTCGGACAGCCCGCCCTTCTACGAGCGCGCGGTGTTCTACACGCGGCTGACCGAGGGCGCGCTCGACATCGTCGAGGCAACGGCGCGCGACAAGGCGCAGACCCTGCTCGAAGACATCAACCGGGCCGGTGCCGAGGCGCAGGCGCGCGACCGCGCAGCACCCGACAATGGCAGCCGCTTCCGGTTGGGGGTTTACTTCTACCGCACGGACGGTAGCGGTGACGCGCGCGGGCGCGGCGACGCCGATGCGGACGACCCAAAGGCGCGCCCCGGCAGCGCAGACGACGGAGAGACATAACGTGGCCCGTAGACCGACGCCGTTGACCCGTAGGCATCTGATCGGGCTTGCGTCTTCGACCTTGCTCGTCGGGTGTGCCGCCCCCGCGATCGTCACGCGTGATGGCACGCGCGACCCGTTTGAGGGCGGCATCGGCGGGACGGGGATCGTCGGCACGCTCACCGATTTCGGCAGCCTACGGATCAATGGCCTCCGTGTGGAGCTCACAGATCAGACGCGGATCGTCACAGCGCTCGGACCGGTGTCCGACAGCGCCCTTGCCGTGGGCCAGACGCTCACCATCGCGGCCAACCGAACGCGGGACCGCCTGATCGCGCGCCATGTGCGGATCGACCATCCGCTTGTCGGCACACTCGCGCAGTTGGGCGGGCAGCTCTCGGTCAACGGTGTCGCGCTGCGCGCCGAGGCTGACGCGGTGCGGCGCGCCAACGTCGGGGACCGGGTGGCTGTGTCGGGCCTCTGGACGCCGTCGGGCGTCGTTGCCAGCCGGATCGACCCCGCGCCCTTCAGCGAAGATCTGGTGGCCGGGGACGTCTCGCGCGACGGGCCAGCCCTGCGCGTCGGCGGAGTGCCGATTTTTGCCGGGGCCGGGCAGTCCTTCCCGCCGTCGGGATCCTACCTCGTCGCCACGGGTCGCCTCAGCGAAGCAGGGTTTGTCACCGAACGTGCGGCAACCGGACGGTTTGTGACTGGCGCGGGCGCGCTGCGCCAGCTCGCGGTCGAGGGGTATCTGGAGCGCACGGCCAGCGCGCCGGGCTTCCGCATCGCCGGGCTCGGCCACTCCTTTGCCGACGATGCGCGTCTTGCGTCGCTGGCCCAGCAGCGGAGCATCTTCGTCGGCCCCTATGACGGGCTCTTCGGCCCGCTCGGGGGATACCCGGTGCCCGAGGGCTTCGCCCGGCGCCGCGGCCTCTTGCGCGACGGATACGAGGGGCGGCTGGGCGACGGCGTGATCGACACGGCCTGAGACACCGCGCCACTACGTTCAAAGGAAAACGGGCGCCCACAAGCACAAAAGAAAATGGCGGAGATGCCCGAAAGCACCTCCGCCGACCTGCTAAAAAGACACGCGTGAATTTCTTGAGCAATCGGTCCTTCGAATAGATCCTGAGGCACCCCGCCGCTCAGAATATTGAGCAACGTCGAGGGCTTACGCCCGAGATGGATGCCTCAGCCCGGCGCAAACGCCCTAGGCAATGAACTCCACGAAATCCGTGTTGGAGAACGCCTGCACCCCGGCCAGATCGACGACGGTGTCGAGCGTCGCGATGTGGTCGCGGTTGTTTGTGTCCGACCAGTTGGCGTCATGCCAGATTTCGCCGTGACCTGAGGTCGTGTTGTAGACAAGCACGTAGGCCTGCACGGCGGCGCCGGTGTCATTCTCGATCTGATCGGCCGAAAGACCCGTTTGCAGCTCCAGCACCGAGAAGGCGTCGGCGCTTCCGATATTGTCGATCCCGTTGCGGTTCTCGACATAGTCTTCGGCGGCCAGAATGGCCCCTTCGCGGCTCTCCTCGGTGTCGGCGAAATCCACCTCGCTGAGGCCGATCTTGTCCTCGCCGATCAGGAAATCGAGGATCACATCCGTGCCGTTGTCATCGGCATAGCGGAACTGGTCCGAGCCCTCGCCCCCCGTCACACGGTCATCGCCGCCGCGGGAGTAGATGATGTCGTCGCCAAGGCCGCCCACCATCACGTCCGCCGAATTGGACAGCGCGATTGTCAGGTTGCCCTCGAAACCGCTCGCGCTCACATTCGCGGCCTCGCTAAAGCCCAGGGCCCGGCCGCTGCCCGATTGCTCGTCCTCCGGGGCCGCCCCGATGTTCAGATCGTGCGTGCCGATGATGGTGAAGGACGACGTGCCGTTGTCGTTGTTGATGGCGTAGTGGCGGGAATCTGTGTCGAACGCGTGGATCAGGTTGGCGCTGTCGGCGGTGCCGGTCGACGCAATCGTGACCGACGCGATGTTGTCCTGCAGGAAAACGGCAGAGGTGTCGCTGCCGGTATTGCCCCCGGCCAGAACCTCCACATGATCATTGCCCGCGAACGGGTTGACGGCCCCGGGCGCGTCGCCCTCACCGGCGCGCAGCTCGAAGGTCAGCGTTTCGCCGACGTTGGCGCCTTCGAAGTTCAGCGCACGGCTCGCCGCGCTACGGTCGCTGGTGAAGATGAAGAGGTCATCCGATTCCACGCCTTCGACCGTTGTGCGGCGATTGCTGTCCGCGCCGTTGAAGATGAACTCGTCGATCTCGTCGAAATCCGAGGCGACCATGCGGTCGTTGTGCTCCTCGTAGAGCAGCGCCTCCATCCCGGAGGTGCCGTTGATGACGTCGACGCTCACGGAGTTGAGGTCTCGGATGCCCAGCGTGTCCTTGCCGTCGCCGCCCTCGACGCTGTCGTCGGCGTCCAGGTTGCCGCTCGTTCCGAAGTTGAAGAGGAAGAGATCGTCGCCTGCGCTGCCGTCGATATCGACAATCGAGTCTTCGGAGAAGAGGAAGACGTCGTTGCCCACGCCCGCATCGGCGACCACGGTCTGATCCGTCCCGAAGCTGATGACCATGTCGCCGGTGGACGCCGTCGAATCGAACGTCGCGGTCGGGGTGCTGGAGGTGTCGCTGGTGGTGAAGCCCGCAACGAGGTCCCCCGATCCATCGACCGTCAGCGCGCGCGCCTGATCGAAGAGGTCCACAGCGTTGACCCCTTCGGCGGTCACTTCGAGGAACTCGACCCCCTCGATGTCGAACTCGTTGAGGCCGGAATTGCTCAGGAAGACCTTCTGCACGTCGGCATCGCCCGACACGGCCTCCGAGGCATAGCGCACGATCAGATCGGTGAGCGGCACATAGGTCGGCGTGCCGTCGGGCGTGCTGGAGTCGCGCACGTCGAAGTCGACGATGTTGCCTACGCCTTCGAAGAGGACCCGCGCGTTGAAGTTGAAGTTCTGCGTCGCCTCGCCGTTGACGTTCTGCAGCATCACCTTTTCGACGCCGGAGGACGTCGTCAGGTCGATGCTTGCGTTGAGGTCCCGCGCGCCGCCCTGCACTTCGATGTTCTCGATGTCGGTGAGGCGCGGCGTGGCGCTGACGGACTGGAAGTTGCCGAACTGGACGCTGAGCGTGTCCGTCCCGTCGCCGCCATCGAGGTCGTCGCCGGTGTTCAGCGTCTGGGCGGTGGCGTTGTAGGTGTCGGCGAAATCGGTGCCGACGAATTCGGAGCCGCCGTCGACATCGTCCGTGAGGGTGAAGGTCTCGCCCTGGATATTCTCGACAAAGTCACGGGCCTCCTGCTTGCCCGTCTCGACCGATTCCTCGGTCTCGTCGACATTGTCGAGCACGCTCTTGGCGGAGGCGGCGGCCTCGTCGTCATAGACGAAGTTCGCGACCTCGGCGGTCTGGCTGACCCATTCGAGGGCGACTTCGGTCTTGTTGTTGATGATGTCGAGGTCAGGGCCGAACTCTTCGGTGTTCTGCGCGCCCGAGATGATGTTGAGCACCATCGCGCCCACAGCCACAGGGCGGCCCTGCGCCTCGTTCAGCTCGTTGATCCAGAATTCGCGGCCGGCCGGGTCGGGGTCGCGGTTAAAGAGGTTCTGGTAGACCGAATCCACAAAGGCACCGGGGTCGGCGACATTGGGATTGGCCAGATAGGGGTAGCGCGAGGTCGATTCCTCCTGGACAGAGAACGACGCGGCGATCTCCGGCATGGTGAAGCCGCGGTTGTTTTCGCTGATCCAGTAGTCGAACCCTTCGGGCTCGGGTGAGCGCCCGAAATAGCCCACATAGACCTTCGCGATATCTTCTCTGACTGTCATTTCTTCGTCCCCCTTCAAGGATCCCCGGCACGCCATGCGCTGCGTGCTGATGGGGTCCATAAAGGCGGCTTGGGTGACGTTGTGTCAACGCGCCGACCGTCGGGCTTAGTGTGTAGAAATGTCCGATTTCTATGCCGAATTTGGAGATAAACCAGGGTTTATGCCGGGTTTCCGCCAGATTGGCCGTATGCACTGTTATGATATAACGCGCATGCCGCGCGCGAGCCGGAGCCGGTGAGTCCGGTCCGGGGGCGCAGGGCCGTCACTCTGGCGGGCGCGATGCGTGAGCCGCAAAGACCTTGGCCAGGAGCGGGTTGGGAAAGCGCCGCTGGATCGTCACCGCGCAGAAGACCTCGCGGAGGCCGTCGAGTTGGGCGAACTCCACCAGCTTGCCGCTCGCCAGCTCATCCTGCACCACGATCGGCGGGATCACGGCCACGCCCGTGTCCCGGCTCGCCAGGAGGCGCAGCATCGCCATGTCGTCCGCCTCCGCGGCGATCTTGGGGACGATCCCGAGGCGCGCCAGCAGCGCGTCGAAGCCAGCGCGGATCGACGTCTCCGGCGTGGGCAGCACCAGCGGGTGGCGCGCCAGGTGCTGCTCCAGCGGCGTGTCCGGCGCAAGCTGCCGCGCGGGCGTCCCGATCAGGCTGACGGGCTGCTCGTCGAGCCGCTCCACCAGATAGGGGCTCGCCGCGTCGCGCGCGGGCACGAGGTTGGTCAGCACGACGTCGAGCGCCAGCGCCTCCAGCCCGCGCAGGAGCGCCTCCTGCGGGCCGGACCGCAGGACGACCTCCACGTCGTCCCGTCCGATGATCGGGTCGAGAAAGGCGATCTGAAAGTTGCGCGACAGCGTGGCGAGGGCGCCGATCCGCAGCACCTTGCGCCGCGTGCCCGCCGCGTTGAGCGTGGCCGAGAGGTCTTCGGCGGCGCGAAAGATCTCCTCGGCATGGTCGAGCGCGATGCTCCCGGCCTCGGTCAGCAGCAGCCGCCGCCCGCTCCGCTCAAAGAGCGGCTGGCCGAGCGACGCCTCCAGCGCCTTGATCTGCGTCGACACTGCGGATTGCGAGATGTTGAGCCCGCGCGCGGCGCCGGTGAGCGTGCCGTCCCGCGCGACGGCGCGAAAGAGGCGCAGATGGTGGAGGTTGAGATTGGCCATGCTTCCATAAATCAGAACGAACTTCGTCAAGATATGAAATATCCTTGATGTTCGCAACGCGCTATCTGGCCCGTTAACCGTGCAACGCCGGAGATGATTCATGACCCCCGCCCTCTCAATGTCGTTCCTTGCGCCCCTCGTCCTTCTTGCCGTGGCCGGGCTGGCGCTGCGCCGCTCGGGGGCGCGCCCCGGCGCCCTGCCGCGTTGGTCCGAAGGGGCGGCGCTGGGCGCCCTGGCCCTGGCCGCGATGGGCCTGGCGCAATTCGCCTGGCACGGCGCGCGCGGCGCGCCCGCCGACGCGGCGTTGCTCCGCGCCGATGCGGTGAGCCTGACACTCTCGCTCCTCGTCGCCTTCATCGGTTGGGTCGTGATGCGCTACAGCCGGACCTACCTCGATGGCGAGGCGCGGGAGGGCGCGTTTCACGGCCTGATGCTGGCGACCCTCGCGGCGGTCCTCGTGTTTGTGCAGGCGGCCAGCCTTTGGGGGATGGCGGCCGCGGCCATCGCGGTCGGGCTGGGGCTGCGGCACCTGCTGCTCTTCTACGCCGACCGTCCGGCGGCGCGGCGGGCGGCGACGAAGTTCTCCGCCGTCTGGCACGCCGGAGACGTCGCGCTCCTCGCCGCGGCGGGGCTCCTGACCCTGCGCTTCGGCACCGCCGACGTCACCGCCCTGTCCGCCCTCGCTGCGGAGACGGGACTCGGCGTCGCCGGTCACATCGCGGTCGCCACGCTGGTGCTCGCCGCCGCCCTCAAAACGGCCGCCTTCCCGCTCCACGGCTGGCTGACCGAGGTGATGGAGGCGCCGACGCCGGTCTCCGCGCTGCTCCACGCGGGCATCATCAACGCCGGCGGCGTGCTCCTGATCGCGACGGCGGCCCTGGTGCAGATGAGCCCCGGCGCGATGGCGGTGCTGGTCATGATCGGCGGGCTGACGGCGCTCTTCGGCGCGGCCGTGATGCTCACACAAAGCGCGGTCAAGACCTCGCTAGCCTGGTCGACCGTGTCTCAGATGGGCTTTCTGCTCCTGCAATGCGGGCTCGGCCTCTGGGCGCTGGCGCTGCTGCACATCGTGGCGCACGCGCTCTACAAGGCGCATGCGTTCCTGTCCTCGGGGGGCGCGGTGGCGGCCGTGGCCAAAGCCCGCAAGCCGGGTGCCGTCGCTGTGCCGAGCCTGGGTGCCGTGCTGCGCGCCTTTTCACTGGCGCTTTTGCTCTACGCCAGCATCGCGGCCGTGTTCTGGGCGCTGTTTGGGCCCAAGAGCCCCCAGGCGCTCGCGCTCGGTGCCATCCTGATCTTCGGGGTCGCGTATCTCATCGCCCAGGGCCTCGCCGAGAAAGCCCCCGCCGCCCTGACCCGCCGGACAGGGAGCGCGGCGCTCCTTGCCGCGTTCGCCTACTTTGCCTTTCAGGCGCTGGCGGAGGCGATCTGGGGCGCGGGCATGCCTGCCGCGCCCGTGCCCGGGCCGCTGGAATGGGCGCTGCTTGTCCTCGCGGTGCTCTCGTTCGGGCTGGTCGCCCTTGCCCAGGCGCTGTTCCCGCTCTGGGCGCATCATCCGGCCACGGCGGGGCTGCGGGTCCACCTCGCCAATGGCCTCTACCTCAATGCCCTCTTGGACCGCGCCATGGGCGGGTTCGCAACGGCGAAGTCCGGCTGACGCCCCCGAGGCGTCCCCTTTGTGGGGCCACAGCGGCGCCCGCCCCCGCCCCCCTGTCTGTCCCATGTGCGACGCCGTGTCCCGGACGCCGCACGCACCCCCCCCCAAAAAAGGAGACCGCCATGTTCATGAAGCACGCGCACATCGCCCCCTCCCGCCTGTCTGGTCTGGTGACGGCTGCCGAGGCCGCCGTCCGCGCGATCCCGCCGGCGTTTCCCCTGAACGCCACAGTCGCGGTGAACCCGTTTCTGGGGCAGACGCGTCAGGATCTGGCGGCCACCTCCGCGCGTTTGATGCGCACGGCGGGGGTTCGGGCAACGCAGGGCCCGGCGGCCTATGCCGCGGCGCTCGCGAATGGCCGGATGACAGAGGCGGATCTTCTGGCGGCGCTGGCCGCGTCGACCCTCCCCGGCACGCCAAGCGATCTTGCCGCGCTGAAGGCGACCCTCGGCGCGGCGGCCGCCCCGGCGCCCGGCGCCGCTCTGCCGACGGTCGCGGACCTGGCCGCGCGTCTCACGGGCAAGGATTGGCCCGCGCTGATCGAACGGACCTTTGGCCTTTGGGCGGCGGGGCATTTCGACCAGGGTCAGGCGCTCTGGGCGCCAAAGCCGGGCGCGGGCTGCTTTGAGGCATGGCGCGCCTGGGCGATGCAGGACCTGACCCCCGAGATCGCTGGGCTTTCCGGCTTCTGCGCCCATGTCGCCGACGCGCCCGAGACAGCGGACGGGGCATTGCTGCGCGCCGCCGATGCGCTTGGCCTTACCGAGGCGGCAGCGGAGACGGTGTTTCACCGGCTGCTGATGGATCTCGGCGGCTGGGCCCAGCACGCGCGGTGGATCCTGTGGCAGGCCGAGCTCGGGGGCGGTACGGATCCCGCCGTGGCGGATATGCTGGCGATCCGGCTGATCTGGGAGGAGGCGCTGCTCGCCCAGTGTCCCGAGGTCGCCGAGCTCTGGGCGCAAACCGTCTCCGCGCATGAAGCGCCCGTCGTCGCCTGTCAGCAGGACGTTGCACTCGCCATTCTGCAGGACGCGCTGGAGCGGGCCCACCAGCGCTCGCTGATGGCGGCGCTCGACGGCGCAGCGCCGGCCACAGCGCCCGGCGCCACGGCGGCGCAGCGCCCGTTCCTGCAGGCGGCATTCTGCATCGACGTGCGCTCGGAGGTCTTCCGGCGGGCACTCGAAAGCGTGGACCCCACTATCGCAACCCTTGGCTTCGCGGGGTTCTTCGGGCTGCCGCTGTCGCACAAGGGCCAGGGCTCGGACGTGGCCGAGGCGCATCTGCCAGTGCTGCTCTCGCCCGCGATCGAGACCACGAGCCACGGCCCCACGGCGCAGGAACTGGACACGCGGATGGCGGCTCGGGCGACCCGGGCCTGGGGCCGGTTTCGGCAGGCCGCAGTCTCGTCCTTCGCCTTTGTCGAGGCGGCGGGCCCTCTCTCCGCGGGCAAGCTGGTGCGCGACGCGCTGGGTCTGGCGCCCGGCCGGGCGCCTGTCGAGCCAAAGCCTGAGATCGTCGGCACGCTGACGGCGCAGGCCAAGGCTGACACAGCCGCAGCGGTCCTTCAGGCGATGAGCCTCACGCAGGACCACGGCCGCATTGTCCTCCTGCTGGGTCACGGCGGGCATGTGTCGAACAACCCGCATGAAAGCGCCTATCATTGCGGGGCCTGTGGCGGCTACACGGGCGATGTCTCGGCCCGCGTGCTCGCCGCGCTGCTGAACGATCCCGAAACACGCGCCGGCCTCGCCGCACGCGGGATGAGCCTGGCCGCCGACACCCTGTTTGTCGCCGGTCTGCATGACACGACGACCGACACGATCACGCTCTACGACGTCGAGACGGACACGCCCGAGCTGCGCAAAGTCCGCTCCTGGCTCGATCGCGCGGGCCGGATTGCGCGGGCCGAGCGGGCGCTGGCATTGCCGGGCGCCTCGGCCGAGACCGTCGCCGCGCGCGCTTACAACTGGGCCGAAGTCCGGCCCGAATGGGGGCTCGCCGGCTGCGCGGCCTTCATCGCTGCGCCGCGCGCGGCCACCCAGGGCAAGGACCTGGGCGGACGCGCCTTCCTGCACAGCTACGACTGGCGGGCGGATGACGGCTTTGGCACGCTGGAGCTGATCCTGACGGCCCCCGTGGTCGTCGGCAGCTGGATCAGCCTGCAATACTACGGCTCCGCCATTGCGCCGGAGGTGTTCGGCGGGGGCAACAAGCTGATCCACAATGTCGCCGGGGGGATCGGCGTGGTCGAGGGCAATGGTGGCCGGCTCCGCCCGGGGCTGCCGTGGCAGGCCGTCCACGACGGGGACGATCTCGCGCATGAGCCGCTCCGGCTCACGGTCATGGTCGACGCGCCCCGCGAGGCGATCCTCGATGTGCTGCGCAAACACCCAGAGGTTGCGGCTCTCTTTGACAACGGGTGGTTGCATCTCTTTGCCCTGAAAAACGGGCGCATGGCCGCACGGTATCGTCCGGGGCTGGCGTGGGAGGATGCCGCCTCCGTCGGGTGCGCGGCCTGAGGGGGCGGCCCGCGGCCCGGGACGGCGCGCCCGGGTGACGGCACAACGGGCGTAGCGTCGCACCCCGGGCCGCAGGCCGGTGCCCCTCTCGACAAGTGTCGCGCATTCGCCCTAGCTAGGCGCCGCCTGCGCCAGGTGCGGCACGTGCCCGGCGGACCAAGCGAGCGGAGAGGAGCAGGGCAGATGTCGGAGCGCAATTTTGAACCCGTTTCAAAGGCCGAAGTTGTGGCGGCGCAACGCGCCTGGGCCAAATACGTGACGGAGCGCGACGTCGACAATCTGCTCGATCTCTACGACTTCGGAGCCCCCGACGAGCCGGTCCTCTTCAAGCCGACGCTGGCGGATGTCATTCGCCTCGACCGCGCGGGCGCCCGCTCCTACTTCGTGGGAGGCGATCCGAACTACCCCAACGATCACGGCTTTCTCAATCGCGGCTGGACGCAGGTGGAGTTTCAAAGCGCCGTCGGCCCGATCCTGAAGGCCGGCGGTCTCGGCTACAAGGACATGGGGCACTACACTTTCATCGACGGGGACGGCAACGCCACCCGCGCCGACTATACCTTCGCCTACCACAAGCTGGACGGGCGCGTGTTGATCTCGCTGCATCATTCATCGCTGACATGGTTCCCGCCGGTGGAAGTCGAACCCGCGGCGTCCTGACGTATCGCGCCGTTCCCACGGCCCGCGGCGCCTCCCAGGGGGGCGCCGCGCCCATGGCGTGCACGGCGTCCGTTCAGGCCCGGCGCGCGAAAGGCGCGTTACGCCTCGCCGAAAAGACGGGCGGCCACCGATTGCAAATGCTGCCGCATTCTCAGGTGCGCGGCATCGGGATCATGGGCCGCGATCGCATCGGCAATGGCATCATGCTCGGCAAAGCTCGAATGCGTTGCCGGCGGCCGCAAAGAACTGCGCTCGACCGCGCCGAATGCCACCTCGCGGCGCACGCGATTGAGGCTGTCGAAGAGTGCGAGCAGGAGCGGATTGTCCGCGGCTTCCGCCACCGCTCTGTGAAAGGCGTCGTCCTGCCGTTCGTACTCGGCCCAGCTCGCCGCCGCGCGTCCGCGCGTGCACAGCGTCGTCAAGCGCGTGGTCGCCTGGTGGGAGGCGTTCACGGCTGCCTCCCGCGCGAGGGCCGGTTCGATGCAAAGCCGTGCGCGCATCATGCGGACGGGCGTGAGCTGAGACCCGAGCCCGACGAAGAGATCGGTGGGGTCGCCCGTACCTGTCGCACCATGGGCGACAAAGGTGCCCTTGCCGACATGACGCCAGATCCTCCCCTCTCGTTCGAGGTGCTCCAGCCCCCGGCGGAGGGCCGCGCGGCCAACGCCGAGTTGCTCCATCAGGTCGCGCTCCGCGGGCAGCCGGTCTCCCGGCGTCAGGCCGCGGGACTCGATCAGGGCGCGGAGCGTGTCGGCGACAGGGTCGATCCGAGGCGGGTCGGGCGGGTGCGGCATGCGTCGGCGGATCCTCTTGGTGGCATTGGCAGTGGCGGTGGCAGTGGTAGTGGCGGTGTCCGGACCACAGGCGCGCGGTCCACGCAGATGATACCGGACCGATCCAGGCAAGTCACCAATCGTAAGATTGGTTCTGATTGATCTGAAGATCGGACGGCGCTAGCACGGGGCATCTCTCAGAAAGGAAACGCCCATGTCCGACTATGTCATCGCCCCGCCCGAGCAGACCTCCCTGCCCGTTGAAGGGATGTCGGCCACCTTCCCGGTGCGCCGCGTGTACTGCATCGGCCGCAACTACGCCGCGCATGCGATCGAGATGGGGCATGACCCGAACCGCGAGCCCCCGTTCTTTTTCCAGAAGAACCCCAGCAACCTCGACCCCTCCGGCATCTTTCCCTACCCCGAACAGACGGCGGATGTGCACCATGAGGCTGAAATCGCTGTCTTTCTGAAGACCGGCGGCACGGACATTCCCGTTGAGATAGCGCTGGACCATGTCTATGGCTATGCCCTGTCGCTCGACATGACCCGCCGCGACCTGCAGGGTGAGATGAAGAAAATGGGCCGGCCCTGGGAGATCGGCAAAGCCTTCGAACGCTCCGCGCCCGTGGGGCCGATCCTGCCGGTCGCGCGCGTGGGGCACCCCGATCAGGGGGCGCTTGTCCTCACCGTCAATGGCGAGGTTCGCCAGCAAGGAGATCTGAATCAGATGATCTGGAAAGTGCCCGAAATGATCTCATATCTGTCGGCGTATTTCGAGCTGGCGCCGGGGGATGTCATCCTGTCGGGGACGCCTTCCGGCGTTGGACCGGTCGAAAAAGGCGATACGATGGACGTGACGCTCGACGGCTTTCCGGCCCTGCATGTCTCGGTCGTCTGACCTGATGGTCAGGGGGCGCAGGTGACGGCGCGGATCGCCATTGTCGGGGCCGGTGCAGCCGGGCTGGCCTGCGCGTCAGCCTTGCGCCGGCAGGGGCTGCGGCCCGTGGTCTTCGAGAAAAGCCGCAGCTTTGGGGGGCGCATCGCAACGCGGCGGCGCGATGGCCTGCAATTCGACCATGGGGCGCAGGCTCTGACCTGCGCGGGGGATCCTTTGCTCGCACAGGCGCGCGCGTCCGGGGATGTCACACGTTGGGACGCGGCGACGGAGGCCGACGGCGCAGCGCCCTGGATCGGATCGCCCCGGATGAAGGATGGCCTGGCGTCGCTGCTGCCCGGCTTGGATATTCACTATGCCACTGAAATAAAGAGCGTTCTGCATCGAGGCGGCGCTTGGGAGATCGCGACCGGCGCTGAGCGCCAGACGTTCGACCTTGTGGCGCTGGCCGCAGCATCGGAGCAATCGCTTCGGCTGCTCGACCCCTCCGAAACGGAGCTGCGGGGCGCGCTGGAGCAGGTGATCTTCGAGCCCTGCCATGCCTTGATGGTCGCGTTCGAGCGCCCGCCCGCATGGCCGGAGGTGCAGCCAGCCCCGCCGGACCCCTTCACCTGGATCGCACACGAGGGCTCAAAGCCTGGGCGCTCGCAGGAGCCTGCCGCGTTTGTGGCGCACACAACCGCGGCCTGGAGCGCGGCCCATCTCGACACCCCGTCGGAAGAGGTTGCGCGGGCGCTCCTCGCCGCGCTCGGGGTCGCGCTCGGGCCATTGCCGCCCGTGCTTCTGGCGATGGGGCACCGCTGGCGGCTGGCGCGCGCCACGCGCCCGCTTGGCCGTCCGTGCGCAGCCTCCCGCGACGGAACGCTTCTGGCTGGCGGCGATTGGGCGCTGGGCCGCACGGTGGCAGACGCGCTGGTCAGCGGGCGGGCGATGGCAGAGGCGCTGCACCAGCGCACCCTGGCCCAGGTGGACAACGGATAGACCAATTCGAACCAATTGCCGGGCCATTGGCTCTACAGGCGCGGCCCCGTCGCACTGCCCATCGCAGTGCGCTACTTCAGCAGACGACCCATGTTGTCCCGCACCGAGCGGAGATGGTCGCGCATGCGCAGCGCCGCCTCCGCTGGGTCATGGTTCTCGATGGCATCGACGATCGCGTCGTGCTGGTCAAAGCTGAAGTGGTCCTTTGCGGGCTTCGACGTCGTCCTTTGCTGGTTCCAGACGATGGCGCGCCGCACGGTATTGAGCTCGTCAAAGAGATGGATCAGCAGCTTGTTCTTCGTGGCCCGCGCGATGGCGTTGTGCAGATTGGTGTCGGACGCCTCGTAGCTGCGCCAATCCGGCGCCCGCCGGCTGCGTTCGGCCCATTCGCGCATTTGCGCGAAGTCGGTGCTGACGGCGTGGAGCGAGGCCAGCCGCGCCAGCTCCGGCTCGATGGCGATACGCGCCTCGATGAGCTGGCTGGGGCGGGCGACGTCCTTAAGGTACGCTAGGTCGTTGAGGTTGTGCACCGGCCGCGGACCGACGAACGTGCCCCGCCCGACATGGCGCCAGATCAGCCCGTCGTCCTCCAGTTTGGTGAGCGCCTTGCGCAGCACCGCGCGCGAGACGTGGAACTCGGCCGCGAGCTGACGCTCCGCCGGAATACGATCGCTGTGGGCAAAGCCCTCGGTCGCGAGATACTGGCGCAGGCGCTGGGACAGCGCGTCGACCTCGGCGCTTTGCGGTTCCGTAACCAATTCTGTCATTGGTTTCACCCCTCCCTCCCGTCTCTCAGGCAAGCTGTTTATGGGCGCTAAATCAGCGCCTTGCCCAAGCTCTCGCTGACCACTACCCTAGCACATCTCCGCCAGACCTCAACCAATCGCGGGATTGGTGCCGCGCAAGCGCCGCGTTCCGTGCGAGGTTCTGTCGCAGGGGTTCACAGAAGCGTGATTCGAGCGCCGCCGACCCCACCGCGACGACCGGCGCGCCATACCGCGCCGCACATTGGGAGGAACGCAATGAGATTAGCCTCACTCGCCATGGGCGGTGCGGTCGAGGGCGCCGTGTTGCTGGAGGACGGCAGCGCGCGCCTTCTCGGCAAATCGGTCGCTGAGACCATCGCGGAGGCGGCCGCCGGGGCCACGCTGGGCGATCTGTCCGATCTGCCGCAGGTCGCGCCCGCGGCCGTCGCGCTGGTGGCGCCGATCCCGGTTCCGGCCAAGAACGTGTTTTGTGTCGGGCGCAACTACATGGAGCACATCGCCGAGGGCGAGCGCGCCCAGAACACCAAGGTTGGGGTGACCGAGGTGCCGGTGTTCTTCACCAAGCCGCCCA
>JBCCYI010000072.1:0-18683 GCA_039189975.1 Pseudomonadota bacterium
AGGCGGGGATGAAGACGTAGGTCAGATAGTCGATGATGAGGTCCAAGAGGGCGCCGTCGACCTCCGGCGCGTGTTCCACGACGCCGAACTTTCGGGCCAGTGGGCCGTCGATCCCATCGACGGCAAAGGCAACCACAAGCCACAAGAACATCATGGGCCAGTCGCCCTGACTTGCTTCGAGCATGGCGAGCATGGCGAAGACCGCTCCTGTCGCGGTGAGCAGGTGGACGGAATACGCGCGCAGATGAGGTGTCATCGTTCTGTCATGGCCCAAGCGGCGCTTGGGTGCAATTGTTCGTTGTGCCCGGCGATGTGCCTTTGGTGCCGTGGGGTTGCGGTATTTGAAGCAAGAAGAAGGGGCAGGCGCACGCTGCGCCGCCGTTGGTGAGGGCGGGTGAGCGCAGTGGCGAGGTGCTGGCGCCTGCGCAGGATGGCCCCCAGGACTTGGTTGGGCGATGCGAGGAGAGCGGGCGCGTGCAGCGTGTATGTGCCTTGGGATGCGGGTGTTTGAGTTGGGATGAGTTACGGGTTGGCGGCAGTCTCGCGGTGACGGCTGTCCTGAGCAGACTTGCACTGCGAAGCGTCGGGTGGCCGGACAGCGCCTTAGGAGGTGCGCCTGGCGCTAGGCTTTCGGATGCGCCGCCGCGTAGATGTCCATCAGATGCGCGGTGTCGACTGCGGTATAGCCCTGCGTTGTCGACAGCGAGGCGTGGCCGAGGAGCTCCTGAATCGCGCGTAGATCACCTCCGGCGGTGAGCAGGTGGGTCGCGAAGGAGTGGCGCAGGGCGTGTGGGGTTGCGGAGGCGGGCAGGCCGAGTTGATGGCGTGCTGTTTCGGTCAGGCGGCGGGCGAGGCGTGCGTTCATGGGGCCTCCGCGCGTTCCGCGAAAGAGCGACGTGGCCGCGTCGTGCGGGAATGGGCACACGCGCAGGTAGACTTCGAGCGCGTCACGGGCCGGTGCGATTAGAGGTACCATGCGCTCCTTGCCACCCTTGCCACGAATATGGAGGCTGTCGTTCAGGGGCAGGTCGGCGCCAGTGAGACTGAGCGCTTCGGACACGCGAAGGCCGCAGCCGTAGAGCAGCGTCAGAAGAGCCGCATCCCGGGCTGCTATCCACGGTGCAGCGGCGTTTTGGGGCGCTGCGTCGAGGAGGGCGCGGGCGGCTGTTTCGGACAGGGGGCGAGGCAGCGTCCGTTTGGTCTTGGGGCTCCGGGTCGCCAGAATTGCGGTGACGTCTATGCCGTGGTGGTCTGCCAGCCAGCGCGCAAAGGTTTTGACCGCCGACAGGGCCCGGGCCAGCGACCGCGCGGAGAGGCCGTTGGCACGCGATTGTGCCATCCAGGCGCGCATGTCAGAGGGGCGTACGTCGGCGATGGCGGACGGGCCTGGCGCGCCGCCGAGGTGGTGTGTCAGAAAGGTCAGGAAACCGCGCAGGTCCGTGAGATAGGCCGTGACCGTCGCGGGGGCGCGGCCCTCGACGCCGGTCATGTAGGTCGCCCAGCGGGCGGACGCGTCGCGCAGGGCGGGCGAGATATGCGGGCTCAGCTCAGCCAGCGGCGCATCTGGCGCTCGAAGACGCCACCGAAGAAGGCCAGAAGGTCGGTCCCCTGGGCGGGCCGAAACTGGTGCGGGTCCTCCGCGCCCATGGCGAGCATGCCCGCCTGGCGGCCCGGGCCGAAATCGAGCCGGATGAGCGCTTCGGACGCGACCCATGCGGCGTGTTCGCCGTAGGGGGTGCGGGCGGGGCCGATCTGTGCGGTGCGGCGCGGCGACGGCGCGACGGCGGGGGCCGCCTGGCGCAGGGTGACCGTGCGGGCCGGCATGCCCTCGCGACCGGAATCGATATAGGCGTCGATGAAGCCGGGGGGGCGCACGACGAGGACGTCGCCGAGACGCTGCTCGATGGCGCCGGCGCTCGCGGCATGGGGGCTTTCGAGCACCAGGCGGATAACGTCGACGCGCAGGATCGCGGCGACCTCGGTGCCGAGGTTGCGCAGGAAGGGCTCGAACTCGGTGGGGTCGAGCATCGCCAGGACAGCGCGATGGACCTGGTTGGTGCCTGCGAGGTTTTCGTAGGCGGCGGCGATGACGGAGCGATGCGTGTCCTCGAGCCGGTCGAGACGGCTTTCCAGCCGCTCCATGGCGATGCCGCGCAGGTCGACGATCTTGCCCCCCGATGTCCCGCTTTCAGCGCCGACGAGGGCGCGCATCAGCTCGCGATCCTCTAGTACCGTCTCCGGCGATGACAGGATCAGCTCGCGCATCTCGTCTCCGTCGATTGTCTTTTCCATACGGCGCATCCTTCGCCTACTCCCCGCCTGGTGCATCCGCCCCAGTTCGCCGGTCGGCTGCTCAAGCCTCAGGCGGCGCATGAACTATGACGCGCAGCCCCTTGCCTTATCACAGGATTTTTTGACCGGTCTTCGCCCAGTCTTCAAGGAAGGTTTCCAAACCCTTGTCCGTGAGCGGGTGCTTTGCAAGTTTTTTGATGACGTCGGGTGGCATGGTTGCAACATCCGCCCCGATCTTGGCCGCTTCGGAGACATGGTTGACCGTCCGGATCGAGGCCGCGAGGATTTCGGTGTCAAAGTCGTAGTTGTCGTAGATCTCGCGAATGTCGGCAATCAGCTCCATCCCGTCGAGATTCATATCATCGAGCCGGCCGATGAAGGGGGAGATGAACGTGGCGCCCGCTTTGGCCGCGAGGAGTGCCTGGTTGGCCGAGAAGCAGAGCGTGACATTGACCATCCGGCCCTCACCGCGCAGCGTCTTGCAGGCCTTGAGCCCTTCGAGCGTGAGCGGGACCTTGATGGCGATGTTGTCGGCGATCTTGGCAAGTTCGCGGCCTTCGGCGATCATGCCCGCGGCGTCGAGCGCGACGGTTTCGGCGGACACGGGCCCCTCGACGATGGCGGCGATTTCGGCGACGACTTCCTTGAAGTCGCGTCCCGATTTCATGATGAGCGAGGGGTTGGTCGTCACGCCGTCGAGCAGGCCGCTCTCCGCGAGCTCCTGGATCGCCGCGGTGTCGGCAGTGTCGGCGAAGAATTTCATGGGGGATCTCCTGTTGGCGACCATGTGGATCGGGGGCGGGCATAGCGCGAACGTGGCAGGCGGGAAAGCCCCCCGGCCACCCGGCGCGCTATGACGGACCTATTGACCGCGGCATCCGCGGCACATCCCCCCGATTTCGGACCCGGCGTGCCGGTGTCCGTGCTCGTTGCGGAGCCCCTGGATCGACGGTTGGATTATCTCGCGCCCGCATCCGGCTGCTCGGTGGGGGAGTATGTTGAGGTGCCGCTGGGGCCACGCCGTGTTCTGGGGGTGGTCTGGGCCGAGGGTCAAGGCGACTACGACCGCAGCAAGCTGCGGCCCATCGGCCGGGTGCTTGAGGCATTGCCGATGCGCGAGGAGCTGCGTCAGTTCCTTCAGCGCGCGTCGGATTACACACTGACTCCGCTCTGGGCGATGGTGCGCCTGGCCACCAGGGCGCCGGGATTGGGGGATCCGCCGGGCAAGTTAACGGTCTATGCGCGAGGAGATGGGGTACCGACGCGGATGACGCCTGCACGTGCGCAAGTGCTTGATGTCCTGGACGAGGAGCCCGATGCCCTGTTTCGCGCGTCCGAACTGGCGGCGCGGGCCGGGGTGACAGCCAGTGTCGTGAAGGGGTTGGTCAAGGGAGGCTGGGTCCGTGAGGTCGCCGCCCCGCGGGACACGGCCTATCCTCGGCTGGACCCGGCGCGCCCGGGCGTCACGCTCTCGGCGGCGCAGACACAGGCAGCGGGACAGCTGCGGGACGCCGTTCGGGAGGGCGGCTATGGCACGACGCTGCTGCGCGGGGTCACAGGCTCCGGCAAGACGGAGGTCTATCTTGAGGCGGTTGCAGCGTGTCTGGCGGCCGGGCGGCAGGCGCTGGTGTTGTTGCCGGAGATCGCGCTGACCGGTGAATTCCTGGCGCGCGTCGAAGCGCGGTTTGGCGCGCGCCCCGCGGAGTGGCACTCTGGCGTGACCCAGACCGAGCGGCGCCGGGCCTGGCGCATGGTGGCCGAGGGGGGGGCGGATCTCGTGGTGGGCGCGCGGTCTGCGCTCTATCTGCCGTTTCGGGACCTGGGGCTGATCGTCGTCGATGAGGAGCACGATCCCTCCTACAAGCAGGAGGACGGCGTCCTCTACAACGCGCGTGACATGGCGGTCTTGCGGGCCTCGATTGCCCAGGCGCACGTGGTGCTGGCCTCCGCAACTCCTTCGCTGGAGAGCTGGGCAAATGCGGCGGCGGGCAAATACGCGCGGCTCGACCTGGAGCGACGCCATGGGGCGGCGGAGTTGCCCGAGATGGTGGCCATCGACATGCGTGCGGAGACGATGGCGGCCGGGCGCTGGATCTCGCCGACGCTGGCCTCCTCCGCGCGTGCGGCCATCGCGCGCGGGGAGCAGGCGCTGTTGTTTCTCAATCGGCGCGGCTATGCGCCGGTGACGCTCTGCCGGGCGTGCGGACATCAGATCGGCTGTCCGCAGTGTGATGCCCGGATGGTCGAACACCGGTTCCTCAAGCGGCTGATGTGCCATCAATGCGGCGAAACCCAACCCATGCCGGACGCGTGCCCGGCCTGCGGTGTGGCCGGCAAGCTCGCACCAATCGGGCCGGGCGTCGAACGGCTGGCAGAGGAGGTGGCGGACGTCTTTCCCGAGGTGCGGGTAGCGGTGCTGTCGTCGGATCTTTTCGGCTCGGCCCGTGCGCTCAAGGCCCGCGTTGGAGAGATCGCGGCCGGAGGGGCCGACCTGGTGATCGGCACGCAACTGGTTGCCAAGGGACACAATTTTCCGCTGCTCTCCTGCGTGGGCGTGATTGACGCGGACCTCGGGCTGCAAGGCTCGGACCTTCGGGCGGCCGAGCGGACGTTTCAGCTGGTGCGTCAGGTGGCGGGGCGGGCCGGGCGGACCGGGGCGACCCGAGGGCGGGCGTTGGTGCAGACGTATCAACCAGCGCATCCGGTGATCCGCGCGATCCTGTCGGGGGAGGAGGAGGCCTTCTGGAGCGCGGAGGCGGCGGAGCGCGCGGCGGCGGGCATGCCGCCCTATGGGCGTCTGGCGGGGCTGATCCTCTCCGGGCCCGACCTGGCGCCGCTCTTTGATCTCGGCCACGCACTGGTGCGCCATGCGGGGGCTCTGGCGGCCATGTCGGCTCAGGTCTATGGGCCGGCGCCAGCGCCCGTGGCACGTATTCGAGGACGTCACCGGGTGCGCCTGCTCGTGCGGGCGCCAAAGGGGGCACCGCTGCAGGCAGGTCTCACGGCGTGGCTCCAGGGGGTCGTCGGCGCCAAGGCACTGGGCAAGGGGATGCGGGTCGCCGTCGACATTGACCCGCAGACGTTTTTCTAGCCAAGCGTCGTCTCTGGCGGGCGTCGTCCTGGGGACGGTGTGATCATGCGTGAGCGCTGCTCGCGTGGGGCCGTGGCGTGCCTCCGGCGGCGGTATTTTCAGCAAGAAGAAGGGTGACGGTGCGAATTCGACACGGTCGTGTCGTTCATGGGCGACCGCGGGGCGCTCGGGTGATTCATAGGCAGCGTGCGAGCAGCGGAGGTCGGCCATGATGAACGATGTGGATGACATGTCTTCCGATCAAGACGGTCCTGGGCAGGACACATCGGAGATCGTTTGGGAAACGGATGATGGGGTTTGGCAGGCGGATGGGGTCTGGCCCGTTGCGCCGCTTGACGCGGAGGCGTTCGATGCCGCGGTGGAGGCGCCCGCGAACGTGCCGGATGCCCCAGGTGAGGGGTTTGCCGTCGATGTCGGTGAGCGACCGTTGGAAGGTGGGGAGGATCCTTCCTTTGGAACGGTGCGCTGGCGGACGTTGGTCTGCGCGGATCGCACGCCGTCATCCGGGCTGGTTCTGGGGGTTGCCGAGTTCGACGCGGGAGGTACGCTGGAAGCGCATCGCCATGGGCCAGCCGAGGTCTATTTCGGCCTGGAAGGGCGTGGAGTGGTTACGATCGAGGGCGTTTGCCACGAGATCCGCCCCGGTGTGGCCGTGTACATCCCGCCGGAGGCCGAACATCGTACGGTTGCGGGACCAGAGGGGCTAAAGTTCGCTTATAGCTTTCCCACCGGACGATTTACGGAAGTCGATTATCGGTTCTCTGCGCCCTAAGGATCCAGTGCGGGAGAGAGGTTGGGAGACGGGGTGTCTGACCAGAGCCCTTGGCGTCCATGCCGCCCGTTCGGCGCGCTGGCAGTTTGTTGCGCGTGCTATGTGACGTGCGTTGCGGGGTTTGGAGCGTCGAGACGTTAAGCTGTCGTCGATAGGCTGTCGCGTAGCTTTGGGTCTTGCAGGGGATGCAAGCCGAAAGGCCCTTGAGAACACCCGGAGAGCGCCCAAGCAAGATGCGCAACGCCAACTCGGCCGTAGGGCTTCACCGGGTGGGTGCAGCACTTTGATAGTGTTTGAACTAGAGGGCTTTGACGCGAAGTATCGGACAAGGACGTCCTGCGCCGACCCGCTGAGATCAGTAATCTAAGCTCGGTGGCCGCGTAGAGAGGCGGTGAGTTGAATTGGGCGCAGGTTTGACTGCTCAGCTTCGTCGGTCTTTCCACATCGGGCTTTGAGTGGGGGTATTCATCCACCCGTGCGCAAAGGGACTCTGCCTTGAGGGGAGCGAAGAGAAATCCCGTGGAATAGCAGTGGATCGGTTTTTGCGACCGATTGTATGGGAACGTCGGCGTCCTGCTTCGACAATCAGCCGAGACGTTAGCCGAAGGAGCAGGCGCACAGCGTATCGTGCGGCCCAGAGCCTGATCAGCGCGCAGGGGACTGCGAGGGGCGGTCGAGTGCTTGTAAGCTCTGGTTCAACGGGGCCTAGTGCCGCTTAGTTGCTCGAACGTTGCCATCGAAGCCGTCGCCTCCGGACATTGCGGGGTGGCTGATGTGCAGACAACCGATTGGAGAGCGGGAACGCGTGAGCCACGAAGCGACGTATCGCGGCCTCACGTGCAAACAGGGGTGTTCTGTAGAAAGAACCTCAGCAATGCCTGCGTAGCCCACGCGCCCTCCGCAGGTTCCCCCAGGCAACGCGGAAGGGGGTGGAGCTGCGTAAGACCCAGGACGCTGTGCCGATCAGTACACGCCCGCCAGGGATCGGAGATCGCGTCGCGCCGGGTCACTGGGCAGGCGATCTGATCGTCGGGGCAAACAACAGCTCCATGGCCACGTAGGTCGTACGGCATTCTCGGTGCGGCATGCTGGCCAAGGGTGCCAACACTGACAGCGAAAGCGCGGCCATGGCCCTGGTCCGACACTCGCGCAAGCTGCCCCGGAGGCTATACCGTTCGTTGACGCGTGATCGGGGCACAGAGGCGCGGACCATGTAGAGCTCACATGGCCATGCAGATCGCGTCTTCATTTCGTGATCCCCAATCACGATGGCAGCGTGGCAACAACGAGAGTACGAACCGGCCCCCGCACGAGGATTTAGCGCTCGGCATTGATCCTGTAGCATTGATATGGCGACTTAGAGTCAGGCCAAGCTCGGTGCAGGTGCTAGACACCTCAACGAGCCTTTAGGCTCTACGTTGCATCACAAAAGTCCGGCGGCGAAGTTTGCGCTGTGTGATGCCAAGGTTGATCGAACCCGGACCGGCAGACATGGCGCGGGCGGAACGATCTCGGAGGGCGGATCGGTCTGCGCGACGGGTCAGAATTCGCAACGGCTCTAGATCGCGAAGAACGGATCCGTCAGATACAGACTGTTGAGCGGCGTTGTCAGGCTGGTGCCGCCGTCGATGCTGTCGGCGGCGTCGACGAATTGGTCGATGACCGCTTTGGCGTCGCGCAGGCTTTGATCGCGGTCCTCAGGCAGATAGGTTTCCATCGCCGTGGCAGCGTCTTCGACGTCCGACAAGCCCTGGATCGCCGCAAAATAGGCGCCGATATCCGCCTTGTCGGCGAGCACGCGCGCGTCGATCGCGGCCTGGTCGATCTGCGCCTGGGTCGCGCCATCGGGATTGAAGTTCTTGGCGCCGTTGATGATGTTGAGAATAAACTCTCCCCGCTCCACCAGCCCTTCTTCCAGTTGGCCGATCCAGTAGTCGCGGCCCGCCGTATCGGGCGCGCGCTCCAGCACGTTTTGGTAGACCTCGTCGACCAGCGCTTCGACATCGTCCGGATTGGGGTAGCGCGCGACCGTCTCCGGCTGCACGAAGAACGACGCCGCGATATCTTCGAGGGACATCCCGTCGGCAAACCGGTCGCCCCAGTAGAACAAGCCCGGCGCATCGGGGGCCCGGTTGAAATAGGCCACATACATCTCGATCAGCGCCTCGATCTGCTCGGACTGGAGCGCGGCGATACCGTCGAAGATGGCTGTTTCGATGACGATGTTGGTGTCAGGGTTGCCGTCGCCATTGTCGAAGATCACGGTTTCGACGGCGTAGAGCGTGGTCTGGGGCTCGCCTGTCACCTTGTTGTCGAGGGTGAGTGCGCCATCGGCGTAGCTGAGGCGGAATTCGCTGTCGAGACCGGGGATCACCACTGTGTCGAACCCGTCGTTGCCGTAGATCGTATCGCCCAGCGAACCGGCAATGATCAGGTCGTCGCCGTCCATGCCGGAGATGAAGTCGATCCCGGCGCCGCCGTCGATGGTATCGTTGCCGCTCCAACCCTGGAGGACATCGTCCAGGTCGCTGCCGGTGATCCGATCGTCGCCGTCGAAGCCGATTTCGTAGACGCTGAGCAGGCTCAAAAGCGCGGCCTCGTTGTCATCGTCACCGACGGGCACATTCAGTTCAGTGATCTCGAAAGCGACTTGTCCCTGCTTTTCGAACACCACACCTGTTACCGTCCCGCGGATCTCGTCGAAGATGCTGAGTTCGTCGCCCGGAAGGTCGCCCAGACCGTCGGGCAAAAGGTCGTTCGGATCGAAGCCGGGGGGCAAGACCCCCGGACCAAGACCCGGGGGCAGGAGGCCAGGGTCGAAATCGTCGGGAAAGTCATCGTCGGGGTCTGGGCCAAACTCGAACGCGCCGGTGAACGTCACGCGGTACTGGACGGGGGAAGCGTAGGTGACGACGATTTCGTCGGCGCTCGTTTGGGTGGTGATCCCGGATTGGATCGGGAATTCGAGCATGTTGGTGAGGGTAAGGGTTTCCAGAACCGCCATGGGACCATCCTCAATCATATTGGCAACAGGTGACTTTCACCGAATTAGAACATGCGGTGAGGGCGTGTCGCAAGGGAAGGATCCTCGTAGGTTGAAGAAGCATCCGCGTGTGTGCCGCGAAACGGGGCCAAGAATGCGCTCGCCACCATCGAGCTCGCAGCCTATACACCGCCCATGAAGATCCCCGTACTTGCTCTGGACGACGCAAAGACGCTGCCGCTCTGGCGACGGCCCATCGCGCTTTTGTTTTTGATGTCCGCGGCAATGCCGATCGCCTTTGCCACATGGTCGGCTCTGTTGAACAACTTCGTCGTCGAAGCGGCGGCCTTTGATGGCTCGGACATCGGCTGGCTCCATACGGTGCGAGAGATCCCGGGCTTTCTTGCCATCGGCGTCATTGCCCTTTTGATGCTCTTTCGCGAGCAAGTGCTCGCGGTCGTGTCCCTGGCCTTGTTGGGGGTCGCGACGGCCTTTACGGCTTACTTCCCGTCGCTCGGGGGCATCCTGACGATCACGATGCTCTCCTCGATCGGATTTCACTATTACGAGACTGTCAACCAATCGCTGCAGCTGCAGTGGATCGACAAGGCGCGCGCCCCGCAGATCCTCGGCTGGCTCGTCGCTGCGGGTTCCGCCGCCACCTTCCTGGCCTATGGGCTGATCGTCGCGACGTGGCAGGCGTGGGAGCTCAGCTACAGTATTGTCTATCTGGTTGCGGGGGGAACGACGGCCGCTCTCGCGCTCTTTGCCTTTCTTGCCTACCCGCAGTTCGACACGCCTAACCCGCAGCGCAAGCAATTGGTGCTGCGGCGGCGCTACTGGCTCTACTACGCGCTGCAATTCATGTCCGGCGCGCGCCGGCAGATCTTCATCGTTTTTGCGGGCTTCATGATGGTCGAGAAGTTCGGCTTCGAGGTTCACCAGGTGACGACCTTGTTTCTGATCACCCTGGTGGCGAACATGATATTTGCGCCGCTCATGGGCCGGTTCGTGCAGGTCTTCGGGGAACGCAATGCGCTTGTCGTGGAATATACGGGCCTCGTCGCGGTCTTTCTCGCCTATGGAGGGCTCTATTGGTTTGGCTGGGGCGTGGCGATTGCCGCTGTGCTCTATATCCTCGATCACCTCTTCTTTGCGCTGGCTCTCGCGCTGAAGACGTATTTCCAGAAGATTGCCGATCCCAAGGACATCGCTCCCACCGCAGCCGTTGCCTTTACGATCAATCACATCGCCGCCGTCTTTCTTCCGGCCGCTCTGGGCTATCTGTGGCTCACCTCGCCGGCCGCCGTCTTCACCCTTGCCGCCTGTATGGCGGGCACGTCGCTGGCGCTGGCGCTCCTGATCCCGCGCCACCCGGAGCCGGGCAACGAAACGGTCTTCAGCCGCATGCGCGCGGTGACCCCGGCGGAGTGACCCCGGCGGAGTGACCCCGATCTCTGGGCATCCGTCGCACGGCTACTTTGGGCAGAGCGGGGCCATCTCGAACCCGGTGATCCGGCCATCAAAGATCCGAAACGACACGGGCGTGCTGCAGCCCGAAGCGGTTCGAGCCGTCCCCTCCAGCTCCGTTCCATCCCCGGAGGAGGCCACGGCCGTGAAGCTGACGCTTTCATAGGCCGCCGACCCGCCAAAGGTCTCGCGCAGAAACACCTCGCTGTAGGTGTCATGAAGGCCCTCGTGAAGGCGCGCCTGAGCGGCCCTGTAGTCTCCGGCTGTCACCTCCAGTGCGAATCCGCGCGCCAGATCGCGCGCGTCCGACGTTGCGCGCAGCACAAGTGTGACGACCAGCACAAAGATCAGCACGATGACCAATGCCGTTCCCGCCAGCACTTTCAGGATTGTTCGCATCTGTGGTCTCTCCCTTGGCCGCACTGTCCGTCTCAGACCGTGTCATCCGAGTGCCCCAGGAGCAATGCTGCACCGCGACATTGATGGATCTTGAAAACTGCAATTCTTACGCAACATCCTGTCCGTAACGTTTCAGGAGCCGCCCATGCTGAGCCTTTTCCGACGCACGCCCGAGAAGACCGACCCAGCCGCCGTCCTGCCGGGCCGCGACACGCCCATTCCGACGGCCGAGACACACTTCGTCACAGGCCGCTCCCTGACCACCGATGTGCCAGAGGGCTTTGAGGTGGCAATGTTTGGGATGGGCTGTTTTTGGGGCGTGGAACGCATGTTCTGGGCGCGTGAGGGCGTGTGGTTGACGATGGTCGGCTACGCCGGCGGCGAGACCAGCAACCCGACCTACCGAGAAGTGTGCTCTGGCCAGACCAACCACAATGAGGTTGTGCGCGTGGTCTTCGACCCGTCGGTCATTTCTTACGCAGAGCTGCTCAAGGTCTTCTGGGAGGGGCACGATCCCACCCAGGGGATGCGACAGGGCAACGATGTTGGCACGCAGTACCGCTCCGGCATCTATACGTCATCAGATGCTCAGGCCGAGGCCGCTCATGCCAGTAAGTCACAATTTGCGCCAGGCCTCACGGAGGCAGGCTACGGGGCCATCACAACAGAGATTCTGCCTGCGCCGCGCTTCTACTTTGCCGAAGACTACCACCAGCAGTACCTGGCGAAGAACCCGGGCGGGTATTGCGGCATCGGAGGCACGGGCGTGACCTGTCCGATCGGAACGGGCGTGACGCCCACGTCCGCCTGAGCACGTCCGCCTGAGCAGTAGCCGGAGGGGCGATGGACGACCGACACGCAGAGTGGCCAAACGGCACTCCCGGTCCGGCGGAGGGCCCCTTGCGCCACCGTATCCACATCTTCGGCGCCTCTGGCACCGGAACCTCCACCCTGGGGCGGCTGCTGGCCAGTCGTCTCGCCTCCCAGCACTTCGACACCGACGACTTCTATTGGGAACCGACCGACCCGCCGTTTCGCAGAAAGCGCCCCATTCCGGACCGTCTCGCACTCATGCACCAGGTGTTTCTGCCGCGCTCCGATTGGGTGCTTTCTGGATCTCTCGATAGCTGGTCCGAAGGGATCGACGCACGCTTCACCGCCGCCATCTTTCTCATACTCGACCCGGACACGCTCCAAAATCGCCTCCTAGCGCGCGAATTCCGTCGCTACGGTGCCGCCATGGAGCCAGGTGGCGCCTTCCATGAGGAATGCGCCGCGTTCCTCCATTGGGCAGCCGGCTACGAACGCGGCTCTCGCCCCGGTCGCTCCCGTGCCCGGCACGAGGCTTGGGCCGCCACCCTGTCCTGCCCCGTTTTGCGCCTCCCGGCCGATGCGTTGCCTGAAGCGCTGGTCGCCCGGGTCCTCACCTGGCTTGACGCGCGCACCGAGGCATCTTAGGCGCCGCGTCACTTCTTCTTGCCGAAAATACCGCCGCCGGAGGCACCCACGCTGCAACTGGCCCCAAGACCGGGCAGGCGCGCCGCCCGTCTGACACGCCGCTTCCCGCAACATGTGCCGCGAAAGGACCGCTTATGTCCACCTGGACCGCTCTAACCACCCTGCCAGGCCGCGCGCCCGCTGAGCGCCTCGGCGCTGCGATGGAGGCGCTCGACCCGGTGCCAACCGGGGTCGGCGTCTTCGAGATCGAGGATGGCTCGGGCCTGTGGGAAGTCGGCGGCTATTTCACCGCCGCGCCCGACGACACGGCGCTGGCGCTCCTTTCGGCGGCCTTCGGCGCGCGCCCCTTCGTCGTCTCTGCGTTGCCCGAGACCGACTGGGTGGCGAAAGTGCGCCGTGAACTCGCGCCCGTCGTGGCCGGGCGCTTTTTTGTCCATGGTGCGCATGATGCCGAGAGCGTCCCGCCAGATGCAGAGCCGTTGCTTGTGGAGGCGGCGATGGCCTTTGGGACCGGTCACCATGGGACGACGCTGGGATGCCTGCGCGCATTCGATCGCCTGCTCGCTGCCGGCAAGCCGCCCGCTGCCTCTGCCGACATCGGGTGCGGCACGGCAGTGCTCGCGATGGCGGCGGCCCGGGTCTGGCCGGATCAGACGATCCTGGCCTCCGACATTGATCCCGTTGCGGTTGAAGTGGCCCAAGCCAATGTCGCCGCCAATGGGCTGCAAGGACGTGTCGATGTCTTTGAGGCCACCGGCCTGGCGCACTCGCGCCTCCAGTCTGCGGCGCCGTTTGGCCTTATCTTCGCCAATATCCTGAAGGGTCCGCTGATCGAGCTGGCGCCCGCCATCGCAGCGGCCACAGCCCCAATGGGCCATGCAATCTTGTCCGGTGTCCTTGCGACTCAGGCTCAGGAAACGATCGCCGCTTACGCGGCCGCCGGCTTTTCTGTCCACGATGAGGAACAGATCGGCGACTGGGCGACTCTTTGTTTCCGCAAACTTTGAAATAACCCGTTGGGTTTGGTCACGTCTGGGGCACTTGCGCGCTGCGTGCTACACCTTGGTCGCCTAGATGGAGGTGTGTTCCGTGAGTGATAGCCAGATTCGCCAGTTCAACAAACGTCTCAAGAAGATCGACAAGATTCACCGCCGTGGCGGTGGCTTTGAGGCTGAGGGAACGCTGGGCCAAAGCTACTACACGCGCCGCGCCCGTCGCGCGGCCCGTCCTGTGCTGCGCCCGATGTTTGCGCTTGTGGCGGCAGTTCTCGTTGTGAAGTCGATCGCGGCAGGAGCCGTCACGCCGGAAGACTATAGCGCCCGTGTCGACGCCCTGCGCGACGGCACGAACTGGCAACAGGCGAGCGCCCTCGTGATGGCGCCGGACCCGATCAGTCAAACCGTCGGCGGCTGGATCGCCCCGCTCCTTTCACCGCAAAGCTAGTTGGATCCGGTGGCGCGCTGAAGCTGGGACTGGTGCCGCCAAACTGCGCAGACCCGGCCATTGCTCCAGCAGCATCAGGGCCCGGTGTCTCCTAGAACGCGCGCCCTATGCCGCGCCCGCTCTAAGGGAGTCCCCCGAGACGGACGCGTAGGCATCGCAAGGACGCGGGATTAGCAGCAGAACGTCAACTCACGGCAAGCGTGCCGTAGAGCGACGTCCACCCAAGATGCCGCTGGGGATGCCTTTTGTGCGACGCGTTAGGCGGCTTGAGCTGGCCCGTCTGCCGTAGGACCGGCGGCATCGTCTGTGGATCTCACGAGGTAGAGCGACGCTTCGCCCGTCATCGCCGGGCGCAATCGGTGCTTGAGCGCTGGTGGGATCGCCAGGGTATCCCCCGGGGCCAGCGACAAGGCGTGATTGCCCCAGGCAAAATGCCAATGCCCGCGCAGCACCATGACGACCTCGTTTGCGTCGCTCAGGCGTTCTGTCTCTGGCAGAGAGCCACGCGTGATCAGTTCCATTTCAAAGCCGGGCCGGTCGGGCAGGTGCGCACCCGGCCCGATTACCTTGGCTGGCTGTCCCTGCGCCAGTGACATCAGGTCCCAATACCGTCCGACAAAGCGCGGGATGACATCTTGCGGTGTGGGTTCCGGAAAGGTGGTGAGCTCGGTGTCGGTGAGCAACGGCATTGGTTGGACACCTGCCGGCAGGGCTTCGCCCTTCGCCGTATCGTAAAGCCGCCCGTCTTCAGAGAGTACGAGCCCGTGGGCTTGCGCTTCCTCGATGACTTGCGGCGCCCAAATCACGCCGCCGCCTGCGTCGTCTCCCCCCAGAACGGCCATGATCATCCCGTAGTCGGTGCCGATGTTCTCGAAGCCGCGGAAGATCCCCGTGGGAATGTTGAATATGTCACCTTCTTCCAGCACCACTTCACCGGCATCGCCCCAGCGCCCCCAGAAAAACCGCCAGCGACCGGAGAGCACAAAGAAGACCTCGGCCGTACGGTGCGAGTGCAGTGAGTTACGGCATTTCGGCGGTTGCCCCGCGGCCCCGATGTTGAAGCCAGGCGTGTCTCGAATGTGCACATGCTGGTCCGGGCTCTCGGAGACACCGCCGCCGATAATGGTGAAGTTCTCCTTCTGGTCCGAACCGGGCGTATGCGCATCAATGAATGCGGTGCGGCAGGGCACGAGGTCGCCGTATCGAACGAGGCGCGCTTCCATTTCCTGCGGTGTCATGTGGTTCTCCTACGTCCGCGGTTGGCGAGGCCGCTGCGCAGGCTTGGAGGGCCCGCGGGCACACGGCAACGCACGCAACCGTGCCTCATTTTGAATACCTATGCAAGATTCAACGGCCGTCTTTTGCCTTTGGCGTCGTGGCCGGTCTTGTGCCGAGCGTGAGCGTCTCTTTGTTGGTCCAAATCGCTGGTGGTTGCCCAAAGGACGAGGCATGCCCTAGGTGTTCATTCCCGGCATCTGGTGGATCGGATCAACGATGAACCTGTCAGGCTCTGAGGTGCAGATCTTGCAGATGTATTCGTAAGGTGAGAGGCCGCTTAGCGTCTTGAGCCGTCGGACGAAGGTGTAGGTGAGGAGGGGCCAGGGGTCGATCCCTCCGACGCAAGGGGAAGTGCGCGAGATGGTGGCGGAGCTGTTCGTGGCTGTCTTGGTGGTATTGCTTGACGGTCGCGTCCTGGATCGTGCGGTTCATGCGCCCGACCCGCTGCCCTGCAGGCGATTGCATGGCCATCGCTGAGAGGGGGCCGTTTGTCGGGCCATCAGTCCACTGGACGCATTCCTGGCCCTCCAAACTCCACGGGGGGCGGTTGGGTCAGCCGATGCTGGATCCCTCGCGCCCTCGTCCTCGCACCGGTGGCGGGCTTCGGCGCGCCCTCGCAGAGTTGGGGGGACCGTGGCCCCTAGTGGGGCCGCATAAGCCCCGGACCCGTCAAACCGCATTGGCCGTGAGAAGTTGGTGTTTCGGTTTTGCGGCTGCCCGGCGCCCTGGATGCCCCTTGCGGCGAATGCCCGCGTCGCCTGTCGGTCAACGGGGTCGTGGCGCAGCCGCGACGTACCTGTCCCCGAGCGCGTCCGTCCAGCACAGCGAACGGATCGCCCCATCAAACCTGAGGTTCAAATACCTAAAACACCGCGGGGGGAGCAAGGTCACACTTCAAATCAGCCTCGAAAACTTTGCGCGCGATTACTTTTCGCATCTGCTGCGTCGCAGAATTTCACCAACTGAGAGCACTCTCTTCAACGATAGGCTGATTCGCGTGGGATTGTTGCAAGTCAGACGCCAGTGAGTAGGATTTGCGCTGACCCAGGGGAGCCTGGGTGGGTTTTGCACAGAATTTAAGCTTTTTGCGCGTATCTCAAAAATGTTACTCGCGTAAAGTTGCCGAAGTTGCTTTTTCCGTTTCCCTCCTGCGCGTCCGGTGGCAGCCTTTGGTGACGACCACCACTGTAAAGGAACCAGTACCCATGCCAGGCAAGAACCCAGAAAAGGCGATCAAGGAGATCGATCTCGTCACCAAGAAGATCGAGATCTTGGAAAAGAAGAAAACCGGGATCGAGAAAGCGACCATGGCGGTCGTCAAGAAGATGACCCCCACGACTGCTCCGAAAGACATGGAGAAGCTGCGCGCCGAATGCCTGAAGAACGACCAATCGCGCGAGAAGGTCGAAATGGAGATCATGAAGCTGCACGAACGGCGCTCCAAGATCCTCGATAAAGAACTGGTCTGACCGCGCGCGACGGACCGCGCGCTCAGGCGCACTCGACCTTGTGTCGAATTAGAATGGGCTTCTGCCCGAGCCTATGGCGGCGGGCAGGTCGCCCTTCTACGGTATTGCGCGTGTGCAAAATGCATTTGACGCGCTGGCTGGCGACCTTTCGACAGTGCCTTCCAGGCGAGCTGGCTGGCACGATGTCCCGACGCTCGTAGTCGCTAGGTGTTCGATCCCACGTTCTGATGGCGCGATCCATTCCATTGACTGGAAGGTAGCACTATGGGGCAAGTTCGTCACGGCAGCACCACGACCCCGTTGACCTGCAGTCGAATGCGAGCATTCGCCGAGAAGGACACCGCCGAGCTCCGGACCGCGGAGGGCAAGCGTCCGCCATGGGCCTCGGACCGATGGCGGCCCCAAGGCGAACCTCTGCGTGGCCATTGACCGGACCAGCAAGGTCGCCGTGGCGCCGCTGGTCGAGACAGCGGACAGGAAGACAGCCGGGGATTCCCCGGAGCCGCTCCTCGACGCATTCGGCAAGCCTCATCCTATCGGATCCACACGATCCGCGCCGACACCCATTGCCCGGCAGGCGATTTGCAACGTAACTCTGCCGAGAGGGGCATCCAGGGCGCCGGGCAGCCGCGAAATCGAAACACCAAGTTCTCACGGCCGATGCCCGCATATCGAACGGATAGGCACGCTTTGCCCCATTGCGAGTGTGGAGACCCGACGCGTAGATGGACGTCTTAGTGGCCACACGGACGTCGGCGCGGTTGCGGCCGCGACGTTCGTGGCGCACCGCCTCCTCTTGTTCGATGAAGACCACGCCAGCGTAGCTGTCTAAGGACGACACCGTCGGCATCGACGAAAAGGACGTGGAAGCCGCTGTGGCGGACGATGACGGCGATGCCGGTTGCGAGACACATCCGGCCAATGTAACGACGCTCTCAAGGGAAAGAGCCTGTGTTTCATGGCGCTGCCGTGCCCCGGAAAGACGGCGGACGTGAGGGCTCGGCGGCAACACACTGCCCCGGGAGAACGCGGGACCAGCAACGCTTGCCAGCCGGGGCGTCCCTCTGTATAGAGCGCCTCGTCAGACGAACAGGTGGTCAACACCGGATCGACGAGCAGGGTCGGAGCACGCTCCGGCCCTTCGTTGTTCCAGAGGGCCATTTGAGGACCAACCCCAAAGACCGGCGGAGACAACCGCCCGGCCCGCAAACATGAACCGAATAGGAAACCTGAAACACACATGTCCGCATCCGCATCCATGGAGGAATTCGAGGCCCTCCTGAACGAAAGCCTCGAGATCGACACGCCCACCGAGGGGTCCGTTGTCAAAGGCCGCGTCATCGCCATCGAGGCGGGCCAGGCCATCATCGACGTCGGCTACAAGATGGAAGGCCGCGTCGAACTCAAAGAATTTGCAAATCCCGGTGAAGCGCCCGAGATCGAAGTGGGCGACGAGGTCGAGGTCTTCCTTGACCGTGTCGAGAACGCGCGTGGTGAAGCGTCGATCTCCCGCGAAAAGGCGCGCCGCGAGGCCGCTTGGGACCGTCTCGAAAAGGCCTATGCCGACGAAGACCGCGTCGAGGGCGCGATCTTTGGCCGCGTCAAGGGCGGCTTCACGGTCGACCTCGGCGGCGCCGTGGCATTCCTGCCGGGCTCCCAGGTCGATGTACGCCCCGTGCGCGACGCCGGGCCTCTGATGGGCCTCAAGCAGCCGTTCCAGATCCTCAAGATGGACCGCCGCCGCGGCAACATCGTCGTCTCCCGCCGCGCGATCCTCGAAGAGAGCCGCGCCGAGCAGCGGGCCGAGGTCATCGGCAACCTGCACGAGGGCCAGACGGTCGACGGCGTGGTCAAGAACATCACCGAATACGGTGCGTTCGTGGACCTCGGCGGTGTCGACGGGCTGCTGCACGTCACCGACATGGCGTGGCGCCGAGTCAACCACCCGTCCGAGATCCTGTCCATCGGCGAGACGCTGAAGGTCCAGGTCATCAAGATCAACAAAGAGACGCACCGCATCTCGCTCGG
>JBCCYI010000073.1:0-18680 GCA_039189975.1 Pseudomonadota bacterium
CGTCGGGGGGATCGATCCCCCGGATCGACCCCTGGCCCCTCCTCACCTACACCTTCGCCCGTCAGCTCAAGACGCTAAGCGGCCTCTCACCTTACGAATACATCTGCAAGATCTGCCCTTCAGAGGCTGACAGATTCATCGTTGATCCGATCCACCAGAAGCCGGGAATGAACACCTAGGACCAATGGCGGCACTCATGCCTCACTCCGCAGCAGAGCGGCACGATGGAACGGCTGATCGGATCGTTGAAAGGGCAATGCGTGCATCGGCAAAGCTCCAAGGGCCTGGCGCACGCCAGCCGTGGGATCGGTGACTGGATCCAGTTCTACAACCATCGGCACCCACACCAAGCCCTTGCCATGCGAACGCCAGCCCAGGCATTTAGATCGGCAGCCTAACCCGAGCAAATCCCGCCGGGTCAGTACATTGCCTCAAACGGCAGCGACCTGAGCGCACTACGCACGGTTCGCTTCAATCGTTTGCGCATGGCTGACCCAATCCTCTAGATTCAGGATCTCTCCAACCAGACCCATTCGATTTGCCAGAACCTCTGGATCTACCTCGGCAAACTCGGCGAGTGACGTAACTTCGCATCGCTGCAACATCCAACTCAGGCCCGGCCCAATTCCCGGAAGAAGGTAGAGATCCGTGTCAGCATCAGGCGCGTCAATAGGTGCTTCCCTTGCCGAAGACGGTTCAGATGTCGAATGCTCACGTTGGTCTTCTGGCCTTTCATCCGTACCAGCGCTTACGAATAGGTTTTGCTCTGACTGATCATACTCTGATGAAGGGGTATCCGTGGTAGGCGCCTCCGCGTCAGGTTCCTCCGGAACTTCGACGTCATAGGGCTCAGGCGCGGCGTCCGCCGGCACTGCAGCGGCAAAGGCGGAGGGTTGGTCAACGGTCTCATCCATTTCTTGGATCTCCAGGTCTGCTTCGTAAACGACGTCGTCGCCGAGGGTCTCCCGCGTTTCCTCGGGGGGGGCTTCCCTGCAAACTGCGCTTGGCGCTTCTTCCTCGGGCGCAATCTCAAGCTCGTCTGATTCAGTGTCCGAGGCTTCGGTTTCATCAAGCTGTGCTGCGCACGGTGTAACTTGGTCCTCAGGAGCAACCTGTGTCGCCGCTGCTGCGTTTTCTCGTGCAGCCTGTGATACGGCAAACACTGTCGGGGCTTGCTCGGCACGTCCTGACGGGGCATCGCTGACGACCGGCGCATCGGAAAGGGGCTCGCTTTCAGAGCTTGCTGCATGGCGCGACAGGCGCTCTGCGCGCAGTTGGCGCAAATGATCTCGCGCGGCGCTACGAACGGCAGACGACCGAGCGCGGTAATTTGACGAGCTATTCAATGACCATCTCCGTCTCGATATGTACCCGGCAGAACCACTTCTGCTTCTGGACCAAGAAGCGATAAAAAATCAGAGATCATGGCGCGGAACGCACGCGACGCGGCCCGATAGCGCACAGCTTGAAGGGAGGAAGAGATAATCGTGTCGACATGGCAACCGATGGAGATCGGCGGTGCGTCAGACAGACCAATCAGAGATGCCTTCTCAAGCGCAAATGCAGCTTTGGAGATCGTGTCCGACACAATCACCTCCGCTTCGAGGCCGCGCGGAGAAGGGCGCAAAAGCTCTATCACGACACCGCCCTTAGCTCGTTCCCACAAGGCGATCCGGCACCGCTCGCCACTGATGGTTCGCTCAACCGACGGACCGGGGAACGCTCTGACACGCAGGGGTGGCCGTCCTGCACGAACGAATGTCACGAGTTCCCCGGGGCCTTCATCGCCCTGTTGCGTTCGCCGGGAAACGGCTACGGTTTCGTGCGTTGGTTCCGAATACACCGCCTCTGTTTGCATGCCGAACTCCTGCTTTGCCGCCGACAGAGCAACCACAAGATAACTAAAGTACGGTTAAGCGCCGCGTTCAAAGACAAGTGGCCGCAGTTCCAGTGACACGGAAAAATCACGCATCCCAAAAGCCCGGGCCAGCTGGACGATTTTTCGGCAGGACGTGGCAATCGCTCCGGACCGTCGCCAACCCGGGCCGATCAACTCTTCAGTAACTCTTTTCGGCTCTTATTCAGCAACCGCTCGAAAGCGGTAGCGCTGGAGTTAGTGTGAGGCTCGACATGACAGAAGTTGTAGGAACGGCGCCCCGGAAACCCGAGTGTTCGGTCTGGATTTCTCCATTGTTTTCTCAGCTCAGGCACGGCCCACCAATTGAGGGCTTTGCCGGAGAGCAGGCGAGGGGAGCGGAGGAGCCTTTCACGCCGTCCCCTACCGTTCAACGAGAGAACCTTGCCCCAGACTGCTCCTTAGAGGGGGAACCCAACGCCCTTCTGAATGGACCATTCGAACGCGTAAAACTACGACGCGACGGTGCACGTCCATTGGTCTTCGATGGCGCGTTGCTCTTCGACATGCTCTTTGAAGGCATGTGCCACTCGGATCAGGCCGACGATGGCACAAAGGGCGCGAACTCAACCTCTCGAAGGCCCGATGTGCGTATTCGCGCCTTTGTCCTCACAAACGGGGAGATCGCAGCCGCGGCCAGTATCGAATGCGACAGAAGCACGTCTCGGATGCCCATACACTCGGCAATTCTTGTACCGAATGGTAGCGTCTTCGAGCATGAAATGCGTCGCCTTCTGGATAACGACTTAAAGGGCGCCATTGACCTTTCCGGCTCTCACACTGCCCCTCCAGAGGATACATTGACAAGGCTACAGCTGGGTCTTCTGTCCCGGGCTGGTTTCTCGGCCCCGCCGCTCCCGGCCGGAGCACAAATATGACCTTCCGGCAGAATCCGACGTCTTTCATTGTAAACGGCTTACTCGGAAAGGAAGTTGGGCTTCTCACACCGGCCCGCTCGTAGCCCTGACATCGCATAGAAAAGGTATCTATATAGGCGATCCCACTCTTCCGACCTGGGACAGGCCGGACGGCCTCAACCTTGTCCTGATCTGCGGAGTGCGCCTGACACGTCGCACCTTTCACCTTTCAGATCTCTCGTGCTTGCCGTTCGGCAGTGCGTATGCCTATCTCCGGCGCACGCAGCCACGAGAGCACAGCCCCGGCGCACCATCACATTGCCCTGCAAAGCATGGGACGCACCCACATGACGACTAGGGCTAAGGAGAACGATATCTCGAACGCGCCAACAACGGTTTGGAAGACACTCAAAGACGGCTGGGCGTTGCTTGAACGACCCGAGCGCCGCTCCGCTTTGGCGGGTTTGGTGCTGTTCTGCACAGCAGCGTTTATGTCTTCGTTGATGGTCGGGTCGATCTTTCCGTTTCTCGCCGTCCTATCAGATCCGTCGACCATCGAAGAACTCCCGTTCGTGACGGCCTTCGGCGCTTTTCTTGGCCTTGAAACCACGTATCAGTATCTCTTCGGCTTGGGTGCCATAAGTGCTATCGTGATTGTCTTGACAAGTGGCCTCTTGATCCTGCGCACCTTTTTTATCGAACGTTTCTGCGCGTTTATGGTCTACCGGCTAAGTCGGAGATTGCTCAAACACTATCTCTCGCAGCCCTATCCATTTTTTATTGATCACCATTCTGGCGATCTTGCATCGAGTGTCCTGTCGGAGGCGTCAAGCGCCAGCGGCGCGTTTCTCAAGCCAACTGCGAACTTGATGTCGAGCAGTCTGACTGTCCTTGCAATTCTAGCGATCCTGATCGCACTCAATCCTATCGTCGCGGGGGTCGGGTTGCTGGTCATCGCGTCCTTCTACGGCATTGTGATTGTGTCCTGCCGCCATTTCGCGCTGCGCCTCGGACAGGTGCGATTGGATGCCAACCAAAGCAGATACCGCGTCGCAAGCGAAGTGATCGGCGGCATCAAGGACGTCAAACTCACTGGCAAAGAAGATGCCTATCTGTCGCGCTTCGACTATCCCTCACGCACCATTGCAGAGTCTGTCTCCAAGATTTCCGTCTTGACGGAGACACCGCGCTACATCATGCAAACCATTGCGTTTGTTGGCATCATTCTGATCTGCCTCGTCATGATGCGCCCAGACACCGTCGGCACGGCGGCGGGGATCGGCGGGATCCTGCCAGCGCTTGGCATTCTTGCACTTGCGGCCCAACGCCTGTCCCCGGAAATCCAGACGATGTACGCGGCGGGCATGCAATTGCGGTTCGGTGCCGCAACTCTCGAACGCATTCTGGGGATCTTCGATACGCCGGGGGAGGCCTTTGCGACTGATGGCATCCGGCCAGCTCCCCTCGCGCTTGCCCAGGAGCTGACCCTGAAGGGCATCAGCTATGCCTATCCCAACGCCGAGCTCTCTGGAATCTCAGGTGTGACCTGCTCGATCAAGGCAGGCGAGAGAATCGGAATTGTTGGCTCGACGGGAGCGGGCAAAACAACCTTTGCCGACGTTGTCTTGGGTCTTTTGCCGCCACAATCCGGCGAAATGGCAGTAGACGGTCAGCTTGTAGACCGGAGTAATGTGCGAAGCTGGCAGCAGTCCATCAGCTACGTTCCGCAAGAGATCTTCCTGACTGACGCCAGCATCCGAGAGAACATCGCTCTCGGCGTGGAGACCTCTGCAATAGACGAGGCGAGAGTCGAGCAATGCGCGCAAATTGCGAAGATCCATGAGTTTATCTCGAATGAGCTGCCACTGGGCTACGCGACGCCGACGGGCGAACGCGGCGTGCGACTGTCGGGCGGCCAGCGCCAGCGCATCGGGCTCGCCCGTGCCCTGTATCGCGAGGCGGACCTGCTTGTGCTCGATGAGGCGACGAGCGCCTTGGACAACGTCACCGAGCGCGAAGTCCTCGATGGCATAGGTGCGCTAAGCGAACAAAAAACGATCATCATGATTGCACATCGGCTCAGCACCTTGCGGGCTTGCTCGCGTCTGTTCTTAATGGAAAGGGGCCGCATTGTCGCAGCCGGCCCATGGGACATCCTGCTTGCCACATCGCCAGCGTTCAGAGAGCTGGTAGAGCATGCTGACTCCGGGGTGTCGAAGGTCGCCGAGTAAGCGCGCCTTTGCGCTGGGACGATCTCATCCTAAGAGCTCGGTCATTGATCGAATGTTAGGGGTCTCGGGGTAACGACGACGCCATGTCGATCGACGCCGTGACACTCCCATGGGATGCGGAAGCTCTTGACCACCTCCGAGCGGTGGAGGCGCGCTGTGCCACCGATCTGCTGGAAACCCTTGGCGCAAAGGGTCGTTCTGGCCATCCTGCGGTGCCTTATCTGGAGTCACTGACGTTTAGGGATCCGCCCGGTGTGGTCTTTGTCGCTGCCGTAGCTTTTGAGGCAAGCGTGCGCCTCCATCTGGGCCGGGTCGCGGCCGCGGATTTGCGCGCCAATGGCCAGCATCCGATCTTGGCCCCATACCTGACGCAGCGGGCAGCGAACCCATGGGAACCGGCACCACAAACCCCTTACACAGAGGTCGACTGGGGGCGTGCGCTCAAAGCGGCGCGCACGACCCTCCCGAAAGACGGATTTCAAATCACACAAGACCTCCCCGGCGCAAGGACCCTCGAAGAGACCATCACACGCGCGGGCTCGCATGAGGCCGCGTGTGCGCTTCTCTTCCGCGAGCCCTCTGCCGACGTTGTTTTCGATCCAGTATCCTCAAGCGCGTTGTTTCTTGCCGAAGCGATGCCTTGCTATGCGGACCTCGACGCCGCACTCCGGGCGTATCGCCTCGCGCAGCTTCCGTCAGCCTGAAGAGACCCCCGTGTCTCCCGAATGCCCCGTTGCACGCGGCGCAATCATCCGGCTTAGTGACGCGACCCGTCCGTAGCCGAGTAGCCACATGCAACACCACCTGCTCAACCCCTTCCGCGGACAGGGGCTGCCCTCCGCCAACGACCTGCCCTCAACGGATGCTAACGCGGTTGCAGAGTTGCTCGCCCTCTGCCCTGCCCACGCCCAAACCCCGCTTGTCGCGGTAGACGGGCTCGCCCGCGAGGCCGGTGTCGCCACTCTTTGGGCCAAGGACGAGCGTGGGCGCATGGGCTTGGGGTCCTTCAAGGCGCTCGGCGCGGCGTATGCCATTGCCAAGGACGCCGCGCAGAGCCGAGGCGCAGGGGAATGGGCGCAGGCGCTCGCGGGCCAGACCTATGTGACTGCAAGCGCAGGCAACCATGGTCTTTCCGTCGCTGCGGGTGCGCGGGTCTTTGGCGCCCAGGCGATCATCTACCTTGCCGAGACCGTGCCGGATGCGTTCGCCCAGCGGCTCGAAGCGATCGGCGCCCGAACGGTGCGCGCCGGAGCGACCTATGAAGACAGCATGGCCGCGGCAGAGGCTGTAGCGCAGGAGCAGGGCTGGAGGCTCCTGTCCGACAGCTCGTGGCCCGGCTACACCGGACCGCCCGGCCGCGTCATGGAAGGCTACCTGCAGATGGCAGCCGAAGCCGCGGCGCAAATCCCCGAACCCCCAACGCATATTCTGCTGCAGGCGGGCGTTGGGGGCCTTGCCGCAGCCGTCGCCAGCCATGCGCGGGCCACCTGGGGTGACATGCCAACGATCATCGTGGTCGAGCCGGCATTTGCCCCGGCGTTGATCGAGAGCATCCGCGCGGGCGAGATCGTTGACACATCCGGCCCCGTCTCGGACATGGGCCGTCTCGATTGCAAGACACCTTCGATGATCGCGCTCGCCGGGCTTGCGCGCGACGCCGACCTCTTTGTGACGATCTCCGAGGCGGAAGCCGTTGCCGGGAAGTCTAGGCTGGCGGACCACGGCCTTGCCACTACGCCTTCCGGCGCCGCCGGCATTGCCGCGCTGCTGCCGGGTCTGCCCGGTGTCGGCCGCGACGCACGGGTCCTGGCCTTCGTCAGCGAAGGCCCCGAGGATGGCTGAGGACCTGTCGCCCCAGCCCCCCTTTCCGGTTTCCGAGTTCCGGGCCCGCACCGCGCGGCTCCAGCAGCGCATGGATCAAGACGGGCTCGACGTGCTCTGGCTCACCTCTCCGGCCGATGTCTATTACACGACCGGGTTTCTGACCCGGTTTTGGGAGAGCCCGGCCCGCCCCTGGTTTGTCCTTGTCCCGGCCCAGGGCGCTCCTGTCGCCGTGATCCCGGAGATCGGCGCCGCCCCGTTCACCCGAAGTTGGCTCACCGACATCCGCACCTGGCCCGCGCCCGATCCGGACGACGATGGCGTCTCGCTCCTCTGCGACACCCTGGCCGAGTTTGTCCCCACATCCGGGTGCATTGGCGTGCCCATGGGATTGGAAACGCAGCTTCGGATGCCGCTGGCGGATTACACCCGGGTGATCGAGGCGCTTGCACCGCGCCGCTTCACCGACGCAACGGATGCGGTTCAGCGGGTGCGCGAGATCAAATCGGAAGCCGAGATCGACCGGATCAGGGACACCTGCTGCTGCGCCGCCGCCGCGTTCGAGCATGTCCCGCAGATCGCGCAAGCCGGGGTCCCGCTCAGCACGGTCTTTCGCCGGTTCCAGGCCGCTCTGCTTGAGGCCGGCGCGGACTGGGTCAGCTACTTGGCAGGCGCGGCGGGCCCGGAAGGCTACGAGGACGTGATATCTGCCGCAACCGATCGGCCGCTCACCCCTGGCGATGTCCTGATGCTCGATACCGGCGCCGTTCGCGCGGGCTACTTCTGCGACTTCGACAGGAATTTTTCCATCGGACCCGCCAGCGACCCTGTCAAGCGCGCGCACGCCGCCCTCCACAGCGCGACCGACGCCGCATTGGCCGCGCTACGGCCTGGCATGCGCGCCGCCGACATGCACCGCATTCTCGCTGAGGGCGTCAGCGCAGCCGGCGCGACCCCCGGGGGGGGCCGCCTGGGCCACGGCCTCGGACTGACGCTGACCGAGTGGCCATCGGCTACGCCGAAGGACAGCACGCCCCTGCGGAACGGCATGGTCCTGACGCTTGAGCCGTCGGCAGTCGTGTCCAAAGGGCGGGTTCTCGTCCATGAAGAGAACATCGTCTTGCGCGACGACGGCCCGGAGCTGCTCTCCCCTCGCGCCCCTGCCCTCCTGCCGGAACTGCCGCTATGAGCTATGCCCCCTATGCGCTGACCCACGCCATCGGCCGACGTGCAACGCTCGGACTGGTCATGCTCTCCACCGACGAAACGGTCGAACACGATGCCTTTCGGCTCTGTGCCGGCCCCGATATCGCGCTCCACACCAGTCGCATCGCGCTTGAACCCGAGCTTACGCCCGAGACGATCGCCCGCATGGAGGGGCGCCTGGCCGCATCCGCTGCGCTGCTTCCGTCGGCAGCGGCCTACACCAGCGTCGCCTATGCCTGCACATCCGGCACCGCCCATATCGGAGCGGATCGCGTGGCGTATCATCTGACAGAGACGACCGGCACGCGCCATACGACGGATCCGATGACCGCCGCGCTGGCCGGGCTGCACGCGCTCGGCTGTAGCCGGATCGGCCTCGTCTCGCCCTACATCGACAGTGTCGTCGCCCCGCTTGTGCGCAGCTTTGAGGCGGGTGGCCTCACCGTCGTTCGGCGTGTCTCCTTCGGCGAGCAGATCGAAGCCAACGTGGCGCGGATCGACCCTGCTTCGATCCTTGAGGCCGCGCTCACGGCAGGGGCCGCACCCGAGGTGGACAGCGTCTTTCTCTCCTGCACGAACCTGCGCACCCTCGGTATTCTGGACGAAGCCGAAACGCGGCTCGGCAAGACGGTCATCAGCTCAAACCAGGCTCTGGTCTGGCACATGCTTGCGCAATCGGGCTTCGTGTCCGCTCCGACAGCTCTGCGGCCGGGCCGTCTGATCCGCAATTTCCCGCCACTGCACCCGCCTGAAAAGCCCTAGAGCAAAACGACTTAACCGCACGGTGCAGCGCCCCATGGGCCCTCGCATCGCGGGCACCTGGAGCGGCCGGATTCCCCTTGCGCTCTGTCGCACTGCCCGGCATGTCCATCGCATGTCCGACACGCAATTCTTTGGCTACGGCAGCCTCGTGAACCACGCCACCCATGGCTACGACAATGTCCGACCAGCCCGGCTCAGGGGCTGGCGACGGCGTTGGGTCTCAACCGCGCTCCGCCCCCTCGCATATCTCTCGGTGGAACCTGCCCCGGTCGATATCGCCGGGCTCGTTGCCGAAGTGCCCGGTGGCGACTGGGCCGCCCTCGATGCGCGCGAGGCCGCCTACGACAAGCATCCCGTGACAGTCGAGCTGCATGCCTGTGGATCCGATGCGGCCGCGCGTGTCTACGTCGTCTCGCCGGAACACACAGCTCCACCCGATATCGCGCATCCGGTCCTGCTGTCCTACATCGACACTGTGGTTCAGGGCTTCCTCGAGGTCTTCGGGGAGGCCGGGGCGGCGGACTTCTTCGCCACGACCGTTGGCTGGCACTGCCCCATCACGGACGACCGCGCCGCCCCGCGCTACCCCCGCGCGACCGCCCTCAGCCCGGCCGAGCGCGCCTTTGTGGACAGACATCTGGAACACGTCACGTCCCTGCGTGCTTAGCCCGTCACGGTCCGCCACATAGCAGCGCGCGCACCGAGCGGACACCTCAGGTCTTAGCGGCGATGGTCGAAGAGGCTCATCAGGCGCACCTGCGGACGATAGGCTGCCGGCACCCCGTCGATGGCATCCGCAGGCCCCTCCTGCCGATCCATAATCCGGGCGACGACCCACGTCGCGACCCCTGCAAACACCACACCGCCCAAGGCCTGCCCGATCAGAACGCCGGGCGCCCCATAAAGCGCGCCGCCCACCGCCACGAACGGGACGACGCCCAGCGTGTGTCGGCCCCAGTTCACCAAGGTTGATCGCAGCGGATACCCCATGTTGTTGCACGCCGCATTGGACACAAAGATCGCCCCGTTGAAGAAGAACGCCAGCGCCAACGGCCCGCAAAACAAAAAAAGCAGCTCCTGGGTTACCCCATCTGTCTCGAAGAGGGCGGAAAGCGGGCCGCGTAACGCAAAAAGACACACCGTCGCCAGCACCACGTATAGCCCGCAGAACACCATACCGTCGCGATACGCTTCCCGCACGCGCGCCGACTGCCCCGCCCCAAAGTTCTGCCCGATGATTGGCCCGATCGCCCCCGAAAGCGCAAAGATCACCCCAAAAGCCACGGGCGTCAGCCGCGCCACGATCGCCATCCCGGCGACGGCCTCCTCACCGTAAGCCGCCATCGCGCGTGTCACATAGGCCTGCCCCACGGGCGTGGCCAGCTGCGTCAGGATCGCGGGGGCGGCGATGGTCAGGATTGGCGGCAAGGCCGACACAAGCGCCGAAGGTCCCGGAGCCGCCAGCCCGCCGTGGTACCGAAAGATCGGCAACAGCCCCGTTGCGGCGATTGTCAGTCGCGCGGCGACCGAGGCCAGCGCCGCCCCCGTGAGGTCCAGCCCAAAGCCAAAGATCAGGATCGGATCGAGCACCAGATTGACCAGAGCCCCATAGATGGTCGCCATCATCGCTCGGCGAGCATCGCCGTGGGCGCGCAGAATCGCGCCTCCCATCATCCCCACAATGAGGAAGGGAAGGGACGGCACGATAATGGCCAGATACCGCACCGTCAGCGCAAGCGTCTCCCCACTCGCCCCAACCAGCCGCGCCAACGGCTCCAGGTTCAGCCAGACGACGGCCGAAAACACCGCAGAAAACAAAACACCCCAGATCAGTGCCGCCGACGCCCGCGCCCGCGCAAGGCCCTCATCCCAGCTGCCCAGCGCCCGCGCGACAAGGGCACCCGCTGCGATCGCCATCCCGATCCCGAAGGACGTCGTGAAAAAGAGGATCGCGCCCGCATAGCCGACCGCCGCTGCCAGCTCCGCCTTCCCCAACATCGAAATGAACACCATGTCGATGAAATCGACGAGGAACACCGCGACAAGCCCCACCGAAGACGTCAAAGCCATCACCGAGATGTGGCGAAAAAGGTTTCCTTCCAAAAAAACTGCGCGGGCGTCCGCCATCGCTCCCCGTCCTTCCCGGCCTTGCTCACCCCCGAGCATGCCTCAAATGTCACCGCCCGGCGCGGTGTTTTCTTCATTGTGCGTCAAATATCCCCGCCGGAGGCCGCTTCGACTGCCACCAGGTGCAGAACTCAGGGCAATCGCGGCCGCGCCTGCATCAGAGGCATGAAGTCTGCCATTTCCGGTCCGCGCGCACGCCCTGTCAGCGCCTTGCGCAGCGGCATAAAGAGCGCCTTGCCCGACCGCCCGCTCGACGCCTTGACGTCGCCTGTCCAAGCCTTCCAGCTCTCCACTGTGTAGGGCGGCTCCGGCAACCTCTCCAGCGCATCCGCAACAAAGGCAGCGTCCTCTCCGGCCACATCAGCCACCGCCCCATCCCGCAGCACCGCCCACCAGGGCGCGATATCGGCCCGAGTCTCGACGTTCTCACGAAGCACAGACCAGAATTGCGGCGCGAGCTTTTCCGGCACGCCCGCTGCCGTTACCTCCGACGCTACGGCCTCCAGGGGTGCTGCGGCCAGCACACGATGCGTCAGAGGAAAGAGATCCGCTTCGTCGAATTTGGTCGGCGCCGCACCAAACCGCCCGAGGTCAAACCCGTCGATCAGCTCGGCATGGGTCGCCCGAAGCTCCACCGGATCGGACGAGCCAAGCCGGGCCATCAGCGACAAGAGTGCCATCGGCTCCACGCCGCGCTCCCGCAAGTCGCGCAACGCCAGGGTCCCAAGCCGCTTGGAGAGCGCCTCCCCCTGCGGTCCGGTCAGCAGCGAATGGTGCGCAAAACTCGGGGGCACCGCCCCAAGCGCTTCGATGATCTGGATCTGCGTGGCGGTGTTGGTCACATGGTCCGAGCCGCGCACCACATGGGTGATGCCCATGTCGGTATCGTCCACCACCGACGCGATCGTATAGAGCACTTGCCCATCCGCGCGGATCAGCACCGGGTCGGAGACCGAAGCCGCGTCGATCGACAGCGGTCCGAGGATCCCGTCCTCCCACTCGATCCGTGCGTGTTCGAGCTTGAAGCGCCAGACGCCATTGCCTCGTTCGGCCCGCAGCGCGTCGCGTTCAGTATCGCTCAAGTCCAGCGCAGCGCGGTCATAGACCGGAGGCCGTCCCATGTTCAGCAGCTTCTTGCGCTTCAGATCGAGCTCTCCGGGCGTCTCGAACGCCTCGTAGAAGCGTCCCAACTCGCGCAGCCGGTCCGCCGCCTCGGCGTATCGATCAAGGCGCGAGGATTGCGTCTCGACCCGGTCCCACGTCAACCCGAGCCATTCGAGATCCTTGCGAATCGCGTCGGCATAGATCTGCTTGGAGCGTTCGGGATCGGTATCGTCGAGCCGCAGGACGAACGTGCCACCGGCCTTTTGCGCGATCAGCCAGTTAAAGAGTGCCGTCCGCAGGTTGCCGACGTGCAGGTACCCAGTGGGGGATGGGGCGAAACGGGTGACGGTCATGCGCAATCTCCTATCGGCCGCGCTCTTTCATAGGGCGGCCGATTCGTCCATATCGAGCCCCGCCATCCCATGCCGCTGCCCCACGCCAAGGAGAGCCAAAAGTGGAAACCCGAGAGAGCGATCCGACGGCCTGGGCGCCCCGTCTCGCACCAAGCCTCGGCGACATCGCCGCCCTGGCGGACGCGGCCCGCGCCCGCCTGCCCGAGGCCTTCCGGGCGGCCGCGGCAGAGGTTGCGATCCGGGTAGAGGATTTCGCCGATGACGCGATGTTGGCCGATGTCGGGCTTTCGTCACCGTTCGAGCTCACCGGCCTTTACGACGGTATTCCGGTGACGGAGCGCTCGATCCTGGACCAGCCAGACCGTCCCGACGCGATCTGGCTCTTCCGCCGCCCGATCCTTGATGAATGGGCCGAGCGCGGCAACGAGCCGTTGGGCACCCTCGTCGCCCATATCTACGTCCACGAACTGGCGCACCATTTTGGCTGGTCGGACGAGGATATTGCGGCAATCGACCGGTGGTGGGAGTGAGCTCCCCAATACTGCCACGATTGAGCGGTATCCGCCCGCCATGGCACGCGGCAGTCACTCCTCCTCCTTCGGGATCGCCCATCCGGCTCTGATCGGCGCGGTCGCACTCTTGGTGATGGCGACTTTCTTTGGCGACGATGTCGCGCTCTGGCCAAGCGCCAAGGCCACGGCCCTGGAGCAATGGTCCGGCACGGACGCGATGCTCGCCCCGGCGCCGCCCGAGCAACGCGCCATAGAGGCGCCACCACGGCCATTGATGGCGGCAGGCTTTGTCGCCGAGCCCTCGCATTTCTTTACGGTCGACGCGCTCGTCCTGTCGCATAAGACGTACCGCCACGATGACGAAGCCGAGATCTCTCCGCTCGATCTGATGCTCGGTTGGGGGCCGATGTCCAACCCCGCGCTGCTCGCGCAGATCCGCGTGCGCCAATCCGGTCGCTTCGGCTACGTGCGCGCCTCGCACAACGCGCCCTTGGACCTAGATGCGCTTTCCCCCTACTGGACCAACGTCCATGTTCTTCCGGCCTCGCCCGACATCGCCGAAAGGCTTGCCGAGATCCGGACAGGCGATCTGGTCCGTCTCGAAGGCGCCTTGGTGAATGTGGCCGGGCCACGGGGCTGGCACTGGCGCACCTCGACGTCTCGCACCGATCGCGGCGCCGGCGCGTGCGAAGTCTTGCTCGTGACGTCGGTCGAACGCCGCAGCTGACGCAGGTGCGATGTGCGTCCTCGCACTGTCGGCTCGGCCCATGCGACCTATCTCGAGGAGTCCAAAAGGCTCAACCGGGAGACCCCAACCATGACCACGATGTCCCGCCGCACCGCGCTCTTGTCTGCCGCTGCGGCGCCCGCTGCTGCTTTCGCAGCGCCGACGCTCGCCTCCGCGCAGGGCGCCCCCGGCAGCGCCATGGCCCACGCGCGTGGCTTCACGCTGGGCAACTTCAGCGTGACGACCCTGCTCGCCGGCACGTTCCCGCGCGAAGAGCCTCAGGGCATCTTCGGGATGAATGTGTCCGCCGAGGAGTTCGCCGCCGTCTCCGAGGAGAACTTCATCGGGACGGACGCCGCGCAGTTCTTCTTTACGCCCACTGTCGTTAACACCGGCTCCGAGGTCATCCTGTTCGACACCGGATTGAATGCCGAGTCCATGGCCAGCGCCCTGGGCGAGGCCGGCTACGCACCGGCCGACATTTCTCATGTCGTCATCACCCACATGCACGGGGACCATATCGGCGGCATGACCACCGAAGCAGGCGATCCCGCCTACCCCAATGCCGCCTACATCACGGGCCAGGCCGAGTTCGATCATTGGGCAGGCGCGGGCAACGACAATTTCGAAGCGAAAGTGCGCCCCTTTGCCGACCAGTTCTCCTTCATCGGAGATGGCGATGCGGTTACCTCCGGTGTCACCGCCATGGCCGCCTTTGGACACACGCCGGGGCACATGACCTACATGATCGAAAGCGAAGGCCAGCAATTGGTGCTGATCGCCGATCTGGCCAATCACTATGTGTGGTCGCTGGGCTACCCGGAGTGGGAAGTGCGTTTTGACATGGACAAGGCCGGCGCCGCAGCGTCGCGGCGCAAGGTTCTGGGTATGCTCGCCGCCGACAAGGTGCCGATGATCGGCTATCATATGCCGTTTCCCGCGGCAGGCTACGTGGAGGCACGCGGCGACGGCTTCCGCTATGTGCCTGTGTCTTACCAGCTGATGGGCTGATGGGCAGCTGAGCGGCTCAGATCGGTGCCCGCGAGCCCTACGTCGGCGTGATCGCCCAGCTCTGCGCGAGATCCGCAAGCCCGGCCGAGATCAGCTCTCCCAGCACATCGGTCTCAATCCGTTCGAGCCGCGTCACATAAAGGCAGGCCGCACCCTTTCGGTGCGGCCCCAGCCGCTCCAAAAGAGGGCCGAGATCCGCATATCCCGGCATGATATAGATCGAGATCGCCGCCTTGCGGAGCGCAAACCCCGTGGCCAGAAACGTCCCGGAACGGCCCGACGCATACGTGTAATCGTACCGGCCGTATCCGATGATCCCACCGGTCCAAACCACAGGCGCAAAGCCCGACACGTCACGAAAGAGCGCGTCGAGCACGCGTCCTTCCTCGCGTCGACGGACAGGTGCGGCGGCCTCGATCACCTGGGCCGGGGTTTCTCCGGTCGGTTTTGTTTTTGCCTCTGCCATGGCGCCATTCTACCGCGACTCCGTTGCCCTTGCATCCGCCGCGTCGCGTGGCAGGGTCTGCGCCGCGACCAGCGGAGCCCACAATGACCCCTATTCTGACCCTCACCCTGAACCCAACGGTGGATTACGCCACTGCCGCGGACGCCATCGTCCCTAAGGTCAAGCTGCGGTGCAGCGAGCCGCAGGTCGATCCGGGCGGGGGTGGCATCAACGTCAGCCGAGCCATTTTGATGCTGGAGGGGCAATCGACCGCACTCGTCTCCATCGGGGGCGCAACGGGGGCGCGCCTGTTGCAACTGCTCGCCCTCGAAGGCGTGCCGTCCGTCGCGTTTCAGGGTCCTGGCGACACACGGCTCTCCTTTTCGGTAACCGATGGCGACACCGCCAAGCAATTCCGCTTCGTCACCCCAGGTCCCGTCTGGGGCGAAGAAGATGTCGCGCGCGCCCTGGCAACGGTCAACCGTGCCGCCCATCCAGGCTCCTACGTCGTGCTCTCGGGCAGCCAGCCGCCTGGTGTCGCAAAGGACTTTCCCAAGATCCTCGCCAACCACGTCGAAAACCACAAGGCACGGCTTGTTGTCGACACCTCCGGCCCCGCCCTGCGCAACCTTGTCGAAGAGCCGCATGACCCGCTTCACGTCTTGCGTACCGACGATGTCGAGGCCGAAGAGGTCGCGGGATATGCGTTGCCCACCGCCTCGGACACCGCACGGTTTGCCGACAGCCTCGTGGCCAAGGGGGTGGCAGAGGCGGTCATCTTTGCGCGCGGCGCGGAGGGGTCCGTCCTTGTCACACAGGACGGCGCATGGCTCGCGCGCCCGGCGAAGGTGCGCGAAGTGTCCAAAGTTGGCGCGGGCGACAGTTTCGTCGGCGCCTTCACCCTCTCGCTCGCGCGGGGCGACACGTTGCCGGAGGCGTTGCGCTACGGCGTTGCGGCCTCCGCGGCAGCGGTCGCCACCGAAGCAACGCGGCTGTGTCCGCTTGAGGATGTCCAGCGGCTGCTGCCCGATTGTTCGGTCGAGCCCGTCGCGTTTTGACGAGGCTTTGCCCCGCGATGCCGGCGTCCCTCTCGCCATGGCCTCACGCTCACGGGAGCATGGCTTGAGCCGGGCGGACCGTCGTCGCGCCGCCGCGGGCGGACGCAAGGGTGGCCCTGTCGGGGATGCGCCAGCCCTCATGGAGCGGCTGAAGGTGGCCCAGCTGCCCGGAACGCCGACGTCCCTCGCCGAACGCGCGCGCACAGCTCTGGCGGCCTATGTCGGCAGCGCGGCAGCCCACGGAATGCCCTTTACCGAGATCGCCAAGCGTCTGGCCGACGGGCGGGCCGCCCTTTCGCTGTCTCAGGCCGAGGCGCAAGAGGCGGCCGCGCGCGGCGTCGACCCGATGTCCGGCGCCGCCTGTGCGGCCGGTTGCGCCTTTTGCTGCATCCTGGGCGGGGAGGACGGTGGCACCATCACGCGGGTGGAGGCGGAGCGTCTCCACGCCGCTCTTGCACCGCTGCGGGGCACGCCCGATGGGCGCGACTGGCACCCCCGCGCGTGCCCGTCGCTTGACCCCCGAACGCGGATGTGTCGCGCCTATGAGGCACGCCCGGCGATTTGCGGGGCGTTTCATTCAACGGACGCCAGCGCCTGCGAGGCCAATGCCAGCGGCGCGCCCGTCGCCGGCGCTCGGCTCGCCGGCAGACATCTGACTTACCTGGCGGCACATGGGCTCGCGCGGGCCGCGCTGACGGGACGCGCCCGCACGGACACCTACGCGCTTTATGACCTCGCCTGCGCCGCCGTCGATGGGCGGCCCCTCGACGAGGCCCTCAGCGCCGCCAAGCACCCGGCGTCTGCGCTCGATGCTGAGCGCCGGCGCACAGGCCGCGCCCTGTCCCAGCGGAAGGGTTAGCCGCGCAACGCACCGACCCGCACCGTCGCTGCGGCCACGCCGGGCTCGGCTCGATGCTGCGGGGACGGAGGCGGTGGGTTGCACCCGGCCCGAACTCCCCTAGGCTTATTGCCATGGACGCTGTGCACCCCAAAGACCCGCTCGCCCTGATCTCCCGGCAGGACAAGGAACGGCTTGTCACGGGGCGCCATGACGATCCGTTCTCCGTTTTGGGGATCCACATGCGTGCGGGCAAACTCAGTGTGACCGCCTATCTCCCAGGTGCCTCCGCCGTGGTTGCCGAGGTCGGGCAGATCACCGTGCCACTGTCGACATCGCCGGACTGGCCGGGGCTCTTTGCCGGGCCGGTCCCGCAGCGCGACTACCGGCTGAAGGCGACCTTTGGCACCACGGAGCACAGCTTCGACGATCCCTATCGCTTCGGCCCGGTCATCGGCGCGCAAGACGAGCATTTCTTTGCCGAAGGCACCCATCAGCACATCTGGCGTATGCTCGGCGCCCATGTGATGGAGCACGAAGGGGCCCATGGCACTCATTTCGCCGTATGGGCGCCGAACGCCCAGCGCGTATCGGTCGTGGGGGCGTTCAATTCCTGGGACGGGCGGCGCAACGCGATGCGCCGTCGTGGCTCGACCGGCGCGTGGGAGATTTTCGTGCCCGGTGTCGGCGAGGGCGAGGCCTACAAGTACGAGATTGTCGGTCCGTCCGGCGAGATCCTGCCGCTCAAGGCCGACCCCGTCGGGTTCGGCTCTGAACATCCGCCCGCCAACGCCTCCGTCGTGCGCGACATTTCCGGCTACGGCTGGGACGATGACGCATGGATGGCCGACCGTGCCGCGCGCAACGCAAGAACCGCGCCGATTTCGATCTACGAGGTGCACCTGGGGTCCTGGACCCGCAAGGAAGACCACAGACGGATGTCCTACAAGGAGGCGGCAGAGGAGCTCGTGGCTTATGTCGCCGAGATGGGCTTCACTCATATCGAGTTTCTGCCACTCTCGGAGTATCCCTTCGACGGCTCCTGGGGATATCAGCCCGTGGGCCTCTTTGCGCCGACGATCCGCCACGGTCCGCCGCATGAGTTCCGCGACCTCGTCGAGGCGGCGCATCGCTCCGGGATAGGCGTGATCCTTGACTGGGTGCCGGGCCATTTTCCAACCGATGCGCATGGGCTCGGCCGGTTCGATGGCACACCGCTATACGAGCATGCCGATGCACGCGAAGGGTTCCATCAGGACTGGAACACGCTGATCTACAATTTCGGGCGTCGGGAGATCGAAAACTTCCTGACCTCCAATGCCTTGTATTGGCTAGAAGAATATCACGTCGACGGGCTGCGCGTCGACGCGGTCGCTTCGATGCTCTACCGCGATTACTCCCGCCAGGAGGGCGAGTGGATCCCCAACAAGGATGGCGGGCGCGAGAACTACGAGGCCATCGACATGATGCGCTCGATGAACACCACCGTTTATGGCGAGGTGCCAGGCGTGATGACGGCGGCGGAGGAATCCACCGCCTACCCCGGCGTGTCATCGCCGGTCGACGCCGGCGGGCTCGGCTTCGGCTACAAGTGGAACATGGGGTGGATGAACGACACCCTGCGGTACATGGAAGAAGACCCCATCAACCGCAAATACCACCACGACAAGATGACCTTCGGCCTGCACTACGCGTTTTCCGAGAACTTCATCC
>JBCCYI010000074.1:0-18583 GCA_039189975.1 Pseudomonadota bacterium
GACGCCGGTGGTGGTGCCGCGGCGAAAGCATCGTCGACGGGCGTGTCACCCGGACGGGTATCCACGCGCATCGTGTTGCGCCGCTGCGATTGTTCAAACACAGGCGCCTCTGCCGATGCGGTAAGCCCCCAGGTGAAGCCATCCTTGCACAGCGCGGCGAAGCGCAGGGATGTCTCGCCGATGCGGATGATATCCCCGTCGCTCAAGTCTTCCGTCGAGAGGACCGGCCGCCCATTCAAGCGCACAAGGTTCGACTTGCCGCCGTGGCCGAGAAAGAAGCGCTCCGCCTCATCGTCGTAGGCGATCGACGCGTGGTTTTGCCGAGAGATCGACGTGTCACCAAAATCGAGGCGGACGACCTGGTCCTCTCCCCGTCCGACCGAGGACACTCCTGATTGCAGCGTGAACGACGCACCCCGACCCGGCCCGTCGACCACGACGATCCAGCCGACCGGGAAGCTTGGCCCGGCCGCGTCGTGCACCGCATCGGCGGGCGCTTCGGCGGCGGCCTGCGCGAACGGATCGCGGGCGGCAAGCTCACGCCCCTGGAAGCCAAGGATGCGGGTCTTGGCCCGCGTCGAGAGCGGCTGACCGGCCGGCGACGCCACGGGCATCGGCACACCCTGCCCAGCCGCGCGCGCAAGCTGAGCCCGGGCTTCGGCGACATCCTCCTCGTCCGGTGCCAGGCTCGTCCGCCTTGCGCCCTGCGTGCCGCTCTGCGCCCCTTCTTCATCCGCCACCGGCGCGGCGGCATAATCGTCCGATGCGGGCGGCGTGCTCCTGCGCAACGGGGCGCCGCGCGGTGCCGTGGGCGCCTGAGCCACATCGTCGTGCTCCGGATCGAGCAAAAACGCGTCGTCGTCCGACAGGTCGTCGCTGAAGACATTCTCCCCCGGTGTGCCGCCGCCCGTTTCGGGGCGTTGGCCCGGGGCGGAGCGTTGGCCCGGTGCGGAAGCGGAGGCAGCCTCGCCTGCCCCTATACGGGTCAGCACGCGCCCGGTCGCCGGATTGCGCAGGGGCGGCTGCCCCGGGTCAGACGTGAGCTCGGGATCATTGCTCTTTTCCCCGTGCGGCGGGGCCCCTTGCCCCTCGTCAGTATGCGAGGCCGCGGCGTCGTCGCCATCTTCGAGGTCCCAGATACGTCGGCGGATCGGACCACGCGCCGGATAACTTCGAATCCGCGCCCGCGCTGCAAACGGATCCTGGAACGGCGGATGATCGGCGTCGCCAAGGTCCCGCCCCGGGGGCCGCTCGCCCGACGGCTCGGTCCTTTCGCGGTTCGCCTCTGCATCCGCCACGCTGGTCGCCTCGTTGAACGTCGGCTCCGGCGCAACGCGCTCACCGGTCAGCCTGTTTCGAATGAACCTCATGTTCCCACCCTCTCAACCTTTTGACTGCGTCTCGACGCCCCCGGCCACAGGCCACACAGCGTGCGACGCAGGAAAGAGGGCGGTTTTTCTGCAAGGACGTCCTCGGGCGCGTCGTGCGCCTGCGAGGGGTCCGGCGGATCCGGCAAGGGCCGGGGCGACGAGCACACCCCCTTGGAGACCACGCGCCGCGGCGTAACCTTGCACGCAAAGGCGGCGGCCTCTGCGGCCTCGGCACGGGCGAGCTCAAGGCGGCGCTGCCGCGCGGCTTCCCGCGCCTGCTCCTCCTCTTCGGCCTCGCGCACCCGGGCTGCCTTTTCCTCGGCCGCGCGCTCCTGGACGCGCTTGACCTCGGGGTTGGTCGATTCAACCAGCGCCCGGATCTTATCGTCGATCGCGGGGTCAAGCGCGGGCGTGGGCTGAGAGATCCGCTGGCTGTCGATCGTCAGCGCATCCCGCGACGTGGGCGCCACGCGCGACGTCGGGCGCAGGGCCTGTTCGGCCCTGCCCATGATGGCGTCCATCCAGGCGCCGGCGCTCTGCAAGCGCTGCTTGGGGAACACCGACAAGGCCTTGTCGATCGCGCCGAGAAACGCGTCGTCAAAGCCGGGCACACGGCCCACCAGAGGCACGTAGGGATCGGGCGAACGCTCCGCGAGAGCCGCCATCCGCAAGTGGCCAAAGGTGGGCGGCGCGCCGGTCAGCACGTGGTGGAGCGTCGCCGCAAGGGAGTAGAGATCGCTCGATGGGCCCTGGTCGCCGTGCGCAAGATAGAATTCCTGCGGAGAATAGCCGTCCTTGACGACATGCAGCCCAGACAACACGCGGCTCTTGCGACGCGCCGTGTCGCGCGCGGCCCCAAAGTCGATCAGAACGGGGGCGTTGTCGGCGTCGATCAGGATGTTGTCCGGCGAGATATCGCGGTGCAGCATGCCCATGCCGTGGACGTGGGAGATCGCGTCGAGAAGCGCGAAGGTCATGTCGCGGATCATATCCGGTGTGAGACGCTGGGATTCCTGTTCGATCACGTCGAGCAGGTCGCGTCCGTCGACAAAATCAAGCGCCATGTAGGCGGTGCCGTTGTCTTCGAAGACGTCCCGCACCCCGACGATGTTGGGATGGTCCAGCTTGGCCAGGCGGCGCGCTTCGCGGCCAAAAAGGTGCACGATCGCGTCAAAGTCGTCCTGCTGGTCACGGGAGCGCGCGTGCACGATCTCTGAGGAGCGGCAACACATCGAGGCCGGGTAGCATTCCTTGATGACGACCCGTCGCTCCAGACTGTCCCGCGCGTAGTAGGTGATGCCGAAGCCGCCCGCATTCAGGAAACCCTCGACAAGGAACTGCCCTTGCAAGAGCGGCGTGCCCGGTCGCAGGCTGTCGGCGGGTTCGCCGTTGGTCGATGGGTCCTGATACACCCTGGTGCACCCTTTTGATCTTGGCGCGCACGGCGGCGCGGCCCTGTGTGTGGGGCGTGGGATCGGGCTCGGGGAGCGCGCCCACACCGTTCGCAATGATGGCACTACAAGCGCGAATTAGGGCGGGATTGCGGCGCGACTCTTGGCGGAATGCCAGAGAATGCGCCGTGTTTTAGGCAAAGTTCCCCAGCTGCGGGGAGTGGTCGGGGGCGGCGGCCCGGGCTTGTTTCGAACCTGGCAACGGCACCGACCCGCCGCGACCAAACCTGGCCAACCCTCGCCCGAATGCCGCACCCTCAACGCGGAGCGCCGACCGCGCCCGCATGCGCCCTGCCCGCATCTCACGCCCGCGTTCACGTACGTCGGTAACGCGTGTCTGACCGGTGCCCGACCCCAGCCGCGCCGCCGTCTCCTGGGCCGCGCCTCGCTCTCAACCGTTGCAATCTGGCGTAACGCCCCGCGTCGTCTGCCGAAATGCCGGACCACTGCGCCCCCTGCGGCACCCGCACGCCTCGCTCCGCCATTCGCCCCATGCTAGCGGTGTCGTTCAGGAGGGCCCCATGGACGGATTTACACGCTATGCGATCTACTTTGCGCCCTCCGGTGGCCTGGCCAAACTTGGGGCGTCCTGGTTCGGATGGGATCCGGAGGGCGCGCGCCTCGATCCCCTTGCCGGCGATGTGGCCTGGCCCGACCTGCCGATCGACCGGCGCAACCTGACCGCGACCCCCAGCCGCTACGGACTGCACGGCACGCTAAAACCCCCGTTCCGGCTCGCCGAAGGGCGCGAAGTCGCCGGCCTGCACAATGCGCTGTCGGCCCTTGCGCCGCGCCTGTCCCGGCTGCGTCTCGACGGCCTGCGCCTCAAGGCCGTCGGATCTTTCCTGGCCCTCGTGCCGGAGGGCGACACCACAGCGCTCGGCACTCTCGCCGGAACGCTTGTGGAAGCGCTCGACGGCCACCGCGCCCCGCCGCTGACCGAAGAGCTCGCGCGGCGCCGCGCATCCGGCCTGTCCGCACGGCAGGAAGCGATGTTGCTGAAATGGGGCTATCCCTATGTGATGGGTGAATTCCGCTTCCACATCACTCTGACCGGCAAGATCCCCGACCAGCGCACGCGCGACGTTGTCGCGATGCGCCTCGCACCGCTCTTTGAGGCCGAGATCGAGACTCCGTTCCGGATCGACGATATCTGCCTCTTCGGAGAAGGCCAGGATGGCCGGTTTCGCAACCTGCACCGCTATCCCCTGACCGGCTGACACACCGCCGTACCGCGAACCGCGCCCATCGCACTGCGTCCACCCGATCTTTTGGCGCGGCGAGCTGGGCAGCACCCCAGGACAGCTGACCATGCGCGTGCCTGCGCCCAATCATGAAAACGGGCGGGCGGACGACATCGCAAGTCACCGTTACATGGAAACCCTAGTCGTGGCCGGCTGTGACACTCCGCACCATTCGGCGCGCGGGCCCATGGGGACGCGCCCCGAAGCCTCCCGCGCAGGCGTTACTCAGCAGCGCGCGCGGAGCCGCTGTCGAACGGGGCGCCGACAAGCCGAATGGCCTGACCCGTTGCTGCGCTCTCCTGCGCTGCGAGCCCGAGGGCAACGGCGGCCCAGCCATCCCTCAACCCAACCTCAACCGCGCCAGCCCCGCGGACCACAGCGTTGAACCGTGTGTGCTGGTAGAACGTCGCGCCATTGTGGTCTCCCGCCTCCAGCAGCGTCGGGTCGACCGGCACCTCAACCGCTTGCGGGCCCTTGGGCTGGCGCGGAGACACGATCACCTGTGGCACAGGCGGCGCGCCTAAATGGGACGGCCAGAACCGCGAGGGGCCAGGCACGAAAGCCTCGATCTTGCCAGCCGGCCCGGTGGCGGACAGCTCCTCCTGAAACCGGGACCCTTCGGCAAACATGCAAAGCTCCAGCATCGCGCGCGCGCCCCGCGCGAAATCCACGATGACGTAGGCATTGTCGAGTATGTCCGGGGTCTGGCCGTCGTAGCGCTCATCGAGATGGTTCACGGCCTGGCTGGCGGAGGCCATGACGCGCACCGGCTCATCCTGCAACGCACAGCGCATCAGGTCGAAGAAATGGCAGCATTTCTCGACGAGCGTACCGCCGGTGGAGCGGTTGAACCTGTTCCAATTGCCGACCTTGGGCAGGAACGGAAACCGGTGTTCGCGGATGGAGAGCATCGCCATACCCCCCGTCGCTGCCGGGGCGGTCTCCAAAAAGGAGGCGATGGGCGGCATGTAGCGATACTCCATCGCGACCCACACCGGCGCGGGATAGGCCGCCTCGAAGGCCAGGAGACGCGCGGTGTCGCTGCCTGCCGTATAGAGCGGCTTTTCCACGAGGAGCGGGACCGGGCGCGTGTCCGCGATCTGCTCGAGCTGCGGCACGTGCAGATGGTTGGGCGAGGCGATGACGAGCGCGTCGATCTCTGTAAGGGCGAGCAGCTCGGCCAGCGTGGCGCAGACCTTGGCCTGCGGCGCGATCTCCGCCGCCGCCGCCCGCATCGCGGGATCCGGCTCGTGCAGCGCGGCGATGCGCGCGCCCGGCACGAGCGCCAAGTTGCGCAGGTGCTCCTGGCCCATCATGCCGCAGCCGATGACGCCGTAGTTGACTGTGTCCGAAGAAGAAGGTGCTTGCATCAGATCCTCATGCGATGCGCTGGACGTAGACCGCGCGGTCGGGGTCGATCCAGGTGCGGGAGTATTCGACCGTCGCGCCATCCTGCGCCCGGCCGAGCCGCTGAACATAGGGCACGGGCGTGCCGTGCGACGGTGAGAAGTCGGCCGGGGCCCAGTCGGGTACGGGCGCGAGGCTGACCCGATCCTCGGCCGACGTGATCCAGAGACCCGGCCCCGTGCGCAACGCGTGATAGAGCGGCGCCTGCAGCATGGCGGGCGAGAGGTCCGGCACGCGCGCCGCGTCGATCCAGATCTCCTCCACAGCGGCGGGGCGATCGTCGAGCAGGCGCAACCGCCGCAGACGCTGCCCCTCGGGGCTGTCGCCAAACTTTGGCCCAAGCGGCTTGGCGGCGCGCGTGAGCGACACGATTCGGGCCGAGGGCACGCCGCCGCCCTCCGGCCGTTCGAGCCGAAAGAACGAGTAGATCCCAGCCATCTCGTGGCCAGCGCGCACGTAGTTGCCCGACCCCTGCCTTTTCTCGACGAGGCCCTGCTCGGTGAGATCCGCGAGCGCGCGCCGCAACGTGCCGACCGCAACGCCGCGCTCCGCTGCCATCTCGCGCTCGGGCGGCAGACGGGTGCCGGCGGGCAGACGCCCGGCCATGATGTCGCGCATCAGCGACCGGGCGAGCGCGGCATAGAGCGGCGCCGTCGCGGCGGGTTGAGGGGCAAGATCGCGGGGAGACATGGGGCGAACGGGCAACGGCAAAGGATAATTGATACAGGATTGATCTACATCATTTGCGGTGCTACGCAAGCGGTGAATCTGCGCTTCCCGGAAGAATTCATGACAATCGTCCCCGTCACCTCCGCCGATCTCGACGCCGCCGAAGTCTCCTGGTTTGCGGCGCTTTGCTCTGATGACTACCGCTTTCTAGGCGTGCCGGAGGGCGATCTGCGCTCCTCCTGGGCGCATTGCTCGTCGCTTCTGCAGGAAGCCGAGGCGCAGGGGTTTCGCAACATCCTGTGCCCCTCTTCCTACCAGGTCGGGCAGGACACGCTGTCGTTCGTCGCGGGCTGCGCGCCGATCACCGACCGGATCAACATGCTCGCCGCGATCCGCTGCGGCGAGATGCAACCCATCATGCTCGCGCGCACCGTCGCGACGCTGGATCACATGCTGCAAGGGCGGCTGACGCTCAACGTCATCTCGTCGGACTTCCCGGGCGAGGTGGCCGAAAGCGCCTACCGCTATCAGCGCTCACGCGAGGTGGTCGAGATCCTCAAGCAGGCCTGGACCCAGGACAAGATCAACTACTCCGGCGAAGTCTATGATTTCAAAGACGTCTGGACCGATCCAGCGAAGCCCTACCAGATCGGCGGGCCGCTGCTCTACTTCGGGGGTTACTCGCCCGCCGCGCTGGAGCTCTGCGGCCAGCATTGCGACGTCTACCTGATGTGGCCCGAGCCGCAGGAGATGCTCGCCCAACGTATGAAGGCCGTCAACGAAGTGGCTGAACGCTATGGCAGAACGCTGGATTATGGCCTGCGCGTCCACATGATCGTGCGCGACACCGAGGCGGAGGCAAAGGACTACGCCGAGCACCTCGTGAGCAAGCTGGACGACGAGTATGGCCAACTGGTCCGCGAACGGGCGCACGACTCAGGCTCGCTCGGCGTGTCGCATCAGGCGCGGGCCCGCGAACTGGCGGACAAATACGGCTACGTCGAGCCCGAACTCTGGACCGGGGTCGGCCGCGCCCGCTCGGGCTGCGGGGCGGCCCTTGTCGGCTCGACGGATCAGGTCATGTCCCGCATCGAGGGCTACATGAAAATGGGGATCCGGGCGTTTATATTCTCGGGCTACCCGCACCATGAGGAATGCCGTGAGGTCGGCGCCCGGGTGCTGCCTAACATGAAAACGGTGTCGCTGCCGCAGGCCTACGGGCGCGTGCCGGAGGCGACACCCAAGACGCCGCTGGGTGCGGGAGAAAGGGTGTGATGCAACGCGTTGAGATCGCGGAGGGCTTGTCCTTTTCCCGCATCGTGTACGGAATGTGGCGGCTGGCGGACGATGGCGATACGTCGCCGGCGCACGTTCAGGCCAAGGTCGAGGCCTGCCTGGAGCAGGGGATTACCACGATAGATCAGGCGGATATCTACGGCGGCTACACCTCCGAGGGGCTGCTCGGCGCGGCCTTCAAGGCGGCACCGGCGCTGCGCGACAAGGTCGAGATCGTCACAAAATGCGACATCGTGGCCCCTGCGGGCCGCTTTGCCGACGCGCCGCTGAAGTACTACGACACGTCGGCCTCTCACATCGAGTCCTCGATCGACCTGTCGCTCCGCGACATGGCGATCGAGCGCATCGATCTCTTGCTGATCCACCGCCCTGACCCGTTCATGGACCACCATGAAACGGGCGCGGCGCTCGACAATGCGATCCGCTCCGGCAAGGTGCGCAGCGTCGGCGTGTCGAACTTTATGCCCTACGATTGGGACCTGCTCCAATCGGCGATGGAGCACACGCTCGTCACCAACCAGATCGAGATCAGCCTGGCGTGCCACACGCCCTTCGTCGACGGCCAGATCGCGCATCTCCAGCGTCTCGGCGTGCCGCCGATGGCGTGGTCTCCGCTCGCGGGGGGCGCACTGATGTCGGGCGGCAACGCGGCGCTCGCCACCGCGCTTGAGGACACCGCCGAGGCCCATGGGGTCGACACCGCGGCGGTCGCCGTGGCGTGGCTGCTGGCCCATCCCTGCCGCATCCTGCCGGTCCTCGGGACGAACACGCTCAGCCGGATCGCGTCGCTCTCGGACGCGCTGAAGGTCGAGATGGACAGGCAGACGTGGTTCGCGCTCTATACCGCTGCGCTTGGGCGGGAGGTCGCCTGAGCCATGGCAGACGGGAGCAGAGGATTGGACATGCAGAGCTTTCGGCCCGGACCCTCCACCGCGCGCGCCTACCGCACCGCGCTGGGAAGCTTCGGCACCGGCGTTACGGTCGTGACCTGCATGGACGGAGACGCACCGCTGGCGATGACCGCCAACAGCTTCACCTCCGTCTCGCTCGACCCGCCGCTGGTGCTGTGGTCGCCCGCGATCTCGTCGTCACGCCATGACCCGTTCGTGGCCGCGGCGAGCTTTTCGATCCACGTCCTGGCCAAGGATCAGCTGAGCCTCGCCTTCGCTTTCGCCAAGGACGGGCGCGATTTTTCGCACGCCGACTGGGAGGTCGGGGAGAACGGCGCCCCGGCGCTGGCGGGCGCGATCACGCGGCTGGAGTGTCACCACCACGCCGCCCACGGCGCGGGCGACCACACGATCGTGCTCGGCCGCGTCGAGACGGCATCGCACACGCCCGGGGCCCCGCTTCTCTTTTGGGGCGGCGCGTACGGCACCTTTGCCGAACGGGACTTTACGGCGGCCGGTTAAGCCGCAACAGTGAACGGGCGAGGCCGGTCAACCGGCCCGCCGCCGGGCGCAATGCCGCCCACCAAGGGAGGGACGCCAATGGGCGTGTTGATGGGTCCGATCTGGGGCCTGAAGGCGATCAACGATGTGCTCTTGCGCATCGGGCGCGCCTTGGCCGTTGTGGCGCTGGCGCTGATGGTGGCGGTGATCCTGGCGCAGATCTTTTACCGCTACGTGCTGAACGCCGCTCTGCCTTGGCCGGACGAAGCCGCCCGGTTCATGATGCTCTGGATGACGGGCCTCATAGCGCCGATGGCCTACCGCCGGGGTGGATTCGTCGCCATCGACATGCTGGAGCGCGCGCTACCCGTGCGGGTTGCGGCCATCCTCACCCTGACACTCCTTTCGCTGTCGCTCATGGTGCTGGTCTACGCCGTCCAGATCGGCTGGACCGAGGTCACGGGCTTTGGCGGGCGCTTCGCGACGGCCTCGCTCTACATTCCCACCTCGCTCGGGTTCGACGAGTGGTATCGGGTGCCGCGCTCCTGGATGATGGCCTCTCTATTGGTGGGGCTGGTGCTGATGATCTCCGTCAGCATCGAGCTGATCCTGCGTCAGATCGTGACGCTGATGGGCGGCGAAAGCACCCTGCCTCAGCTCGAAGTCACAGACCTGCCGGAGGCCGAATGACATGCTGATTTGGTTCCTCCCGGTCTTCCTCGTCTTCCTGATGATCGGCCTGCCGGTCTTCTTCGCGTTGCTTCTGGCCCCCGGCGCGCTGCTGCTCGTCGAAGGCCAGGCGCGTGACGTCACGCTTCTCTACCGCAACCTCTACAACGGGATGGACAGCTTCCCGCTGATGGCGCTGCCGTTCTTCATGCTTGCAGGAGAGATCATGAACAAGGGCGGGATCACTACCCGTCTTGTCGAGTTCTCGCAGGCCTTCATGGGTCACCTGCGGGGCGGGCTCGCGCATGTGAACATCCTGTCCTCCATCCTCTTCGCGGGCCTGTCAGGCTCAGCGGTGGCAGACACCTCGGCCTTGGGCTCGACGCTCATCCCGGCGATGGAGAAAAATGGCTACACTCGTCGGTTTGCCGCCGCCATCACGGCTGCGTCGTCGGTGATCGGCCCGATCATCCCGCCGTCGGGCATCATGATCATCTACGCCTATGTGATGGGCGAGTCGGTCGCGGCTCTGTTTCTCGCGGGCATCGTGCCGGGCATCCTCGTCGGCGTCGGGCTGATGCTCATGGTTCGGCTGATGGCCGACCGCTATGACCTGCCCAAAGCCGAGCGCATCGTGAAGGGCGGGCAGGAGATCAGCACCACCGAGTACTGGGTGTCGTTCGTGCTGCTCCGCGCGAACTTCGCAGGTCTGCTCTATCTGATCTTCAACGGCATCACAGGCATCAACGCGGACACGGTGCTGGAGGACGGCACGGTCGTCGAAGCCGCATCCTGGATCGGATGGACAACCTTTGGCGTTTGCCTCGTCGCCGTTCACTTTGCGCTGATGGGCTACCGCAAGCGGGTCGACCCGGACTTCCGCATGGTCTGCAAGAAAGCCGTCGCGCCCTTGCAGACCCCAATCCTAATCCTCGGCGGCATCCTCGTGGGGGTCTTCACGCCGACAGAGGCCTCGGCCATCGCCGTGGCCTACGCGCTCTTCGTATCGTTTTTCGTGCTGCGCTCGATGAAGGTGGCGGACCTTGGGCCCGTGCTTGCCCGCTCCGCCATGGCCTCCGCGACGGTGCTGCTGCTCGTCGGCGCGGCTGTGGCGTTCAAGACGGTTGTCGCGCTTTCGATGGCGCCGCAGATCCTCGCGGAGTTCATCCTCGCGCTCTCGGAAAACCCGCTGATCCTGCTCTTCCTGATCAACCTCCTCCTCTTCATCGTCGGCATGTTCCTCGACGCAGGCCCCGCGATCATCATCCTCGGGCCGATCCTGGGGCCGATCTTCGTCGAGCTGGGCGTGCACCCGGTGCACTTCGCCATCATCATGTCGGTGAACCTGACCGTCGGGCTCGCAACACCGCCCATGGGGCTCGTGTTATTCGTGGCGAGTTCGGTCTCTGGCGAGCGGGTCGAGACGATCTCCAAGGCGATCCTGCCGTTCCTCGCCGTTCATGTCGCTGTGATCTTCCTGATCACATTTGTCCCCGCCATCTCAATGACGATCCCGCGCCTGACCGGGTTCGTCACCCCTTGATCCAACAATACCACTGGGAGGTAGACCATGATCAAGAAACTGACCGGAGCGCTTCTGGCAGCCACGCTGCTGGCCGCGCCCCTCGCCGCGCAGGCGCAGGACTTTACCCTGCGCGCCACGGCAAACTCCAACGAAAACGACGAGGACTACGACGGCCTCGTCGTCTTCAAGAACTACGTCGAGGCTGCCTCCAACGGCGCCATCGCGGTCGAGCTCTTTATCGGCACGCAGCTTTGCTCCAACGGGGCGGAGTGCCTGCAGGGCATCGCGGATGGCCAGATCGACGTCGTAATCCAGACGTCCGGCGGCACCTCCGGCATCTTCCCCTTCGTGCAGGTGCTCGACCTGCCCTACCTGATGTCGGATGACCGCGTGGCCGAGGCCGTGCTGGCCAATGGCTCGTCCTTCGTGCGCACGCTGCAGGACATGGTCTCCGAGACGTCGGGCGGCGCGATCCGTCTCATGACGATCGGCAACACCGGCGGCTGGCGCAACTTCGCCAACACGCAACGCCGCGTCACCTCGCCCGCCGACATGGAAGGGCTGAAGATGCGCACGGTCGTCGCCGACCTGCCGGTCGAGCTGGTGCAGGCGATGGGTGCTTCGGCAACGCCGATCCCGTGGCCAGAGCTCTTCACCTCGCTGCAGACCGGCGTTGTCGAAGGCACAGCGAACGGCATCACCGACATCATGAACATGAAGTTCCCAGACGCGGGCCTGAACTACCTCACGCTCGACGGTCACAGCTACATGGGCGCTCTGTGGTTCATGAACAACGAGTCGTTCATGTCCATGCCGGAAGAGCTGCGCCGCGTCATCGTGGCCGGGTTCTACCAGCTCCAGCAGGCGACCTTCGCCTCGCCGAAGCGCAAGTCTATCCAGGCCTATGAGGACTACCTCGCCGGCGGCGGTGACCTCTACGTGCCCTCGCCCGAAGAGAAAGCCGCGTTCCGCGACGCGGCCGCGCCTTTCTACGACTGGTTCAAAGCCAACGTCGATGGCGGCGAAGCGGTGTTCGACGCGCTCGTGGCCGCCGTTGAAGAAGCCGAAGGCGAGATCGAAGCCGTCCTCGCCGACGAACTGAACTGATCCATTGCTCTGCCCCGCTCCCCGACAGGGCGGGGCAGAGCCATTCCTGAAAGGACACCCCAATGTCGACCGAGGACTTTCGCCGCAACGGCTATGTCATCTACGAAAACGCTCTGAGCCCCGACGAGCTCGCCGGGTTCCGCAAGGCCTGTGAAGATCTGCTGGCCGAGCCCGTCAGCGACGGCGGTACAGACGGCAAGCACAAGATCGGCCTCGGCGCGGCCCGCCGCTTCCTCGCGCATCGCCACGAAGAATTCCCGGCGGTGAACGACTTCATCCTCGGCGGCAAGATGGCGGAGATCGGCAATGATCTCCTCGGCACCGCCCCCTACCTCTTCAACGAGCAATTCGTCGTCAAAGGCGCGGGCAAGGGCGCAAGCTTCGCCTGGCACCAGGACGGCGCCTACGTCGGCTTCGACCACAAGCCCTACATCACCGTCTGGATCGCGCTCGACGACGCCACCGAAGACAACGGCTGCGTCTACATCCAGCCTCGCGACCTCGACGCCAAACCCGGCCTCGACCCCCACGAATGGCAGGACGACACCAACGAGCTCAACGGCTACACCGGCGACGATCCCGGCACACCGATGGTTTGCAAGGCCGGCACCATCGTCGTCTTCTCGAGCCTGACGCTCCACTCCTCCGGTGCCAACACCACCGGCAAGCAGCGCCGCGCGTTTATCTGCCAATACTCGCCCGAGCCGATCATCGACCCCGCCACGCAGGCCCCCAAGCGCTACGCCAAACGGCTTGCGGCGTAAGCCGCCAGCCGCTGCCCCGTGCCGTTCGATGCGGCACGGGGCAGACCCCCGCGCCACAGGCGCGGCGCCGAGGAAACCGCACGACAGGTCCACCACCAAGACCGCGCCTCTCGCCACGCTACCGGATGGACGCCAAGTGCAAGAAACCGAAGAATGGCGAAAGACGACCTGACCCGGCTGCTCAACCTCCTCGGCCCGGATGTCGCAACCAAGGGCTATACGAACGGCCCGCTGCCTGTCGTCTCCCTGGACGCCTTCTTCAACGGCAACACCGACGAGGGCGCCTTTCAGGGCGCTCCCCTCGAAACGGCTGAGGCGGGACTCCGCGCCATCGCAGCGCGCCCAGACGTCACGACCGTCGCCCTGGGCATCACCCAATGGGAAGGAGAGGACACATGGCCCCTGGCGGAATACATCTTCGTGGCCACGTCGGCTCCTCCGGAAACCATCCACGGCTGGCTGAAGGACGCGCGCATCCATGTCAGCGAGATCGGACAGGGATCGGAACACCGCCCCCGCGCCGAAATCCCGACAGCCCCAGGGGACCACATCGTCTGGGCCTGGATCGACTAGTCTTGGGGTGGCTCGGTGTGGAACAACAAGGTCCGAACCGGCAGGGCGCGCAAAGACCAGACCCAGATCGATCGAGCCGGAAATATTCGCCCCCTGACAGGCTTGGTCCGGATCAACTCCTCCCGGATCAACCCCATTCGGAGCAAGCTACCTCGGATCGAAGACCCGCGGATCGACGGGCCCTATCGAAACGGGTACATCCAGACGCGGTAGTCGTCGATCAGATCAAGGGCGTGTTCGATTTGTTCCTGCGTCATCTTCTTTTGCACCTCCTCCAGGCTGATCGCGGCATCCGGGTCGCCTCCGATCTCGCTCAGCCCGTACCAGAGGTAGGCCCGCACGAGGTCCGGCGCGGGCAACCCGCGGCCAACCTCATAGTACCAGCCCACGCCCGACTGCGCCCCGGCATGGCCCTTCATCGCCGAGCGCAGGTACCACTCGAACGCGCGCACGTCATCGCGGACGACCCCCAGCCCCAGCGCATACATCACGCCGATCAGTTCCTCGGCCTCCGCATTGCCCGACCGTGCGGCGGGCCAGAGAGCCTCGCGCGCCTCTTCAAAGCGGCCCGCCTCCATCATGTCGCGCGCCTCTTCGAGGTCCGCGGCGGCAGGGCCCGCAAGGGCCAGCCCCACGGCAAGTCCAGTCCAGATCCGTCGCATGCGCGCCTCCCCCGATCGCTCTCCTTGCTCCTCGTTGCGGCGAGCCTAGCCGCCCTGCCCGCCGGTGCAAGCCATGCCGAAACGGCGCTGCCGGACCCGCTGACGGACGCGGACTTTCTGCCTGTCGACCCCGCCAAGGCCAAGATCGGGCAGCTCCTCTTTTACGACAAGATCCTGTCGGGCAACCGCAACATCTCCTGCGGCACCTGCCATCACCACGACCACGCCGGCACCGACGGTCTCTCCCTTGGCATCGGCGAGGGCGGCATCGGCGTCGGCCCCGAGCGCACCGCGGGCACGGGCGACAGCCGGATCCCCAAGCGCATCCCGCGCAACGCACCGGCGCTCTGGAACCTCGGCCATCGCAGCGTCACAACGCTCTTTCACGATGGCCGCCTCGAGGTGTCCGACCTCTATGGCAACGGCTTCAACAGCCCCGCCCAGGAGTGGTTGCCCCAGGGCCTGCCCGACATTGTCGCCGCCCAGGCCCTCTTTCCCCTCACCGCGCAGTTCGAGATGGCGGGCAACCCGCGCGAGAACAAGATCGCCGGTGCGATCCACGACCGGATCGACCTCGCCTGGCCGATCCTGGCCAAGCGCGTGCGCAGCCTACCCGCCTATGGCGACGCCTTCGTCGCGGCGTTCGTGGGCGTCGAGCACCCGAGCGATGTCGGCATCGTCGAGATCGCGACGGCGATGTCCCACTTCATCCGGGCCGAATGGCGCAACCACGACAGCCCGTTCGACCGCTACCTCCAGGGTAATCATGCCGCTCTCTCTTCCGAGGCCATCGCAGGAATGCGCCTCTTCTACGGCGAGGCCGGCTGCGCCTCTTGCCATGCCGGAGCCCTGCTCACAGACCATCGGTTCCGTGCCCTGGGCCTTCCGCAATTCGGCCCCGGCCGCACACGCCAATGGGACCCGATCGTCCGCGACGTGGGGCGCATGGCCGAATCCAACCGCTTGGAGGACGCCTATCGCTTCCGCACGCCGTCCTTGCGCAACGTCGCCCTGACGGGCCCCTATGGCCACAATGGCGCCTATCCCACGCTCGAACGGATGATCCGGCATCACCTCAATCCCCCTAACGCCCGGACGGCCTGGACGCCGGCCGACGCTGCCTTACCCTCCGTGCCCTGGGTCAGCGCCATCGACTTCGTCGTGCAGCAGGACCGTCGCGAATCCGAGCGGCACGCCCGTGCGCGCGACATCATGCTGCCTGCCCGCACGGACGTCGAGATCGACGCGCTCGTTGCCTTCCTGAACGCCCTCACAGGCGACAGCGCCGAGACCCGTCCCCTTGGCCGCCCCGCACACGTCCCAAGCGGTTTGCCTGTCGACTGATCTGCCTTGCCGTCTCCGCGGCACCCCGGCAGAGGGGATCGCCCGGGCGGGTGGGCCGATGTGCCGTCAGGCACGAGGTCCTCGCGCCCGGGCGGGATCACACCTCCTAGGGTTCGCGCAAGGCCTCTCTGGCCTTGTGCAGCGGACGGGTGAGATATTGCAGCACCGTCTTTGCCCCGGTGTGCAGCTCGACCTCCGCTTGCATGCCCGGACGCATCGCGATCCCTGACTGGCGCGCCGTCAACACCCCCCGATCCACAGCCACGGTCACCCGGTAATGCGGACCCGCGTCCGGGCGCCGCTCATCGCGAAATGTATCAGCAGACACGAACCGCACCGTGCCGGACAAGGAGCCGTAGATCGTGAAATCATAGGCCGTCAGCTTGATCGTCGCCGCCTGCCCCACAGCGATGTGGCCAATGTCGCGCGGGTTGACCCGCGCCTCCACATAGAGTTCCTCGCCCAGCGGCACGATCTGCAGGATCTCCTCGCCCGGCCGCACCACGCCCCCGATCGTCGTGATCGTCAGCTTGTTGACCGTCCCGCGCAGGGGAGAGGTGAGCACCGTGCGCGCCAGCTGGTCCTGCGACAGCTTCAGCCGCTGACCCAGGGTCGAGAGCTCCTTCAGCGTCTCCGAAAACTCCGCCGCCCGCTCAAGCTCCGCCTGAGTCATGATCTCGTCTAGCTGCGCCCGCGCGTCCGAATGCGCCTTGCGCGCCCGCGTGACCTCGATCAGCGCGACCACACGCTCCGCCCAGAGCTCCTCCAGGATCGCGCGCTCCTCTTCGGCCTGCGCCAGGATCGCGCGCGCGCCATCGGTCCGCGCCACATAGTCGGCCTGCCGCGCCGCCAGCAACGCCCGTTCCGAGGTGGCGATCTGCGGCATCTGCGCGACAAGCGTCTCGGGCAGCACCACGTCGTAGAGACCGGCCATCTCGGCCTCGAGCCGCAGCCGCCGGATCTCCAGCGCGGCGATCTGGTCGGCCAGATCGTCCACGTTGGTCTGAAACGCGGTGCCATGGAGCCGCGCCAGCGTGTCCCCCGGCTCGACGACGTCCCCTTCCCCAACCATCAGCTCGGCCAGGATCCCGCCTTCGAGGTTCTGGATGATCTGGGGCCGCGAAGAGGAGACAAACTCGCCCTCTGCCCGGACGATCTCCGACACCGGCGCAAAGGCCGCCCACCCCAGGAATGTCGCAAGCGCGCCGCAGACGAGCCAGACCACCTGCGACGGGCGCTCGGCCCGCTGCGATAGCTGCGCCTCAAGCGACGGAAGGCCGTCCCGCTTCCTCTGGCCCGCGCCCGACCGCGCCACCGCTGAACGCCCGAAGCCAAACCCGCTGAACGCGCGCGTCCACGGCGCCGCGACCGGTGCTGCGGCACCCATGTGCCTCTCCGGCGCTCCTCGTGACGTCCGGGGCGCACCGTCCGCCGACCCCACCGCGAACGCGCGCGGCGCTCCTTCGGGCAGAAGGTTCGGCACACCCACAGGCATGGCGCGGACACGTGGGTCACCTGCGCCGTCACCCCCAATCTCGGCAGACACACGGGCCGATGCAACGGGCTCGCTGCGGGTGGAGCGCAGTGGTCGAGCCCAAAGCGACCGATGCCTCTGGCGAATGCCCTGCCATGCCCGCGCAAAGACCCGCGCGGCCCAGGACCCGGCGCCGAGACTCAGGCGCGCGAGCCACCCGGCGACGTCGTGCACAGTGCCCTGTAAGGCCCGCGCGGCGTCGCGCGCGAGGGCAACAGGCGCCTGCCCCCGGAGACGACGCTCAGGGAGCGCCGGGCGAGCGGGATCCTGGGCCCCGGCGGCGCGGCGGGTCGCTTGGGCAGCCCGGTCCGCCACAGCTTCGACCACGGCCAGCAGCGCCTTGTCCGCCAGCGTTGCAAGGCGCTCGGACCACCGCGCCGCGCCGCCGCGCGGGCCGGTTCCCTTGTTCGCCAGATCGGTCATGCGCCAGCGCCGGCCGCGCGGCCTCCCTGCACGACGACGGGGCGGGGCGTCGCACGAGCGCCCCCCGTGGCGCCGCCGGAGAGATGCGCCAGCACCTCCGCTTGCGGCCCATCGACTGCGACCCGGCCGTTTTGCAGCACCACGACGCGGTCCGCCAGCGCGACGATCGGCATCCGGTGCGTCGCCACCACGGCGGTGCGCCCGTCGAGCCAGCGCTGCAACCGGCTGATGAGCGCGGTCTCCAGCGCCTGATCGAACGCCGCCGTCGGCTCGTCGAGAAGCACCACCGGCGCGTCCTGCAGCCAGAGCCGCGCCCAGCCGATGGATTGCCGCTGACCCACCGACAGCCCCTCGCCCGCGTCGAGCACCGGCAGGTCGAGCCCCATCGGGTGGCCGCGCACAAAGGGCCCGAGCCCGGCAAAGTCGAGCGCGGCCAACAGACGCCCCTCGTCGTGTTCGAGCAGGTGCAGGTTGAGATTGTCGCGTAGCGTCCCGGCAAAGAGCCGCACATCCTGCCCGAGCCAGCCGATGGAGCGGCGCACGTCCCGCGGCTCGATCTGTCCCATCTCGACCCCGTCGACGAGAACGCGCCCGCTGGTCGGCGCGTAGAGCCCCGAGAGGACCTTGAGCAGCGTCGACTTACCCGACCCGTTCGCCCCGAGGACAGCCACCGTCTGCCCCGGCGTGATCGCAATCCCGGAGATGTCGAGCACCGGCGCGCCGTCGCCATAGGCATAGCCCACACCGCGCAGCTCATAGGCGCCCCGGATGCGGCCGCGCCGCAGATAGCTGCGCCCCTCGGCCTTGTCCTGCGGCGCCTCGGCGATGGCGTCGAGCCCTGCGAGCGCCGTCTTGACGTTGGACCACCGCGCCATCGTCGCGGCAAGCTGCGTGAGCGGCGCCAGCGTCCGCCCCGTCAGGAGACCTACCGCGATGATCGTGCCGACGGTGAAGGCCCCGGCAAAGACGAGATAGGCCCCGAGCACTACTGTCCCGACATAGGTCGCCTGCTGCACCGCCTGCGACCAGACGGTGAGCGCCGAGGCCAGGCGGCGCTGCTCGGAGCTCTTGAGCGAGCCGAGCGCGGTCAGCTCTTCCCAGAGGCGGCGGAAGCGGTCTTCGCCGCGGGCGGACTTGATCGTATCGAGCTCGTA